>CABYMF010000004.1 GCA_902519955.1 uncultured Bacteroidota bacterium | reverse complement strand
AGCTTTTTAGACTAAACAATTTACCTTTTTTATCTATGAAACTGTTATAAATAAAAACAAGTAAAATAAATATAGACACTAAAAAACTTAAAATTATTGCACTTCTTGTTTGATGAATTACTATAATTGAATATAAAATTGATACTGAAATTAAAATAAAAAAGATTCGATACTTTTTCTTAACAACAGATAAATAGTATATAAATGGCAACTTCATTAGTAATAAATATGATATAATGTTTACACTACCCGAAACACCCCTATATTCTAGAGATCTATTTATTGGGTACCCTAATCTAAAAATATCTGCCAAATATGGGTATATCGTTGAAAATAACTCAATTACACATAATATAACAATTGAATTTATAAAAAAGCTTTTAACATTCTTTAAATTTGAAACTAGATAAATCAAAATTAAAAAAGCAAAAAACTGAGATAAGATCTCAGCAAGAGTAATCATTGATTGAATTTCATTTATAGCTTGTAAAACACTTAAAATTGCAAATATTAAAAAGACAAAATAGAAGACAAATTGTTTGTAATATGATATTTTCAATAATTTTTTGAATGTCTTGGGTATGCCATTTTGATAAAGTATTACTCCAATACTGATTATATTTAAAATAGATATATATAATGTTTGTGGATGCATTTTGTCAGCAGTGCCAAAATAAGGCATTAGTCCGACGAGTATATATAAATAGATTAAAGTATTGTTTAGTCTCATACTATACAAAAATAAAAAACCCTCCGTAAAGGAGGGTTTAATATCTCAAGAAATTACACTTTTTATCCTAGCCAGTGAAGTCTAGTATATGTAGTTCTTGCAGTACCTGTTGTTGCAGTTGTACCAGCATTAGCAGTTACACCAACAACCACATCTCCTCTTGCATCAGAAGGGAAAATGTTTGTCGTTGTACCTGTATTAACAGCCGAACTACCTACAGAAATTAAGTTGGTAACAAGACCAAATGAGTTCGATAGACTATTCTCTACTGTACCAATAGCAGTTCCATCACCAATTAAACTTGCATGTCCTGTAAGTCTGTTTGCCATTCCATTACCAGCAACTGTTTCTTCAATAGCAAGTACAATATCAGTACCTGTAGCTCCGTTATCAGTTGTAGCATCCGTAGAACCAATAGTCCAAGACATTACTGTCTGAGTTATTACACCAGACGTTGCCAATGATGCTTGCGCAGCAGTTGCAGGAGTCCAAGTTACAGCAGCAGTATCTGTGAAGAATCTACCACCTGATCTTGAATCTCTAAGAGTTGGTGCAGTAATAAGAGCTGTAGAAAGTACTCCTGTTGTCCAAGCACTAAGTGCTCCAGACGTACTACCTGTACTATACTTAGTATTCCATGCATCCATTAAAGTAGAAGCAATATTTGCAGCAGCAATTGCCCCTGTTATTGCGTTTGCAGCAAGAGTAGCAGTCACAGAATTACCTCCATATGATAGTGTAAACACATCATATGTTGTTAAGTATGAAGGTACAGCAGCACCAGCATAAGTTGTAGTATAACTTAAATCACTCGCCTCTGTATTCGTATATGCCTCACCATTAGAACCTTCAGCTGAAGATACAGATGTCATAAATTGAATAGTTGGTAATACTGGATTACCAGTAGCAGCAGCAGTTAATGTTACACCAACTGTTGTAGCTCTTGAAGTAGAAGCAGCAGAAGTCAGTTCAGCAACATCAAGGGTGTTGTTCCCAGTTAATGTTAGTGTACCAAACGTTCCATCTGTTTCTAGTATATCAACACCAGCTGTATTACCAGCAGAACCAAGCTTTAAAGCTAGAGTACTTACCGAAGAAACATCTATTAACCAAGCAGTTTTTTGCTTAACAGCAGCGTTATCACCTGATGTTGTAGTCGTTAAAGTTGATGCAGTGTTTGAATAAACTAAAGTAACGTCGTTATTACCCTCTGAAGAGTAAGAAACAGCATTACCTGAGTTTTGATCACCTGCAGTTTCACTTGATGTTGCAGCATCAGCAGCAATGTTGTGAAGCTGAACTGTATCAAAGTGAACGTTAGCATCAGATTTAGCGTTTAAATTTACTGCAGTTAAATAAGTTTTTATCGTTTCCATACCAGAAGTAGTAGTAAAACTACCTAGGTCACTTGCGTCATTCGTACCATCAATAGAGTATTGAGTTAATCCGTCATCTGTATCTGATGCGCTTGAAGCAACTAATGCGTTACTATAAACGTCAACTACTGGATTAGAAGTTGTAGTAGCAGTTCCTATTCCTGTCATACCTGTAAGTTTAACTGTAGCAAGTTTTGCATTACTAGATAGGTTAAACGTCATTATGTTAGTAGCACCTGTGTTGTGGAATAATGTCATTTCGCTGTTTCCAGTAACTGTCATAGCAACAGATTTTCTATCAGCAGTTGTACCGTAGAAGTTAAGATCAGTAGTGTGATCTAAATCAACAGTAGCAATTCCATCGTTATTTGTAACTGTTACATTACCAATTTCTGAACCAGTAACATCTAAAGTTGTTAAGTTGTCATTATCAGTAATTGTTAGATCACCTGTTGTAACATCTATATCAAGAGAAGCTAAATTAGCTAAACTTGTAAAAGATAAACTTTGGTAAAATCCAGTTAATGTTACAGAAGTTAAATTAGCCATACTAGCAAAAGCTAAAGCTGGAGTAGGACTTGTATACCCTGTAACAGCAGCACCATATGCTGAAGGAGCTGTCTGAGTAGCAGTTAATGCTGGGTCAGAAGCTTTATCAACATCTAAAGTAACTGTTTTCAAAGCAGTAGCTGAACTAAATGCAAAGTCCTCTACATCTGTCATAGTGATATTTTCAACACCACCATTTACAGTAATAGGTCCTTTAAATCCAGTAATTGTTGCATTCTCTACATTAGTTAAACTAAGAGATCCAGCGTAAGCAGTCATATTAGATATAGTTACATCTTTTGGACCGTTTAAAGCTAAAGCAACTGGAGCAGCAGTTCCATCAGTTTTAACATCATCAAGACTACCGATGTCTAATGTAGCATCAGCTTTAGTCGTAATTGTTAAACCATAATCAGAACCAGCACCTGGGTAAGACGCTAATGCACCTAATTGTACATCAGTAGCTGATGTAAATACGATGTTATCAGTTCCTCCAGAATCAGTTTGTATCTCAGTAACTGTAGTTAAAGCATCTAGATTAATAGAAGTTACTTTAGAGATGTAAGAATCATCTAAAGTAAGAGTTCCAGCAGTAACTAACGCACTAGCAGAGATAGGTCCGTTAACTTTTAAAGTAACATCACCAGCAGAAGCTAATTTGTTGAAAGTCATTGCAGTAACATTTGTGTTAGCAGCAGTATATGAGAAGTTACCAGTAACAGTAAAGATTTTATCAATCACTGTCTGTAACTTAGTAGCATCCATTGTAGATGATTGAGTAATAGTTACTGAACCATTTACGATGTTGATGTTACTCCCAAGAGCAACAGCAGCATCAAGAGTAGATGCACTAGAAATTGTTAGGTTTTGGTTATATACATTACTTGTAGCAAGTAATTCATCAACATCAGCCTCAATTGCGTCAATCTCAGCTTGCAGTGTTGCAACAGCTGAAGCTGTAGCAGTAGTAGCAAGTGAAGCTTGAACAGCGTCTACTTCAGCCTGTAAGGTTGCTAAAGATGTAGATAGACCTGTAAGATCGATCGAACTTGCAGCAGAACTTGCAGAAGAAGCAGCAGCTTGAGCAGCAGTTACACCAGCCTGAAGACCAGAAATTGATCCAGAAAGTGAAGCCACTTGACCTGATAAAGATGCTAAACCGTCAACCTGAGATTTTAAAGCACTAATTTGTGCGTTTAAATCATCAAATTGATCATCATAATTTTGACAACCCACAAATACAAGTGAGGCAGCCAAAAGGGTTAATAATCCTTTTTTCATTGTTTTAAAATTTAATTTATATTTAAAGTTTGTATTTTTCATATGAACGTTCATGTTACATATTTAATGTACACACACACAACTACAAATACTGTGCCAAATATTAAAAAAACAACATAACTCATTGATTATCATATAAATAAAAAGTTAATAAAAACTTAAAAAATGAATAAAAACTTATTTTTTGCCTTAATTATATCAACTACAATTATTGGATGTAATAATCCCGAAGAGCAAATAATAACAATTGATACTCACATAGATATAGATGTCAAGAATTTCACCGATTCTCTTAACTATACAATGAATACAGATACTCAATTTAATTTACCCAATATGATTGAAGGTGAGCTTGATGTTGCTTGGCTTGTAGTATACACTGCTCAAGGTGAACTTAATGAAGAAGGGTATGAAGCTGCTTATGAAAATGCTATCTCAAAGTTTGATGCAATTAATCGTTTAGTTAATGTATATGCGCCTGATCAGGTTGAACTTGCCCTTACCTCGGATGATGTAACAAGAATACTTGCAAAAGGCAAAAAAGTTATAATGATTGGAGTAGAAAATGCCTATTCTATGGGTCTTGATACCTCTAATGTGAAAAGGTTCTGGGAAAGAGGAGCTAGATATGTATCCCTTGCTCACAATGGCCATAGTCAGTTTTCTGATTCAAATACTGGAGAGTTTGACGGAACTGCACTTCACAGCGGTTTAAGTGATTTAGGGAAAGAAGTTGTTGAACTTCTTAACTACTACGGAATAATAATTGATATATCACACCCTTCAAAAGAAGCGATAAGGCAAATGGCCGAATTAAGTAAAGCCCCAATAATTGCATCTCACTCTTCAGCACGAGCGCTTAGAGATCATCCAAGAAATGTTGATGACGAGCAGCTTAACTGGATCAAGGAAAACGGAGGTGTGATTCAAACTACAGCTCTAGACTTCTTTTTAACTGATCGTGAAGATCCTCCTGCAAATATGGATGATTTTATGGATCATATAGATTACATGGTAGAAAAAATTGGAATCGATCATGTCGGAATAAGCTCAGACTTTGATGGAGGTGGAGGAATTATTGGTTGGGAAGACGCCTCTGAGACTATGAATGTTACTTCTGCACTAAGAGAAAGAGGTTACAGTGAGTCAGAAATATCAAAATTATGGGGTGGGAACTTGCTAAGAGTGCTTAATGAAGTTCAAGAAATAGCAGCTAAGCTTCAATCTTAAGTGTTATAGGTATAGTTTTTGTCCAAGCCTTGCAATATTGAAGCCTTTGTTAATAATTGATTTTGATAAATCACTATTCGGGTTTAACATATGGTTAGTGTGGTTCATATGAATAAAATAAACCTTACTCTTATTCTTTTTGCTTAAACTATTAAGAAGATTAATTGTCTCAGATACTATAGGATGAGGAATTTCACTGATATCTCTATTTATCTCGTTAGAATCATAGAAAGTGGCATCTAATAGTAAATAATCAAAATCCTTAACTAGGTCTATCAGGTTTTTATCCCATTTCTCCCATTTATCTATATCTGGTATAAATAAAGCTTTTTTATTTTTTCCAATTATGATATAGCCTGCTGTCTCAGAATACTCATCTCTATGAGGAACTTTAATTGGAGTTACTTCTATATTGTTTAGTTCCGAATTGCTTACATCAAATTTTGTATTTTGGATTTGAATGTTGTTTAGGGTAACTAATTGACTCCATGGACCGTTTGTTTTCAAAAAATTACTCATTTTGGGAAGAACCTTAACCAAAAGGTTTTTTGAACCTAATGCTTCTCTTCCAAAATACATTAGTCCAGTATAATGTCCAATATGGGCATGGGTAATGTATATGGCTTCAGGGAGAAGAAATTCTTGAAAAATATTGCTCTTTAAATAGTTTAACTGATAAGTAATGTCAGGTGTTGCCTCAAAAAGAATATATTTTTTCAGATCTGAATTAACAACAGCAATTGAGGTTACAAAATACTCCTCATACATATTAAAATTATCTAGACAAAACTGATGTTTACAACCTATGTGTGGCATACCTGCATCCTGAGTATTACCAAGAACATAGATATACTCTGACTGAGTATAAATAGGCATAGAAATAGAGAGAATTAATAAAAATTTTAAAATTCTAATCAAAATGAAAAATTAATGCCAAAATAAAAATTTCTTTTTGGAGCTGGCTCATAGTATCTTTTTCCGAAGGCATTTATCCTTATGTTATCATAGAATTCTTCATTAAAAAGATTGTTAACCCCTAAAGAAAACTCACTCTGTTTAAAAATCTCTTTTGAATATTTAACATTAAAAATGTTATATGAACCAACAAGAGTTTCATTAAGATTATCAGCATACCTCTCTCCTATTAAACGATTAGATAGTATTAACCTACTTTTTTTGGACAATTTGAATAGTACTTCCAAATCTAGCATTTGACTTGGAATACCAGGAATTAAGTTTTCTGAGAGGTCATTGCCATCTAGAATAAAATCCTTAAATCTATTTTTACTTAATGTGTAGTTAAGATTAAACATACCGCCTTTAAAAGAAAGCGAAGAACTTAGCTCAATCCCTTGTCTTAATGTTGATCCCACATTTCTGTAAAAGTTTTTACCTGGAAATAGTTCAATTTCGTAAGGTAAAATTTCATTATCTGAATTTGTAATATAGGCCAATGCTTCGAAAGCTATATTTGATAGTGATTTTCTCCATCCAAACTCATAGTTTATGGCATTGTTGGATTTTAAATCTTTATTGAAACCCGTTCCATCAGGGTTGTTTGATAGCTCATTTAAGGTTGGTGTTTCAAAGCTTGTTCCAAAGGAAAAGAAAAGGTTGTCAGATGAGTTAATTGAGTATGATAATCCTAAAGAAGGATTAATCTTATCAAGATTAACCTTGTTATTTGAGTCAATGCCAATAGAGTTGATATCGTATCTAACTCCATATCTTAATAGCAGTCCTGAATTGAAAGTAGTTTGACTAACAAGATAGACACCTGTTGTGTCAAAGTTTTCCATTTGACCAAGAGTTTTATCTCCTTTTATTCCAAAGTTGTTTTTAAATCTTTTTCTATCATCTGATTGGCTCAAATGATCAACGCCTACTAGAAAAGAGTTGTTTCTATTCTCAAAATTTTTATTTCTTGTGAATTTTGTTCCAAATCCATAATAATCTCTATCTATTGAAATAATTCCTCCATAGTTAAACGGTAATTTTGAATAAAAATCTCTCTGTTGATAAAAGAAATAACTGTCAAAAAAGGAGTTTTCACTTTTCTTATAATTCCATGATATACCCGTCTTTATATGCTTTACCTTTTCATAAGTGTCATAATCAATATTATTATTTCTTGCCTGTCTTCGATCATTTTCAACTTCATTTAGTTTGAGACCACCTGAATCATAAGCATAAGGACTATCCGTATAATTTATCTGCCAAACAATCTTATTCTTTTGATCTAACTCGTTAATATATTTAAGATTCAGTATCGTAGATTTATAATTACTTTGATCTCTGTAACCGTTAGATCTTCTCTTATCATAATGAATTATTAGGTTGGAATTTTTCCAGTTCAAAACCCTTGTTCTTTGAATCGACTGATATTGATAAGCTCCAAAAATTCCTGAGCTCCTATAATATTTGTCACTAGGATTTGACAGAGTATTTATACTTATTACTCCACCTGATGAGTTACCGTATAAATTTGCATTTGGACCTCTTAGTATCTCAATGTTTGAAATTAACCCTAGTGGGAGATTATCTAATTGACTTTGACCGTCAGGTGTTGTCTCTGGAATCCCATCAACTATTAATTTTATTCCTCTTATACCAAATGCAGATCTTGCACCAAATCCTCTTATAGAAATCCTCATATCTTGTGAGAAGTTGTTTGATGAAGTTGTAAACACACCTGGTGTGTTTTTAATAAAATCAGAAAAGGAAGATTGAGAACTGAAATTTCTATCCTCATTAAAACTTTTTAGTGTAACTGATAAAGGTGCCTGCTTTTGAGTAATATTGATTCTCGTTGATTTAACAATTACATTTTCAAGATCTATAATTTGAATTGAATCCTGCAAATTACTGAAAACAAAAAATGGAGCTAATAAAAATAGTTTATTGATATACCCTAACATAGTCAATCTCATAAGTTACATCAGTAAAACCCGGGGCTACATATCCATCAGTCCAATGTCCACCAACAGCAAGGTTTATAAGTAAAAAAAATGGTTTGTCAAATGGTGAATGTTGTGATTGCATTGGATATTCAAAGTACATTTCTTCATCAACAAAAAATTGAATTTTATCAGGTGTCCATTGAATTGCATAAGTATGAAATTCCTCAAATGGATTGTCAATAATTTTTTCAGCTCTGATAAACCTTTCTTGACCAGTATCAAAAAAAATTTTATTTGGAACATATGTGGCCTGTCTAGAGTAATCTTGAGGGCCATAATGAACAGCTGAAGAAATTAAACCTGGATCATTGTTAGTTGTGTCTTTGACGTAATCTCCATGCTCCAATATGTCTAACTCTCCACAATTAGGCCAACTAACTTCATCAATATTTGCACCAAGCATCCAAAATGCAGGCCACATTCCCTCCCAATTTGGGAGTTTTGCTTTCATCTCAACTCGGCCATATGTAAATTCAAATTTATCTTGAGTATTAATTCTTGCTGATGTGTAGTTTTTACCAAGAAAGCTTTCATATTTAGCTGTAATTTTCAGAAGACCATCCTCAACTTTGATATTATCTTGTTTATCTGTGTAATACTGAAGTTCTCCATTGTACCAACTACCATTATTGGGCGCTTCAGTCTCAATATTCCATTTATCAGAGGACACAGCTGGAATTCCAAAAGATGAATCTACATCAAACTCATCACTCCAAACCAACTCGTTACCAAAAGAGTAATTGGAGGTTGTTTGACTAGAAGAATTGTTTCCCTGAGTATTATTGCTTTCTTGATTTAAGTTTAAATTTTGGTTTACACCACTTGACGTATTAAAATCATTTAAATCAGATTTAGATCCACTGCATGAGATTGATATCAACAAAACAAAAAGGATTGAATTTAAATAGGCTTTCATATATAGAGTAAAATCTGACTCAAAGCTAAGAATATTTATTATTTTTAGTAAAACTTTTTTAATGGAATTAATTCCACACGAAGGAATTTCAGTAATGTCAATCATAAGGGGGTTAATAGGGTTAAGCTCTGTTATTTTGATTGCATTTTTACTTAGTAATAATAAAAGGAAAATTGATTGGAAAACTATTACAATTGGTATTTCAAGCCAGTTCCTTATAGCTATTGCCGTTCTAAAAGTTGATTTTGTTAGAATGATTTTTGAAAAAATTGGTCAGGGTTTTCTAGCTATCGTAACATATACAAATCAAGGCTCCAGAATTCTTTTTGGAGAACTAGCAGACTCCTCTAAGTATGGTGAGATATTTGTATTTCAAGTTCTTCCTGTTATTATTTTCTTTTCTGCTCTAACATCAGTACTATATTATTACCAAATTATTCAAAGAATTGTTTCTGGTTTAGCATGGATGCTAACTAAACTTTTAAATATATCTGGTCAAGAAAGTTTAGCAGTAGCTGGTAATATTTTTCTAGGACAGACTGAAGCTCCTCTTCTAGTTAAGGGGTACCTTGATAAAATGAACAGATCAGAATATTTTCTATTAATGACAGGTGGTATGGCAACTGTGGCAGGTAGCGTTCTAGCAGCATACATTGGATTTCTTGGAGGTGATGACCCTGCTCAAAGAATAGAAGTTGCTAAAAACTTAATTATTGCCTCAGTAATGGCGGCTCCTGGTGCCATTGTTATTTCAAAAATAATGTTTCCTCAGACTGAGAAGGTAGACAAAGAAATAGAGATAAGTACTGAAATTACAGGTACAAATTTACTGTCAGCAATTACAAACGGTACTAGAGACGGAATTAAAATGGCTGTTAATGTTGGTGCAATGTTGCTTGTATTTCTTGCTCTTATTGCACTTATAAATGGTGTTTTCTTTCAATTAGCTAAAGTTTTTGGCTTAAATGTATGGATTGAAAAAAATACAATCTATGATTCTTTTTCACTAGAATTAGTATTAGGGTATTTATTTGCTCCTTTGATGTGGCTAATTGGTGTGGCTAGAGAGGATATAACTCTCATGGGGCAGCTTCTAGGGGTCAAACTTGCTGCAAGTGAGTTTGTTGCATATATTGAATTAGCTAGTCTAAAAGATATAACTAGTGCTCTTCATCTAACCTATCAAAAGTCTGTAATTATGGCAACTATTATGCTGTGTGGTTTTGCAAATTTTGCATCTATAGGAATACAAATTGGGGGGATTGGAATACTTGCTCCCGGGAAGTCAATATTATTGACTGAATTGGGATTTAAAGCAATGATAGCTGGTACATTAGTATCATTATTATCTGCGACTTTTGTTGGTATGCTTGTTGGTTAATTATCTTCTGTAGAGAGTCGTTTCCAGAATTTCATAAGAATGACAACTGAAAAAGCAGATATTAATATAAATACTAGGCCTAATGTGATTTTTGAATATAAAATATAACCTATCCCAAAAAGAATGCTATAAACAGATATACTTCCAAAAACCATACATAATATTCCACTCGGAACATCCCATTTTTCTTTTTTACCAGTAATAATTATACCATTCTCCTCTGATTCTTTGACTATCTTTTTCCATCCAGGACCACCAGGTTGAATTTTTTTATAAAAATTTTGCAGAGTATCCATACTTGATGGAGGTGTAATCATTGTTATAATTAACCATGAAATGGTTGTTATTGTTACACCAATAATAAGTTTTTCCTCAACTGAAAAATTATTAGGTATTATAAATTCAAAAGCTAAAGCAACCAAAAAGGATACTATCATTGCTGATAATTCACTATATACGTTTATTCTGTACCAGAACCATCTCAGAATAAATATTAAACCTGTCCCAGCACCAATTTGAAGAATTATTCCAAATGCTTGAAGTGAGTTATTCAAATAAAGGGCAAAGAATGCAGATATAATCATCAACAATACAGTGAATACTCTTCCCATTAATACATAATGTTTCTCTGATTTATCAGTAACAAAAAACCTTCTGTAAAAATCATGTACTAAATATGACGAACCCCAGTTTAAATGGGTTGATATTGTTGACATAAAAGCTGCTATTAATGATGCAACCAGAAGGCCTAATAATCCTGATGGTAAAAAAGAGATCATAGCTGGATATGCAAGATCATTTCCAACTATAGTATTTGGAAAAGCTAGCTGAAGAGATTCTAAGTCAGGAAATACAACAATAGATGCTAGTGCAATTAAGATCCAAGGCCATGGTCTTACAGCATAGTGCATAAAATTAAAAAGCAGAGTAGCCCAAATTGCATTTTTTTCATCTTTAGCAGATAACATTCTTTGAGCAACATATCCGCCACCTCCCGGTTCTGCTCCAGGATACCAAACAGCCCACCACTGAACTGCAAGTGGGATTATAAATACAGCAACAAATAAATCTGTGTCTGCTATATCCGGAATTAAACTAAGCTTTGGAACTACATTAGGGTGATTGAGAAGATTGGTCAATCCCTGAATCTGAGGAAGAGAAATAATCTCATAAGCTGCCCAAAAAGTAGCAATCATTGCCAAAATAAATTGAAAAAAATCTGTTATTATAATTCCTCTTAGACCACCTATTGAACTATAGAGTACTGTAATTGCACATGAAATAAGAAGTGTTTCAACTGGGCTTAAGCCCAATAACGCTCCACCTATTTTAATTCCAGCAAGACATACACTTGCCATAATAAGTATATTGAAAACTGCACCCAGGTAAAATGCTCGAAACCCTCTTAAAAAAGCAGCTCCTTTCCCGCTATATCTAAGTTCATAAAATTCTAAGTCAGTTAATACTTTGGATCTTCTCCAAAGCTTGGCATAAACAAAAACTGTTAACATTCCTGTAAGCAGAAAGGCCCACCACACCCAATTGCCAGCAACACCATTAGTTCTAACAATATCTGTTACTAGGTTTGGTGTATCAGCGGAAAATGTTGTGGCCACCATTGATATACCAAGCAACCACCACGGCATCTTTCTACCAGAAAGGAAAAACTCTGTAACATCTTTTCCAGATTTTTTAGAAACAAGAACCCCAATTATTAATGTTATTATAAAGAACAATGATATTATAAGCCAATCTATGTTTTCTAATTGCATGTTAAAGGGTTATCTTAGTGTAAAATTATTAGAGTTGATTCAATATAATAAATATATAGTTTTTTTAGTGCTTTCAATGTTGATTGTAGGAATTAGTTATTCTCAAGAAAATTCAAACAACTCATCTGGATCTTCCCTTTTTTCTTCAAGTTCTGAGTCTAAAAAATCACTTCTGAATATCAAAGAAAAAGAGAATCCATTTTTAAAAAAACTAGAAAATAAAAACAAAAAGAATTTTTTTCCAGATGCAGGTGTAAAACAAAAGAAACCTGAAAAATTCATTAACTCAAATGATCTATATCGTTCAAAACTAAATAGAAAGAATAATGAATCTAATAAAAATATTAATAAGTTTAAAGTAGATCAATTCCTTGGAGAGATTAGAAATGATGGTGAGTATGTAAATATTATACTAAGAGACCATGAATATCCTGATGGAGATTTAATAAAGGTCGAAGTAAATGAAAATGTTGTAATGCCTGCAATATTATTAACAGAGAAAGCAAAAGGATTTAAACTGGACCTTAAAAGCGGTTTTAATGTTGTTGATTTTGTTGCTTTAAACCAAGGAAGTTCAGGGCCAAACACAGCAGAAATTATTGTTTATGATGATCAAGGTAAATTAGTTGGAACAAATAGATGGAACCTCGCAACTGGGGTTAAAGCAACATACATAATATATAAAGAGTAATGCTTGAAACATTTAAACTTGATGGTAACTACTCAGTAAATAAAATATATTTAATCGTTATTTCCCTTTGCACATTACTTCCTGGATTTGGTGCAATCGATAATAACCCTATCAGATGGATTTCTATTGGATTTGTTACGATTTTTTTTCTTTTTTATGAGAATTTTATTAGTCAAAATAAAATAAATTTTAAAAATTCTACAATTGTTATTCTATCTGGTGTTTATCTTTTTTTTAATTGTTTAACATCTGATAATATTAATGAAAGTTTAATAACACTTTATAAATTAATAATAATTGTGTCTGTTTTCTATGCTTGTTATTTAGCAATCATAAAAATTAGTGATCCCTTTTTATTCATATGCTTAATTTTTACAGGTTCTCTTTTATTTGAAAGCATATACACACTCATTGATTTTTTTTCTTTTAAAGATTCTTTTACTGGAATATCTCAAAATAGAAATATCAGTAGCTCTTCACTGGTGTTTAAATTGATTTTTTTAATTTATATAATAGATCATTCACAATCCTTTAATAAAAAGTTAATATTAAAAGTTCTTGAGATAATAACTTTATTCTCAATAATAATACTTCAAAGTAGACTAGGAATAATTTCTGCTCTTGTAATTTATTTTTTGTATTTTATTTTAATAAAATCTTCAAGAAAAAAGATGGTTTTTCCCATATTAATTTCTTGTTTATTTTTTTTATACTTTGATAATAATGATTTTCAAAATAAGATTGAAAAAGATTATACTTTTGAAAATTTATCCGGTGATGAGTCAATAAATCAAAGGCTAAGTTTTTATACTTCAGCATTGAGTTTATTTAGTGAAAAACCCATAAATGGAAATGGTCTTGGATCTTGGAAGTATAAATCTATTAATAATAGCTATAAAAGCAATTCAGTTTTAGTACCATATTATACTCATAATGACTTTCTTCAGATTTTAATGGAGAGTGGTCTAATAGGGTTATTAATTTACCTAACATTTTTTGGAAAATTATTTAAAAATATCCTTGAAAACAGAGAGAAAAAAGTTTTCATTCCCTTAACAATAGCTCTAATTATATTTACTACAAATAGCCTTATCAATTTTCCTATCCATAGAACTCAAGAGTATATTCCTTTTATTATTTGTTGTGCATTCATATTAAATAACAAAAATTTTGAGAGTAAAAAATCAAATATTTTACCAGTTTTGATTGTTTTGCTAATTCCCTCAATAGTTATATCCAATTATGAATATCAATCCTTAAAATTTCAAGGTGTTTTAATGGACGATTATAAGAATAACAAATTTTCAATGAGTTTAAATGAGGTTAAAAAAATAAATTATAAAATACCTAATCTATCTTCAAATGTAGTCCCAATATCAACTTATTTGTCTCGTTATTACTTTAATGAAGGTAACTATTATGAATCGATAAGGCTTTTAGATTACTCTCTAGAAATAAATAAATTAGATTTAATGACAAATGAACTAATGTTAAGAAACTATATTTTCACAAATCAAAGTAATAAAGCTCTTATCCTCGTAAAAGATTTATTAAAAAGGTATCCGGAGAACAAAAATTACTCAAATATACTATCGGCAATTTCAAAAGATTTAAATTCTAAAAATTAAAAAAACATATTTATTAAGAATATAATTCTAACATAGCATTGATAAATATGTCAACCTCCTGACTTGTTCCAGTGCTAATTCTACACCAATCATAGAAAGGCGGAAATGGCCGTCCTACAAGAACTCCTTTATCTATCATTTGTTTTGATAGAGCATCAATATGTTTTTTAGATTCGAAAAATACAAAGTTAGTACTCGACTCAACATATTTTAGATCCAAATAATCTAATAGTTTATATATCTTGTCTTTTTCCTCATTAGCTTTTTTTAATGAAAAAGCATAAAAATCATTATCCTTTAATGCCTCAATTGCAGCAGCAACTGCAAGGACATTTGTCTGAGCCATTATTTTTTTTCTACCATATGGAGAGTACTCTCCAAATAGTTTATCTGCTAATTCTGGTTTTAAAACCAAATAACCAATTCTTAGTCCAGCCATTCCATAAACTTTCGAAAATGTTCTGGAGATAATTATATCTTTATCTTGTCTTACCAAGTAATCCATTGAAGGGTAGTCAGGCTCATTAATATAATCGTAGTAAGCCTCATCACAGAATACCAAAGTTTTTTCAGAGACTCTTTCACAGAATTTACTTAGTGATGATTTTTCTAGCAATGTTCCAGTAGGATTATTTGGATTTGCAATAAAAACCATTTTAGTTTTTTCATTTATTTTTTTTTCTATTTCAACCAAATCATATCCTTTATTTGAATCAACTGAAACCCAATTTATCTTTCCACCCCATGCTTCTGCATAATTCATTAAAGCAAGATATGTTGGTTGTCCAGCCACTATATCTCCCCCTTGATCTGCGACTGCCAAACCAGTAACCCTTAATGCTTCATTTGAACCTCCAGTTATTACAATACTTTCAGGGTTAACATTATGTTTCTTTGCTAATATGTTCTGTAGCTCTAAAATGTATTCATAAGGGTATCGACATGCATCGTCAAATGACTTAATAATTGCATTTCTTACTCTCTCTGATGGACCGTATGGATTTTCATTTGAGCTTAGCTTAACTATTTTGGATAAAGGTCTTGGGTTATATTTTTTAATTTCTTCAGCAGTCAAAATTGATGGTGTTATCATTAACCCACCCAAACCTATTGAAGACTTGAACCATTGGCGTCTAGATTGCATAATTTTTTATTTTAATATAATTTAAAAAAGAAAGTATTCATTTCAAAATTTAATGATTAATTTACAATATGCTTGAATCATTTGAGATTATTGAGGACTATATAAATCAGGTTATTGTTCCATTAAATTGGTTAATGCTTGTCCTAATAATTGGAGGCGGAATTTATTTAACATTTATTTCTAGGGCAAGCCCTTTAATAAAAATTAATCATGGTTTCAAACTGCTTTTAAAAAATGAAAATTCAAAAATTGGTATTTCAAGATTTCAGGCATTATCAGCTGTTCTTGCTGCAACTGTTGGTCTTGGAAATATTTCAGGTGTTTCTATTGCAATTCACCAAGGTGGTCCTGGTGTCCTTGTTTGGATGTGGGTTACTGCACTTATTGGTGCTACAATTAAATTTTTTTCCTGCTCATTAGCTGTTACCTTAAGAGAAAAAGATGAAAATGGAGACTATTTAGGTGGTCCTATGTATTTTATGGCATTAGGAATAAAAAGATGGGGTAAAACTCTAGCTATATGGTTTTCCCTTGCAGGGTTGGTTGGGGTCCTTCCTGCATTTACAGCAAATCAACTGACTCAATCATACATAGATGTTCTTAACCCAAATGCTATGTTTGATATAGGTAATGGTAACTGGAAACTTATAATAGGTGTCGTCTTTACAATTTTTACTTCTTTTGTAATCTTTGGAGGGCTTAAGTCTATTGTACGTGTAACCTCAGGATTAGTACCAATCATGGTAGTCATTTATTTCATTTTAGGATTATTTATTTTAATATCAAATGCAAGTGTTATTCCTTCAACTTTTTTATTAATATTTAGTGAGGCTTTTAATTTTAATACAATGGTTCAAGGCGGTTTTTGGGGGCTTATTTTAATTGGAATTCGTAGAGCTGTTTTTTCAAGTGAGAGTGGAGTAGGTTTAGCTCCTATTTACCATGGTCAGTCATCTACTACACGTGGAACAGATGAGGGGCTAGTAGGTATGCTTGGCCCAATTTTAGATACAATTTTAGTATGCACAATAACTGGATTAATTATCATTATAAGTGGAGCTTATCTTGAAAGTGATCTAAATGGTATTGTTCTTTCTTTAGAGGCATTTAGAAGGTTATTCTTTGGTTTTGGCGATTATATTTTGATTATTATGATTTCAATATTTGGAATATCTACACTTTTCACATATTCATATTACGGCGTGAAGTGTTTTGGTTTTTTGACAACACCAAAAAATGGGAAATATTATAATTTAATTTATATAGCTGCAATAATTATATCATCAATCCTTACTGTTGAAATTGTTATTGGATTAATTGATATTGCCTTTGCATTAATGGCAATTCCTAATATGATTGCAATAATATATTTATCAGGTTTAGTAACAAAAGAGATGAAGTCTAGATCTTGGATTTAATCTACATAGTCTATTGGAGGTGGACCTGGATCTAGAAATGGATCATACTCATAATCTCCAATTCTTTCATCAAACTCTTTTTTAATATCCTCTCGTAATTTGTTATTTTTAAATATATCAATCATTGTCATTCCAAGAGCTTTAGCTGCATGAAGCATACCTTTATGACCTATAGACATACCAGAACTAGCAACAACTGACCATGAATGCCATGGAACACCTTTAGGTGCTGTTGTAGCTTCTAAGCTAATTACTGGAACATTATAACTTACATCTCCCACATCAGTGGAACCGCCTCCTGGACTTTCTAGAGTTTCTCTTAATGAACGAATCTTACCGTCAATACCTAATTCTGGTTTTCCATTATTCCTTTGTATTTCTATGGCAAAGTCTATCTCCTCTTGCGAATACTGAATATCTCCAAGATACTCCAGGTTTTTTTGCATAACCGCACCTCCAACTCTATTTGGAAGAAGATCATGAATACCTGAAATTAAAGAAACTTTATGTTCAACATTAGCCATTATAGCTGCACCTTCAGCCATTTTTCTTACCTGATCATAAACAGGTTGCAAGCCTTCTTTAGTAATGTCTCGTACTCTAACCCAAATTCTTGAATAGTCAGGGACGACATTTACAACTTGTCCTGCATCCTGGATATGATAGTGCATCCTAACCGAAGGTTTAACATGTTCTCTATATGCGTTAATTCCGGATGTATATAACTCTAGAGCATCATTTGCAGCCCTTGCATTCCATGGATCCATTGAAGCGTGAGCAGACTGTCCAGTAAATTCAACCATAAAGTCAACAAGTGCAAGAGATGGTTGAACATTAGCCTCAGTATTATCTGCTGGATGCCAGTCCATACAAATATCAACATCATCAAAAACACCCTCTCTTATCATCCATAGTTTCCCAAAAAACTTTTCTTCAGCAGGTGTTCCAAAAAATTTTACAGTTCCTGAAAGGTGACCTTTTTCAATCAACTCTTTTATTGCAATAGCAGCACCCAAACTAGCTGTTCCAAATAGATTATGACCACAGCCATGACCAGCTCCTCCTTTAATTAATTCATCTTTATATGGGACCGTGGTTTGAGATAAGCCGGGTAGCGCATCAAATTCCCCAATAATCCCAATAACTGGTTTGCCTTCACCATAGGTTGCGGTAAATGCAGTTGGCATTCCTGCTAGACCTTTCTCAATTATTAGTCCATTTGCTTCAGCATAATCAATTAAATATTCAGCAGATTTATCTTCTCTAAATGCAACCTCAGCTGCTGCCCAAATTTTGTCACTTAATGAGGTTAGATCTGAGGTTTTTTGTTCTATAGAGCTTAGCAAGTCCTTTTTTAATTTATTAATACTTTGTGATTGAATAGTTGGAATTGATACAGATAATAATAAAATTGCAAGAGTTTTTTTCATTATTTGACAATTTAAGGGTTTCTTAATATCCTAATTTACAAATAATATTTATTTTAGAACATGAGATTATTTAAGGATATAAATGGAAACAATATTGATCCGGTGGACCATACACTCTCTATTTTAAAAGAATATCCTCACGCTAAAATTCATATTGGATCTGACTCACAAAATGTGGGTAAGAAAACAAATTACACTAGTGTTATAGCGTATAGACTTGGGACTAGAGGTGTTCATTATATTTTAAGCAAGTCCTCATGTGCAGCTATTAATGATATATGGAAAAGGCTTTGGTTAGAGGCGGAATACAGTATTAAGGTTGCTGAGTGGCTGACAAATCAAGTTAGTATTCAAGTTGAAATTGATATGGATTACAACTCAGATGAGAGTTTTAAGTCTAACAAGTTAATATCTGCAACAAAAGGTTGGGCAAACTCGTTGGGTTATAAAGTAAATGTTAAGCCAAATAATCAGATAGCAACAAGAGCTGCTGATTATCATTGTAAATAGTTAAAGTAATTGACTAAAAATCTTGTCTCCACCATATCTCACTATATCTGTTGAAGGTAAGCCAGTGTCTCTTTCAGTTTTTTTTATAAATTCCTTAGCCACTTTGTCGGTCATCATTGTTGTGTTTAAAGCAACACCAATAACTTTTGGTTTTGAATAAGTGCCAATAACTGAAGCAAGGTCTTCGTTAAGTTTAATAAATTTTTGTAAATCTGGAATTTTAATTTCTTTAATTGACCTTAACGAATCATTTCTAGCTATATGACATAAAATCATATGTGTTGGGCATGAGCCTCTCATTAAAGGTAGTGTGGCTGAACTTCCAGGATGTAAAATTGAACCTTGCCCCTCAATTATGATAATTTCTTTTTCTTTTTGCTCTAAAACAGCTGTTTCAACAGCTCCACAGGCATGATCAAGTTTGTATGCATCTAAAGGAATTCCATTTCCAGATATTGTTATTCCGACTTGTCCAGTAGCCACAAAACCACTATTAATTTGTTTGCCCTTTAAATATGAAAATAATTCTAATCCTACAGTCATTTTCCCTGCTGCCATATCAGTTCCAATCATTAAAACCCTTTTATTTTTTAAATCAGCTGCTTTAGCAGAGCCAATTTTTGGTATAAAACTAGGTACTCGTGTATCCCAGATCCATTGACTTTTTTTTATTAAATATTTTGAGAAGTCAGGATAGACTTGGTCATGTAATCCGTTAATAATTGACATACCAAATTTCAAGGCTTCTATTATAACATTATCCCATGACTTAGGTCTATGTCCTCCTGAAGTCAAAACCCCTAATAAAAGTACATTTGCACCCATTAAGTTTGCCTCTGAAATATTTTTAACTATCGGAATATCTTTATTTATTATTGAAACACCTGAAATATTTTTACCTGCAAAGACTGAATCTACAACACATAAAATTTCATTATCAAGATATCTAAGTGCACTAATGCCCATTTTACCATAATCATCATCAACGCTTGACTCCATCCAGATTGCAATTTTATCTTTTTGCTCCAACATGAATCTAAATTTTTAATCTTGCTCCATGTCCAGGAAGCGAGTTTATCATTGTAACACCTTTTACCATAGAAGATCCTTCACTGGGGTCTGGGTCTAGATTATAATGAGAATCTAAGTCTACATAATCAATTATACCAGTAATTGAAGCTCCTGCTGATATACTCACTGATGATTCACTCATACAACCAATCATAGTCTTTAATCCATGGGCTTTTGCAACATATAATATATTTAAAGCCTCAGTAATTCCTCCACATTTCATTAGCTTTAAATTAATTCCATCAATATATTGATAATGTTCTGCAACATCTTTAGCTGATCTACATGATTCATCAATAAAAATAGGAAGAAGCCTACCTTCAAATAAAAATTTAAGCTTGTCTTCATCGCCTTCAACTAGAGGTTGCTCAATATACTCTGCCCCTCTCTCAGCTAGCCATTTCATCATAAACTTTGCTTCCTCCAAAGACCATCCTCCATTTGCATCAACTCTAATAGAAATATCAGAATGTTTAGTTGATTCTATTACCTGAGAGTAGATCATTTTATCATATTCTATCCCCTCTTTTGAACCTAGTTTAATTTTTAAAGCCCTTACTTGAGAATTTTTTAATATTAATTCTACCCTCTCTTTTACAATTTCTGGAGGATTAATACCTACAGTTAAAGATGTAGGGACATGAGGTGAAGGCAGCCCTAATAAATCTTTTAAAGACATATTAGCTTTTTTTGCCTTCCAGTCCCATAATGCAATATCAAAACCCGCAAAAGCACAAGGTGGTATATTTAATTCCTTAGCTCTTTGCTTAACTTCATATAGAGCAAGTGAATCAACTTTGGAGTCAATTAACCTTTTTAAATGTATTTCAACTTCTCTGGCTGATGATGCTCCTTCTGTTTTTCCTGGTGCACATTCCCCCCATGCAGTAATACCATCTTTTATGATTTCAATAAAAAGATTCTGCGACCTATCATGTATGCCTCTACTAATTTGAAGAGGAAATTTTTTTTTAAGACTTACAGTATGAAAGTTTATTATCATTATTCTTAGAATGATAATCTAAGTTAATGTTTTTAGTGATTTGTTTTGTTAAAAAAATCTAGAGACTCTCTTGAATATATTGGGGTTCTATTTCTGCGTGTTATCCAAGTTAATTTTCCTTTTTCATGATATCTGATAAGAGTACTCTCACTAAGTCCAAGATAATCAGCAGCTTGTTTTCTGGGAAGATATTTTATATGATCTGGCAAATTAGCAACATCAATATCAGAAGACTCAAATTCAAGAAAACTTCTTTCAATTTGAATATCCTCTTTTTTTACTCTTCTTCCATCGAGATACACAGATCTTACCCCGTCAGGAAAGTAAATTCGATTTATATCAAATGTTTTTTTAAGCATAATTTAGTAGCCAGCCTGTAAATATAGTAAAATTATTATACCTATATAACTGTTTTATAATTAATTACAATAATAAATTTATACTTTTGTATATAACAAAAAAATTGGTGAATTACCTTAATTTACTTAGACTTTTTTTAAATTTGTTTAATTAAAATGAAAAAGATATTTATAGTTTTAGTCCTACTATTTTCTAATTTATCTGTAACTCAGGAAAATGAGATTGCAAATGCTCAACAAAATGCTATTTTATCTATGTCACTAGTTGACGCACTTGCTAATAGAATTCCTGGAGCTAGAAAAATTATTGATAGAATGGGTAATCACAATATTGCCATTAGAGGAAGACAATCCTTAAAAACTGCCGGAGATGAGGTTCTATGGGAAATTGATGGTGTGATATATAATTATCCGCCGTCATTAACCGTAAGTCAAGTGGACTATGTTGAACTTCTAAATGGATTGGCTTCAACAAATAAGTATGGAAGTGAAGGAGCTGCAGGGGTAATTGTTGTTAAAACCAATGTAAGTGCTGAAAAGTTCAATAGCAGAAAAAACTTGCTAAATAAGTCTTCTAAAGTTTCTAAAAAAGTTAAAAAGAGGGATAAAAAAATAAAGAAACCCTGAAAATTTTTTTCCCTAAATTAAAATTTCAAATTTGAAAAAGATAATTCTGAATACGTTATGTTGTTTTTTATTATTTAGTTGTAACTCAGGAATAACAAATAATAAAAGTTTTTCTGATTTAGAGTCTTTGCAGCTTAAAACCTCATTAGTTGATCTATACGATAATAATTTAGATCTCTCAGTCTATAAAAAACGTAAAATTGTGGTTAATTACTGGGCTACATGGTGTGCCCCATGTATAGAGGAAATGCCTGGTATTAAAAGAGCTGAAGAAATACTAGAAGAATTCGGATATACTTTTTTTTTAGTTTCTGACGAAACGGTTGATAAAATTTCTAAGTTTAAAAATAAATGGAATTTTGATTTTAATTTTGTAAAATCAACTAAATCGTTTGAGACAATTGGAATTTATGCTATGCCAACATCATATATTTTTGATGAAAATGGTAAATTAATTGAAACTATTGTTGGGGCAATTGAATGGGATTCTGAAGAAATGATTAATAAATTAAAGATGTTGTAATATGAAAAAATATGTCATTGCTTTATCATTGTTAAGTCTTTTGTCTTGTAGTTCTAATGAAATTATAATAGAAGAAATATCTTTCTTACATGACAACAATAATGCACAACCTAGTCTAGTTTCAAATAATGGTAACTTGTCATTGACTTGGATTTCCAGTGATGAGGACATGAATGCCAGCTTAAATTTTAGACAATTTAAAAATGAAGTATGGACCAATCCTATAAGTTTGGCTACTGGTTCTGACTGGTTTATCAATTGGGCTGACTTTCCAACGCATGCAATAAGTGGCGATCAGGTTCTAACAAATTATTTAAAAAAGTCTGCCTCAGGTACATATACTTATGATGTTTTTTTAAGTCTACATAAATTATCTGGAGAAAAAGTAAAAGAAGACTTCATATTAAATACTGATGGATTTAAAGCAGAACATGGTTTTGTAAGTATAGCCTCAAATGATAGCGATGGCTTTTTAATTACTTGGTTAGACGGAAGAAATACAGTTGAGAAAGATAAGGAAGGTGATCACAGGCCCATGACAATTAGATTTGCAGAAATAACAAATACTGGTGATATTATAAATGAAACTGAACTTGATTCATCAGTTTGTGATTGTTGTCAGACGTCAATGACATATACCAACAAGGGACCTCTAGTTGCCTACCGAGATAGAACTGAAGAAGAAGTGCGAGATATATATGTTACAAGAAATATAGACATGGCTTGGGAAGATCCTATTGCAGTTCATAATGATGGATGGGTAATATATGGATGTCCAGTCAATGGCCCTAAAATTGCCTCTAATTCAAATAATATTGCTGTAAGTTGGTTCACTGTTTCAGATGGAATACCAAAAGTTAATCTTTCCTTTTCAGAATCTTATGGATCCTCTTTCGGGATCCCAATAACAATTAATGACCTTGGTGCTATTGGTAGAGTTGATACTGCCTTCTTAAATGAAAAAGAAGTGATAGTAAGTTATATGGAAGGTGACGATGATGGGACATACTTAAGAATAAAAAAAGCTTCGATAGATGGAACAGTTTCAAAGCCAATAACAATTTCTAAAATTGACAGTGGAAGAGGTACAGGAGTTCCTCAATTAGAAATATTTGATGATCAAATATTTATTGTTTGGACTGTTTTTAATAATGAAAGTAATCAATTAAAAATAGTAAAATTAAGCTCAAATGATGTTTAAATCATTCAAAAATTATCACTTAATAATACCATTAATAATATATAGCTGTTCAAATGGACAAGAGAAAAAAAACTTTGAGAATGTTGTTATTCTTGAGTCTATTGTTTTACCAAAAGTCATAAATGAAACTTCAGGTTTAGAAATTCTAAATGAAGTTTTTATAACTCATAATGATTCAGGAGGAGAGCCAAGTTTATATTTTTTTAATATTAATGGTGAGATTATAAATTCTATAAAATTAGAAGAAGAATCTTTTTGGGAAATTTATAATAATGATTGGGAAGATGTTACAGCTGATGAAGATTATATATTTATTGCTGACACAGGAAACAATTTTGGCTACAGAGACAATCTAAACATTATAAAAGTTAAAACAAATGATTTTAGTGTTGATGGTAAAATCGATATTGCATATAAAGATCAAGAAATATTTGTTCCAAGACCAAAACATAAGTATGATGCTGAAGCATTATTTTTAATTGAAGATAAAATTGCAGTTTTATCAAAGGATAGAAGTAATCTATTTACTGATTTATATTTAATTGATAAAGAAAGTAATTCAAAGCAAGTACTTGAAAGCAAAATTACATATGATGTAAATTCTTTAATTACTGGTAGTGACTTCAATAAAGAGCTTGGTCTTCTTGCACTTGTTAGTTATAACTCAAAGGGAAGTCAATATTTAATATTATTTGAAGACTTTAATTTGGAAAGTTTAAGTGATATGAAATTTAAAAAATTCCAAATCCCACTTGAAAAAGCTCAAGTTGAAGCAATTAAAATAATTGATAATAAAACTTTCTGGATTACATCTGAAGATGAAGGGATTGGATCACCCTATATGTATAAAATAGAGATTGAATAAAAAACGCTCCTAACAAAACCAATTAACAAAAAATACAAAAAGATTCTAGTCTAAATTAAACTAGTGTACAAATCAGGAGCGCTTTTACATCTCATATAAATTTACATTTATTAATGCTTAAAAAATTTTAAAGAAAAGTTAAAAAGTTAATTAAGGATGTAGCTAATACTAATTTTTAAAAAAGGATGTCTTAATGTTCTCTGAGTTTCCGTATCTTTTGACATGGAGTTAAATGTAGAGAGAACTTGAAATCTATTAAATTTCTTTAATAGTCCAATTTCCATAATATTTCTGTATTTATTTGAAGTCAATGTTAGACTTGCATTATCATTAAATAAACTCCCTTCAAGTTTATAATCATGATGATAATATTCCTGACTAGTTCCAATGTAGAAAGAAAAATTATTTTTTGATTGGGATACAATATTATCCGAAAAACTATACCAGCTTGTATCTCCAATTAACAAACCAAAATTGATTCCTGCCATCAATTGATAAGTTCCTAATCTTGAATAAAGTTTGGTTGAGAAATTTATATTATCAAATAAATTAAAACCATTAATATAGTTGAATAATAAATTTACTTGTATTTCTTGTGGCATTTGAGACTTCCATTCTAGATTTGGAAGATCCAAAACAAGATCATGATATAAATTTTGCATTCCTTTGGCCAAGGATGCATCACCGGTAATACCAATATTTCCTCCTAGTGAAAAACTCGAATAATCACTTAGTTTTTTTTGTCTAGCAACCTCTAAAAACAAATAACCACTGTAAGGATAATCATATTTTTTAGGATCTGGTTCATATCTACTAGATGGCGTGTATATATACTGGACCAATTTTAAATGATCAATAAATCTTTGTTCTTCTTTACTCTTCTGTGAAGAATAAGCTAAAGAGATTCCACTTGAGTAATAGAAGTCTCTATTAAAATAGAGATCATTATCAACATCTAAAGTAAGCTGATCTTGAGAGTAACAATGTGTAAAGCTGACTATTATCCCAAATAAGAAGTAAAAAAAATTCTTAATTGACAATTCATTAATTTTAATCTAATTTAAACATAATTATTTTCTATGTTCAAAATTGAATTAGCAGTAATTAGTCACTTAGATAAGGTAAAAAAAATTGCCGAATGTTGTGCAAGCGATATGATAAATAGAAATATATTTCAGTGGAATGAAAAATATCCTAGTAAAAAAATATTCAAAGAAGATATTGAAAGTAACTCTTTGTATTTAGCAAAAATTAATCAAGAAATTGTTGGCTGCATAATGCTCACTAAAAATAAAGATCATGTCTATAAAGATATAAAATGGCTTTCTGAAGATAATATTAATTTATATATCCATCGATTAGCAGTTCATCCCCTATTTCAAAAAAAAGGGATTGGAAGGAAAATGATGGATTTTGCTGAAGATTATGCAAAATCAAATAATTATGAATCCGTCAGGCTAGATACTTTCAGTAAGAATAAAAGAAACAATATATTTTATGAAAATAGGGGATATATTAGGTTAGGGAATGTTTATTTTCCTGAACAAAGCAGATTTCCTTTTTACTGTTTTGAAAAACTTATAAATTAAAAACCTAAATCTTCAAGATCTTTTTTCTTCTTAGAACTTTCAATATTTAAATTTTCACAATCCAATGGGATTGAAACTAATTCAGGAATAGGAAAAGCTTCAGATGAAATTCCTAGATCAGGATTTAGATATGCATCCTTCATGTATTTTCCCCATATTGGTAAAGCCATAGTTGCACCTTGACCAAAAGCAATATCCTCAAAATGAATTGATCTGTCCTCACCTCCAACCCATACTCCTGTAACCAAATTAGGAACCATCCCCATAAACCATCCATCACTTTGATTTTGAGTTGTTCCTGTTTTTCCAGCAATAGCATTTTCAAAAGAATAAGGATATCCGGTTACTAAGTTTTTATAGATATAATTTGTCTCTTCTAAGCCAGAATGTCTTAGCCTTCCTCCTGAACCATATTTTGTTACACCTTCCATTAGATTAACTGTAACATATGCAGCTTCCTCACTTAAAACATCTGTTGTGATAGGAATTACTTCAAATAGTGGTACTCCATTTTTGTCTTCTATCCTTGAAATAAAGATTGGCTCAATATATATTCCTTTATTTACAAAAGTGCTGTAGGCTCCTACCATTTCATAAAGACTGATGTCTGGGGTTCCAAGTGCAATTGAGGGTACCTCAGGCAAATATGAATTAATTCCCATTTTTTTCATCAAAGCAACAACTGGTTTGGGACCAACTTGATCCATGAGTCTTGCACTGATTGTATTTATTGAATTAGCTAACGCGTTTTTTAAATTTCTTATCTGACCATATTTATCACTAGAATTCTTTGGACACCATGCATCCATATTACCATGTTTACCAGGTTCTATGCAATACAATGCATCTGGGACTGTATAACATGGGGAAAGCTTTAGTTGATCAATTGCTGTTGCATATAAAAAAGGCTTAAAAGTTGAACCTATTTGGCGTCTTCCCTGTTTAACCTGGTCATATTGAAAATGCTTGTAATTAACTCCGCCAACCCATGCTTTAACATGGCCTGTTTGTGGCTCCATTGACATCATTGAAGCTCTAAGATGAAACTTATAATATTTAATTGAGTCTATTGGCTTCATTATAGTATCAATTTCTCCATTCCATGAAAATATTTTCATTGGAGTTTCTACTTTAAATGTATCCCATATCTCATCTTCATCTTTACCACTTAATTTCATTTTTCTCCATCTCTCCGATCTCATTGCGGACAGTTTAATTAAAGTGTCAACTTGACCCTCTCTTAAATTTCTAAAAGGTGGTGTTAGATTTTCCTCTGATTCTTTGTTTTGAGCAAAAAATTCTGATTGAAGATTCTTCATGTGCTCATTTACTGACTCTTCAGCTATAGACTGAAGCCTAGAGTCAATAGTTGTATAGATCCTTAGACCATCTTTATAAAGATTATATCTGGAACCATCAGGCTTTGGGTTCTCTCTTAACCACTGATTCATAAACTCTTGAAGATATGCCCTAAAATAAGTTGCCAGTCCTTCTCTATGTGATTCTGGCGAATAATCAATTTTAAGGGGGATTGATGATAATGAGTCTCTCTGATCTTTTGTGATCATTTCATTTCTATACATCTGTTGAAAAACAACATTTCGTCTTTCAGTGACAAGCTCTGGTCTTCTAAGTGGATTATATAGTGATGAGTTTTTTAACATTCCAACGAGGGTAGCGGCATCCTCAATTAGAAGTGAGTCAGGAGTTTTATTAAAGTAAATTTTTGAAGCTGAACGAACACCATCTGCCGTGTTATTAAAATCATATATATTTAAATACATTGCAATAATTTCATTCTTAGTATATCTTTTCTCAATTTGAATAGCTAAAACCCACTCTCTTGCTTTTTGCAAAATTGCTTGAATAATATTTCTTGATCTAACCCCTACAAAAAGTTGTCTTGCAAGTTGTTGGCTAATTGTGCTTGAACCACCTCGTGTGTTTAGGAAAATTATTGCTCTTAAGGTTGATCTTACATCGATTCCTGGATGATCATAAAACCTTTCATCTTCAGTAGAAATTAAAGCATCAACTAAATTTTTAGGAAGTTCATCATAAGTTATAGGTGTTCTATTGTCATTAAAATAATATTTACCTAATATTTCTCCATCTGAGGATATTATTTGTGTAGCAAGATTTGTGTTTGGATTTTCTAGTTGTTCGAATTGAGGCATTTCCCCGAACGTTCCATTTCCTGCTAGAATAAACAAACCGAAGAAGGAGACTAAAGCAATCAAAATTGAAGCCCATAATAATCTAATAGTGAGTAATCGTTTCATATTAGCCTATTTTATATTTCAGTTTAGTTGATCTTCCTTTTTTAAAAATCTTATAACTGTTTCTATTCCCCTTGCGAATTGATTTCTGCTTTTCATAAGGAAGTGCATTGATCTCCATACATTCTTCTGAGCAACAATTATCCATCTGCTTTTTACAATCATCACATTGAATAAAAAGTAAATGACATGATTCGTTCGCACAATTTACATGAGTATCATAGGGTACTCCACACTGATGACAATTTGAAACAATTTCATCTGAAACTCTTTCGCCTCTTCTTTCGTCAAAAACAAAGTTCTTTCCAAGAAAATTATTTTCTAGCTTTTGTTTTTTAACTTGTCTAGCGTATTCTACAATTCCTCCTTCTAGTTGAAAAACATTTTGAATACCTTTATGTTTAAGGTATGCACTTGCTTTTTCACATCTAATTCCTCCTGTACAGTACATTAAATAGTTTCTTTCTGTTCCATTTCTATCAAGCACTTCATCAATTACTTCTAAGGACTCTCTAAAAGTATCAACATCAGGCTTTATTGCTCCTTTGAAGAATCCTATTTCACTTTCATAATGATTTCTCATATCGATACATATAGTATTACTGTCTTTCAGCATTTTATTAAATCTTTTTGCATTCAAATGTTCACCAATTCTAGTTACGTCAAAAGTAGAGTCATCAAGTCCATCTGCAACAATTTTGTCTCTAATCTTTATCGTTAATTTTAAGAAAGATTTACCAAAATGTTCAATAGCTAGATTCAGTCTGATATCTTTCAGAGGAGAAATTTCGTTAACTGATAGCTTAAATTTTTCAAAGTTTTCTTTAGAAACTGATAGTTGAGCATTAATGCCTTCCTTTGCAACATAAATTCTACCTAAAACATCTAGATTAGACCAAACGATAAATAAATGATCTCGAAAAAGTGATGGGTTTCCTAATTTGAAATACTTATAGAATGACAGTGTGATTCTCTCTTGAGAATTTTCATCAATTATCCTGGCACGCTCTTCAGCGCTAAGTTTATTGTACAGTTGCATGCTATACTAATATAGAATGCAAAATTACAACTTTTTACTAACCTTGCATTTAAATATTTTTTAGTTTTCTAACCCTGTTTGTTTTGAACCAACTAAAAGAAATTCTGCTCTTTCCTTCAATGGAAGAATGTCTTGTGCATAAACGCTCTTAAGTGATAATGCTATGAATATTATTAATATTTTTCTCATAGTTTGGTAAAATATAAATATAAAAAATATTACTTTAGTGATAAATGATTCAATATGTCAGATCCTAAAGATTCTAAACTTAAAGCACTAAAACTTACATTAGATAAATTAGATAAAACCTACGGTAAAGGCTCCGTTATGAAGCTGGGTGATCAAACTGTTGAAAAAATTGAATCAATATCTTCAGGTTCCATTGGATTAGATATTGCTCTAGGTGTTGGTGGCTATCCAAAAGGAAGAGTAATTGAAATATACGGGCCAGAGTCTTCTGGAAAAACCACACTTACATTGCATGCAATTGCAGAATGTCAAAAGGCTGGAGGAATTGCAGCTTTTATTGATGCGGAGCATGCATTTGATAGATTTTATGCTGAAAAGCTTGGGGTAGATTTAGGAGAATTGGTGATCTCACAACCTGATAACGGAGAACAAGCCCTTGAAATAGCAGATAATTTAATCAGGTCTGGAGCAGTAGATGCATTGGTAATTGACTCCGTCGCTGCTCTTACACCTAAAAGCGAAATAGAAGGTGAAATGGGAGACTCAAAAATGGGATTACATGCAAGACTAATGTCTCAGGCATTAAGAAAACTCACAGCTTCAATTAGTAAGACAAATTGTACAGTGTTTTTTATAAATCAACTCAGAGAAAAGATTGGTGTGATGTTTGGAAATCCTGAAACCACAACTGGTGGTAATGCTCTTAAATTTTATGCATCTGTTAGAATTGATATAAGAAGATCAACACAGCTAAAAAATACTGAGGGCGGGGTATTAGGAAATAAGACAAGAGTAAAAATAGTAAAGAATAAAGTTGCCCCTCCATTCAAGACTGCTGAATTTGACATAATGTATGGAGAAGGTATCTCAAAAATTGGAGAAATCCTTGATATTTGTGTTGAAAGAGATATAATTGAAAAAAGCGGCTCATGGTTTAGCTATGGCGGAAGTAAACTTGGTCAAGGCAGAGACTCCGTAAAATCTATTTTGAAAGATAATCCCGAATTAATGGAAGAGCTAGAACAAAAAATTCTTGAAGTACTTAATAGCGATTGAGTATTTTTTTCCAATTATTTACGGCTTTTACAGCAGACTGTTTTGGGTCATTCTCTAACTCATCTTTAATTATAGTAAAAGCCTTCTTAGTAAGTGACGGAATATCATTTTCTGATAAATTATCAACATTGATTTTATCTAAAACTTTTACTCTTAATTTACCAATTGAACCAAATTTTGGATACCATGGGTGCTTTAATTTTAAATCATAAAAAACGATTGGAATTATTGGAAGTTGATTATCAATTGCAATCTTAAAAGCACCTCTTTTAAATTCTTGCAGCAAAACAATATCATCCCAGTAATGAGCCTCAGGAAAAATACAGACATTATATCCCTTATCTAGCATTTTATTTGCTCTACCATAGACTGCAAATCTGCTGACAGGATCAGATCTATCAACCATTATAACAGCTTTTTTATATAAATAACCAAATAATGGTAAACTATATAATTCCTTTTTTCCAACAAATCTAAAAGGTTTCTTATTAAGTATTAGCATTAAAAATGGATCCATATGACTTGAATGGTTAGCTATCATTAAACAATTTTTGTTAGATATCAATTTTTCTTTATTTTCCACTTCGACATAATACCCGCTTCCGTGTAATATTATTCTTGCCCAAATATTTCGTGCTACCCAATAAAGCATTTCATATCCCTTCGGAAATAATAGAATTATTACTAGAAAGGGGAAGTAAACAACGATCTGTATACCAGCTAGAAAGTAAAACCAGATCTGGAGCCAAATCTTAAGTAATAGCTTTTTTATCATGTCTTAACAATTGACATTATTTACCAAAGGTAATAGGTATTTTGTTTCAAGGTTAAAAAAAAATATCTTTGTTTGGTAAATAATTTTCATGGCCAAAATATTAACTGGCATTCAATCCACTGGAACACCTCACCTTGGTAACATACTTGGAGCAATTATTCCTGCTGTAGAAATGGCAAATTCAACTAGTGATGAGTCATATCTTTTTATTGCCAATATGCATTCTCTTACTCAAATTAAAGATGAAAAAATTCTTAAAGAGAATACTTTTTCAACTGCATCAACATGGTTGGCATTTGGCTTAGATCCCGAGAAAACATGTTTTTACAGACAAAGTGATGTACCGGAAGTAACAGAGTTAGCTTGGTATTTAAGTTGTTTTTTTCCATATCAAAGATTAAAATTGGCTCACTCATTTAAAGATAAGTCTGATAACTTAAAAGATGTGAATTCAGGGCTGTTTTCTTATCCAATGTTAATGTCTGCTGATATTCTTCTCTATGATGCTGACATTGTCCCTGTTGGAAAAGATCAACTTCAGCATCTTGAAATGACAAGAGATGTAGCCTCAAGATTTAATAATTTGATGGGGGAAACATTTATTATACCTGAAGCTAACATTCAGAATGACACAAAGTATATTACTGGAACAGATGGTGAAAAAATGAGTAAATCAAAGAATAACATCATTGATATTTTTGTTGATGACAAGACGCTAAGAAAGCAAATTATGAAGATTGAGACTCGCAGCTTATCAATTGAAGATCCAAAAAATCCAGAAGAATGTAATGTGTTTAAGTTATATGAAGTTGTCGCTTCTAAAAATGAGGTTGAATTACTAAAAAAGCAATATTTAAAAGGAGGTATTGGATACGGTGAAGCTAAAGAACTTTTATTTGATAAAATTTTAAATCTGTTTTCAGAAAACAGAGAAAATTATTTTAGATTAATAGAAAATCAAGATGAGGTTGAAGCATTATTAATGACTGGTGCTCAAAAAGCAAGAAAACAAGCTCAAAAAGTTCTTAAAAGAGTTAGAGGTCGTGTTGGTTTTTAGCTGTTTTTTTTTAAATTTACTTAATGAGTATTTTTAAAGATGTAGCTAAGCTTTTACATTCTAATGATTGTGTAATTGTTCCTAATTTTGGAGCCTTTGTTCTTAAAAGCAAACGTGCCTACATTCAAAAAAATGAATTCTTTCCCCCTAGCAAATATGTGTCTTTTAATGCTATGCTTAAAGATAATGATGGTCTTCTTGCAAAATACATAAGTGTTGAAAGGAAAATTTCATATAAAAAATCTCTAAAACTAATATCGGAAGAGGTCATTTTCTTTAAAGAAAGTTTATCTAAAGATTTAATTATTGACACTGAGAGTTTTGGAATTTTTGAATTAAAGGAAAAAGAAACATTAGTATTTAATCCAGATTTTTCAATAAACTTTGACAATAAAGTGTTCGGTTTAAAATCTTTTGTTAGAGAACCCATGCTTAGTAAAATCTCTGAGGAATCAAAAAAGAATAATCAGGTTAACAGTAACGTTTTATTAAAATATGCGGCTATTGCTATATCAGTCTTTGGATTCTCTTACTTTGGATATTTTAACTATAACGACTATATCAATAACGAGAAATTAAAAAATATTGCAATAGCTCAAGAAAAAATTCTTGAGAATGTCCAGGCAGCCACATTTAATTTAGGTGAGCTTCCTGCTATTAATATAAATGTTACAGCTCCCATTGTTAAGGATCATTCAGTTTATTATAGCGTTATAGCAGGTGCATTTAGATCTAAGGTAAATGCTGAAAAACATTTAAACACATTAATAGGAAATGGCTATCAGGCCTCATATACCTCAATAAACCCTAAAGGTCTTTTTAGGGTTGCCTATGCAAGACTTAAGACAAGGAAAGAAGCGGCAGAATTAATTTCAAAAATAAAAACTAGTGGAGAAGATGCTTGGCTATTAATTGAAAATTAATTGTCTAACCAAATAGTAGGATTTTCTGGCTTTAGTTCATTAAAAATATTAAATTTTAAAACAGTCTTGCCATTTGATTCATTAGTAAATACAACGCCAATTTCATCATTGGCATTTATCTTATCACCCTTTTTTACAAATATTGATGAGAGGTTTTGGTAATTAGAAATATACTTTCCATGTCGTATCAAAACTCCTGGGTTTCCTCCCGAAAAACCATAAACAGATAAAACCTCACCATCAAAAACAGAATAAGCTATAGAGTTTGGAGACGTTGCAATTGAAATTCCATTACTATTAATTGTTGTTGTTCGAACTACGGGGTGTGGTTGAGTGCCAAATCTTCTTACTATAACACCTTCTTTAACTGGCCATGGCAAGCGCCCTCTGTTAGCTTGAAAGTTTGTTGAGATTAATCTCCCTTCTGGTGTTAATGCAAAATTTGTTGAATTATTATTTTTGTTTGATTCTGTAATTGCTAATCGTATCAATTTTTGAATCTCATTGTCTATTAACTTTGCTTGCTTTTCTTTTTTATTTATTTGTGCAGTATAATCCTTTTGATTTTTCAATAGGCCCTTAAATAAATTATCTTGTTGTTGTTTTTCTTTTATCAATGATTGTTTGATATCCTTATTTTCTTCAAGTAACTTCTCCTTTTGGCTTTTGCTAATAACTAAGCTATCAACATTATCCTCTATTTCTTGTTGAACTTGGACAATTCTATTAGCCTGTTTTTTTCTGTATTTAGAATACTGTTTAAAGTACTGAAACCTTTTAAAGGCCTGATTGATGTTTTCAGAGGCAAACAAAAACATTAGTTTCATCTGAGTAGATCTTTTTTTGTATGAGTTATATATTAACTTTTCGTACTCATTTTTAAGGTTTGTTAAATTAACCTCTAAATCATCTATTCTATCATTTTGATTATTTATAATATTAGTCAAATTATTAAGTTGTGAATTATTAATTTTAATAAGCTTATCGCGTACAGAGATTTTTAATTGAAGGTCCTCCAAATTATCAGCTAAATTTTTGGATCTTTTTTTTGATTCAGCTATTAATAAATTGATCTGGCTTATTTCTTTTTTTAAAGTAATTTTTTGCGCCTCTAATTTTTTTTGTCTTGCCTGATAATCTTGAGCATTCAGTTGAATAACTGAAAGCATAAATAAAAATATATATATCTTACTTAAGAATTTCATTTAAGGTTAAACGTTTATAGTCAGAGGGTATTTCCATTGGAAAGTTTAGATTTTCTGGAAAATCAAATTGAGAATACTCTAGGTTTAGTTTAATTATTCGACTGCCTTTTATGTATGAGATTAATATCTCATTAGGGACTGTTTTTCCATCAATATTTTTATAGTTTCTATAATTGACTGTTACTAATGCAGAGAGTAAAGGGATATAGATTCTTTGCTGATCAAGCATAAAGGTTTTGGGATTTATAAAAATGGTTGTTTGAATGCCTTTTGAAGACTGGAGAACATAATAAATAGAATTGTCTATTCTCTCCCAATTCCCTTTATTCATATCTACAATTGGTTTACCAAAAAGTAAATCTTGTAATAGTTTAACTGGTTTTTTGTAATCGGTTAATTTCAATACTTGAGACAGATCCTGGTCAATAAATGTTTTTTGAAATTTCTCATAAAAAATAAATCTTTCATTGCTCATCAATATTTTTGCTATTGGAACTATCATTGATGCACTAATCCATAAAATTTCATCCTCTAAGGCTCTAAAACTTAAATTAACATTTTGAATCAATCGCCCATTATCAAATTCAACTTTAACTCTATTTCTTAAATTTTGAAACTTGAATTCTGTTTTTCTTGAATTCTTAATGATTTCAGCTATTTCAATGTCTTTCAGTGGAGCATCACTTGAAATATTTTTTTTGACGGAACAACCTTGTAGGAGTAAAAATAATAGAGCACAAAATAAAGCAGAATAAATCTTATTAATTGTCTTCATTATCATTTATTTGTGAATAATCACCTAAGAAAACTTCTTTGCTTGATCCGTTATAAACTGAATATGCTCCAAAAATAGAATTTTCAATATCTGCATTTGAAACTTTTGCACCGGTATATATTAATGTTGATTTTATACTTGAACTAGATATATGAACATTGTCGCTGATTGAAACATAAGGTCCAATTTCTGAATCTTTAATCTTTACATCTTTACCTATAAAAACTGGGTGATTTATTTTGACAACACCTTCTTTAGCAAAACTACTATTTATGTCAGAATCTGCATTTTTCATCATAATTTTTTTTGCTGACTCAATTAATAATTTTGGTGTACCACAATCCATCCATGTCTCTATCTCTTGTGATTTAAAAATCTTTTTATTATCTATCATTCTCTCAATTCCGAAATTAAGAAGGTATTCTTTTCCTGGACTCAATTTTTCACTTAAATGAATCTTAAGCTCATCTCTTATTAATGATATATCCTTGAAGTAATAAATACCTACAACTGCAAGATCAGATATATAATCTTTGGGCTTTTCAATTAAACTTGATATGTTTCCATCTCTATCAAGATTTACAACACCATAACTAGATGGGTTTTCCACTTTCTTTACCCATATTATTCCATCAACATCTGGATCGATAGAAATTTCACCCTGAATCATTGTGTCTGCATATGCAACAATTGATGGTCCCTCTAATGACTCTTCTGCACACATAATTGCATGACCTGTCCCTAACTGATCAAGCTGTCTATACACTTTAGTTTTCGCATTATACTTATCTGAAATTGAAGTTAAAGATTTCACTACAACTGAATTAAAATATCCTTCATCTCCTAAAATATATATGATTTCATCAACAGGGGTTGTTAGCTTTGAAGTAATTTGGTCTATAAGATGTTCAACTATTGGCTTGTCGATAATTTTTAGTAGAGGTTTTGGACAAGTTAAAGTAAAAGGTCTAAGCCTTGTTCCTTTTCCAGCCATAGGAATAAATATCTTCATTTAGTTGATTTAAACCAAAAATACAAAAAGTGTAGGATGTATATCTATCGTTATGAGTTTAAGGCCTCCGCACCCCCTACAATTTCTAAAATTTCATTAGTAATTGCTGTCTGTCTCGCTTTGTTATAAGTAAGCTTTAATTGATCTCTTAGCTCTGAAGCATTATCAGTTGCTTTATGCATTGCTGTCATTCTTGCTCCATGTTCTCCAGCAATGGAATCAGCAATAGATTTAAAAAGTTGAATTGATAAAGTCTTTGGAATTAATTCATTAAGAATCTTTTCTCTGTTTGGTTCAAAAATATAATCGCCTTGTAAATCTAAATCATTATCTGAATTTTCAGAAATTGGAAGGAACTGCTCTTTTGTAATAATCTGAGTAGCTGCGTTTTTAAAATGATTATATACTAAAACAATTTCATCATATTTTTCTTCAGTGTATAGCCCCATAATATCATTAGCAAGTAACTTTACGTTTGAATATGAAAAGTCATCATATAAATCATTATGTGAGCTGATGACATTGAATTTCTTTTTCAAAATATCATTTCCTTTTTTTCCAATTGTTAGTAGGTCAGGTTTTTTTGATCCATATTGGGAACTGATATTATATACCTCTTTAATTATATTAGAATTAAATCCACCACAAAGGCCTTTGTTAGAAGTTATTACAATAACAAGTGCAGATTTAACTTCTCGTTTGACAAACAATGGGTTAGAATCAACTGAGTCAATAGATGCCAAAATATTTTTAACTAAGTCTGAAAGTTTATTCGAATATGGAAGAGTTGCAGTAATAGAATCCTGAGCTTTTTTCAACTTGGCAGCAGATACCATCTTCATGGCATTTGTGATCTGCATAGTTGAAGAAACTGAACTTATTCTATTTCTAATCTCTTTTAATCCTGACATATATTAAAATGTTTTTGCAATTTTTTCAGCTACGTTTTTTATTTCGTCTGTTTCTTTATCAGAAATTTTTCCTGATTTTAATTCTGCTAAAAGTTTTTTATTGTTTTTTTTAAGTTCTTGCAGAAAAGCCTCTTCAAATGCTTTTACTTTTTCAACTGGAACCTCTTTAAGAAGGTTTTGAGATCCAGCATAAATTATTGCAACTTGATCCTCAACTTGAAATGGATCATTTTGATTTTGTTTCAAAATTTCAACATTTCTTCTACCTTTTTCTATAACATTTAGTGTAGCAGCATCAAGATCTGAACCAAATTTTGAAAATGCTTCAAGCTCTCTATATTGAGCTTGATCAAGCTTAAGAGTACCCGCAACTTTTTTCATTGATTTTATCTGTGCAGAGCCCCCAACTCTTGAAACGGAAATTCCAACATTAATTGCAGGTCTAACCCCAGAATTAAATAAGTCTGACTCCAAGAAAATTTGACCATCTGTAATAGAAATTACATTTGTAGGGATGTATGCTGACACATCTCCTGCTTGAGTCTCAATTATTGGAAGCGCTGTTAATGAACCACCTCCTTTTACCTTTGATTTTAATGATGCTGGTAGGTCATTCATTCCGCTTGCAACTTTATCGTCATTAACAACCTTTGCAGATCTTTCTAGAAGCCTTGAGTGAAGGTAAAAAACATCACCAGGATATGCCTCTCTTCCAGGAGGTCGTCTTAAAAGAAGTGAAACCTCTCTATAAGCTACTGCCTGTTTTGATAAATCATCATATATAATTAATGCTGGTCGTCCAGTATCTCTAAAGTATTCACCTATACATGCACCAGAGAATGGAGCAAATACTTGCATAGGTGCAGGATCTGATGCGTTAGCTGCAACTATAACAGTGTAATCTAAAGCACCTTTTTCTTCAAGAGTTTTTGCAATCCCTGCAACCGTTGATGCCTTTTGACCTATTGCAACATAAATACAAAAGACAGGCTCTCCAGCATCGTAAAATTCTTTTTGGTTTAGGATTGTGTCAATACAAACAGTTGTCTTACCAGTCTGTCTATCACCAATTACTAACTCTCTTTGGCCTCTTCCAATTGGTATCATGGCGTCGATTGATTTAATTCCAGTTTGCAGTGGCTCATTAACTGGTTGACGGTATATAACACCTGGAGCTTTTCTTTCGATTGGCATATCAAAAAGCTCTCCTTCAATTGGACCTTTTCCATCAATTTGATTTCCAAGTGTATCAACAACTCGCCCAAGAATCCCTTCTCCAACTTTAATAGATGCAATCTGATTGGTTCTTTTAACTGTGTCTCCCTCTTTTACTCCTTTTGAAGGACCAAATAGAACAATACCCACATGATCTTCCTCTAAGTTTAATACCATTCCTTGAAGACCATTATCAAAAGAGACAAGCTCACCATATTCAGCATTTGTTAGACCATAAACACGCGCAATTCCATCTCCTACCTCAAGTACGGTTCCAACTTCATCAAATGATGTTTGAATGTCTGCTGATTCTAATTGTTTTTTCAATAGAGCTGATACTTCAGCTGGTTTAATTTTTTGCATTTTTTATAATTTTTAATTTTTTCATAACTAATTTGTCGCCTTCAATTGTTTTTTCATTTTATCTAATCTCTTTTTAACACTTGCATCTAATCTTACATTGTCATAGTCTAATATAAATCCTGCAATTAAAGATTTATCTTGTTTTTGGGTTAATTTAATTTTACCCTTTTTTAATGACTGTAAATAATCCTTTATAGAGTTTTTAAGATCTTCATGAACTTCAACAGCAGAAGTTACTGTAACTTCAACAATGCCTTTTTGCATGTTATATTGTTTTGCAAATTCGATACAGACATTCAAAAGCATATTAACTCGATTATTTTGAGATAATAAGTTTATTACACTTGAAGTATTAGGTAGAGATTCAGATGTTAAGTCATTTAAAACTTTTTTCTTAATATCTTTTGAAATAGTAGGATTAGATATAAAACCTCGTAGGTCCTCTGAATGTTCCAAAGTTGTTATTAAAGACATAATTTCTTCAAAAAGGATATCTAAATTATCATTTTCAATTCCATAGCTTATTAGAGCTTTTGCATATCTTTTAGAAGAAGTTTCTAAACCCATGATTACTAGTCAAATTTTTTCTCTTTTAATAACTTATTTATATAATCTTGATGATTTTTTTTATAATCAAGCTCTTGCTCTAATACTTTAGATGCGATATCAATAGAAAGATCTGCAACTTGATTTTTGATTTCATTCATTGCTGATCTTTTCTCATTCTCGATTGAAGTACGAGCTTGTGCTAAAATATTTTCAGCTTCCACGCGTGCATCAGATTTTGCTTTCTCCACAAGCTCCTTCCCTGATTGCTTTGCTTGATTAATCATAGCATCACTCTCAGCTCTTGCTTCTTGTAGAATTTTTTTATTCTCAGCTTGAAGATTTTCCATCTCCTTCTTTGCCTCTTTAGCAGAATTTAAAGAATCTCTAATAGATTTCTCTCTTTCATTAATGGTATCTAATATTGGTTTCCAAGCAAATTTTCTTAACAAGAAAATTAAAGTAACGAATATTAACGTCTGCCAGAAAAAAAGACCAGATGAAAATTCACTTATTAATTTTTCCATAAACTAATTTAATTAGTTAACTGCGAATAAAGCTGCGAAAGCTATCCCCTCAACAAGAGCTGCAATAACAATTGCTGCTACAAGAATTTTGTTAGATGCATCAGGCTGTCTACCAATTGCATCCATTGCACCACGACCAATAAGACCGATACCGATTCCTGTTCCGATAATTACAAGTCCTGCTCCGACTATTTTAGGTATTTCCATTTTTATTTATTTTAATTATACATTTATTTTTAAAGTTAATGATCGTCCTCCTGAACTGCAAAACCAAAGTATAGGGCTGACAAAAGAGTAAAGATATACGCTTGGAGTAAGGCTACTAAAACTTCAATTATTGAAATAAAGAAAACAAGGACAAGTGATAAGCTAGAACCGACTAAATTCTTAAAAATAAAAATTAATCCTATCAAGCTATAAAGTACTATATGACCCGCAAGAATATTTGCATATAACCTTATCATTAAAGAAAAAGGCTTAATAAATACTCCCAAAAGTTCAATTGGTGCCAAAAGAGGTTTTAACCATACTGGTACACCTGGCATCCAAAAAATATGCTTCCAATATGTTTTATTTGCTGTTAGGTTTGTAATCAAAAAGGTTATTAATGCTAATCCAAATGTTACAGCTATATTGCCTGTTACATTAACTCCTAAAGGACTTAAACCTAACAGGTTTAAAAACCATATGAAGAAGAACAATGTAAGTAAAAAACTCATGTACTTTTTGTAATGATGTTCACCTATACTTGGAATTGCAATTTCATCTCTAATTAGTAAAACAATTGGTTCGAAAAACCTGCCTAATCCAGATGCAATTTGATTGTTCTCTTTGTAAGATTTAGCTAAAGAAGTAAATAACCAAAACATTAATACTGAGATTAATAAAATTGAGAAAACACTCTTTGTAATTGACATGTCAAGTGGCATTAAATTGGTAACATTTCCCTCTTCATCATATGAAATATATCCCTCTGAGTTTGTCTCATAGATTTTGCCATGATAGAGTTTATAGTATTTTCCAGAAGCATTAACCACTTTTTTTCCATGATTTAATTTGGAAGACATAAAAAATTTTACACCGTCATCAATCAATATAACTGGAAGTGGGAATCCATAATACTTTTTCTTGCCAGTTTTTTTATCCTTGGTTGAGAAGAGTGAAAAGTCATGAGAATCTTGTACATGATGATATATATACTCAGTGATTTCTTCCTGAAGAGTCAGGTCTTTTTCTTCTTCTTTTGCATCAAGAAATGAGGCAGACAAAATTAATATAGAAAGAAAAAGGTATCTGCTTTTATTATATATCATGCTTAAACTGAGTAGATTAAGTTTTGCGCGACAAATGTAATATATAAATACATATTTATAAAATCATTTGAGGTCAAAATTTAAAAAGTTATTTTAAATTTTTTGTCTGAGAAATTATTAAATAAATTATCAAGATTATACCCAATAATGATAGTGTAAGAGTAAATTGATTCGATTCGTTTTGAAAGTAAGAATCGGCGTACTTTCCTAGCCTTGTCAAAACAAGCATTACTATTGCAATTTGAAAAAATAAACCAGAAAATATAAGCCAGGGTTTAGGCTGTTTTTTCACGAGGATTATTAAAGTTTGTTATCTTTTTTAGCGGCGCTATTTCGGAATCATCATTTTGCATTGATGACTTTGCATTAAAAATTGCTCCAGACTCAACAATCAACTTTGACATCACAACATCCCCATGAACTTCACCTGAAGATCTAATTGATAGTAAATCGTCAACATGGATAGTTCCTTTAAATTTGCCCTCAATATCCGCAGATGAACATACAATAGTTCCTTCAATATTTCCGTTTTTACCTATTACCACTTTCCCTTTAGTCTCAATGTTTCCATCAAAAGAACCATCAACTCTAAAGTCAGACTCTGAATTAAAATTACCTATGAAGTTGGTGTTTTTTTCAATGGTATTACAGCTAGCTGATAAATCGTAATTTTTCATTTTTATAAAAATTGGGTGATAAATCTACAATTTTATTTTTAATAAATAGCTAATTTATTAGTAATATTGCGCTGATAATCAATATATATATATGTCAAAAAAAATTAAAATTATTTGTGATGAAATTGAATATAATCTAGTAATGGTTGATGATAAAACCATTCTAGATCTTGCGCTTGAAAATGATATTGATGCTCCTTACTCTTGTCAAGGTGGAATCTGCAGCACATGTTTAGCAAAAATAAATAAGGGGTCTGTTGAGATGGATAATAATCAAATTCTTACAGATGATGAAGTTGAAGATGGATATATATTGACTTGCCAGGCAAGGCCAACTTCTGATGAGGTCGAAGTTAATTATGATGAAGTATAGTATCTTCTAGCACTTTTAATGCTCTCTCAATTATTTCTTTTGGCTCAATAGATCTAAAAGCACTCTCATAACCTTTTGGAACTCTATTACCAAATATAGAGGTTGGAATTTCTGGATACAAATTCCTATCTATCATTATTGAATTTTCTGTAGGCTGGTCAAATGGTGTGAAGCCACAAAATGGGTGAGTCATTCCCCATATTGTCAACACTGGAATTCCACAATTTGCTGCAAGATGACCATTTGCTGAGTCCATTGAAATCATAAGATCAATATAATTTATAATATTGATTTGTTGAGATAAGCTGAAGCGCTTTGAAACATCATGAACGTTTTCGTATGCTTTATCCCATATTTCTATTTGTTTTAACTCATTTTCTCCACCTCCAAAAAGATATACACTGTAATTCTTTTGAAGATATGCAATTACTTTTTGCATTAAGTCTAGGGGGTAACTTTTTCCCTCAAATGATGCAAAAGGAGCAATGCCTATAATCTTTTTATTTTCGCTAAAGGAAAGGAGTTTTTGTTCTTCAGTATTATTGTCTAAATATGGTTTTACTGGATACTCATGATTAACTAAATCAACTGGAAACCCTAATCTTCTAAAAACATCACAATATCTATATTGAATTGGTGTTAATGGTTTAAATATTTTATTTTTTTTTCTTATTAACTTTTTACGATCTGCTCTTCCCTTATCAATAGACTGAACTTTTTTGAAAGATAGTTTAAACAAAAAGTTTAGAACATTTGTTCTTAAAACATTATGCAGGTCTGCAATTGACTTAACATTTTTTTTTCTTAGTATTTTAAATAGCGTGATTAAGCCTTTTATGCCCCTGTACTCTTGATTGAAATCTACACCAATAAACTCTATATTATCAAATTCGTCAAAAAGTGGCTTTGCGTAATTTCTTGAAACAAATATTATTTTTTGATCAGGATAAGTTTTAAAGAAAGATCTTAATACGGGTATTATCATGGCTATATCACCAAGAGCAGAGAACCTATAAACTAGAACAGATTTATCCTTTTGCTGAATCATCTTTTTTATACAAAACAGGGTTCAATGATTCATCATTATACATTTTCATTTGCTTATAAACTCTCATTTTCTTATCGCCTGTTGACAAATCAATTAATAGTTGATCTATTGATTCTGATAGATCTTCTCTTTGTTCAATTAGAACATCTAGCTTTTTTTTACAATTATTTCTGTGCTCATCTGAAACATCTGCTCTTTCAGACTCCTCTTTCATATGATATATTTTTAAAATTAATATAGATAGCCTGTCTAAAGCCCAGGCTGGACTTTCAGTATTTACTTTTGCATCAGTTTTTGGATTGACGTTAGAATATAATTTTAAAAAATAGGAGTCTATGTATTCAACCATCTCCGTTCTATTTTGGTTAGAACTGTCAATAAGTCTCTTGAGCTTCATACCCTCCTGAAGGTTTATATCTGGGTCTCGTATAATATCTTCATAGTGCCACTGAACAGTATCAATCCAATTCTTTTCGTATAGCAAATGTTCAAAATCGTTTTTCTCATATGGATTAGAAGCTGCTCTGTTAATATCATCGTGAACATGATAATCATCTACAGATTTTTCAAATACTTTGATGGCAAGTGAGCTTATTGCGGTTTTTGTCATATTAAAAATTTAAAAGTTACTATCGATGCAAGCAACAATACAAAGATAAAGTTTACATATAAACTCTTTATTTTTTTTACAAAAATTTGAGATATCATATAAACAAGAGGTAGGGATAGATAATGAAACTCTGAACCACTGAATTGATAATTCATGGATAAGAATAAGGAAGTTAATACAATAAACAATACACCTACAATATCAAGAATTCTTCTTGTAAAGCTGTAGGTTCTTATGAATTTAATTATAACTGAAATTACATATAAGACAAACACAATAAATATTGGGACATAAGAATATGTTAGATTAAAGTTCTGCTCTTCTATCACTTGAGATTGATCTGCAAAAAAGTATGAACTAAATAAATAACCATCTAATGATAAAAAAGATAAAAGCACATATGCTGTGGGTAAAATAATAAGTGGAGTCATAAATAATATTATAAAATATTTTAAATCTCTCTTAATATTTGTTGTAAGTAAAACTAGTAACGGGTAGAAAAAAATAATTAGGTTATCCAAAATTATTAAAGTGGAAAGGCTTAGGAGAACCATTGCATCAAATAATCTTTTAATTCTTTTTGTATTGTTTGTTAGCTCTAAAAACATTCTCATGTTTCGCCATGCTGCCCATACAGCAGTTGACGATAATATAAATTTCAAATCGACCGATTCAATTGGATAACAAATAATAACTAATGGATACAATAATAAATGGTAAGCATGCCTGTTTGACCTTTCAATAGTAAGCTGTCTTGTTACTGTGTCAATTGCATAATTTGTGAGCATTAACGCTCCGTATATTAATACTCCATTTGAAATTTTTGATTCTACAAAAGACCATTTTATTTCAAGTGTTAAGTAATAATATGTAACTACTAATAGAAGCAAAGAGGAGATTCCAGCTGAAGTAAAAGAAAATTTTTGAAATACCTTTGCAATCATACTTCAATGTATTAATTTTGTTCAATAAATTTAATCATGTTTAAAGATTTTTTCTACTCTCTTTCTTGGCTTTTCAAAGAAGTTCTTTTCTTCCCCTTTGATCTTCTAAGAACCATTCAGCTTGACAGTTGGTATCTTGCAAATATTGTAAGTTGGTCTTTTATATTAATCGGAATAGCAGGTGCTGCTTATTGGCTGAAGAAATTGAAAGAGTTTGATGACAATGATGAGGAAAACAATGATATTACTTCTCATTCTTTTCTAAAGTAAGTCAAAACCAATATCCTTTCTGTAATTCATCCCATCAAATTTTATTTTATTAATTTGATTGTACGAGTTTTTAAGAGCTAATTCAAAATTATTTCCCATTGATGTTATTGCTAAGACTCTCCCGCCGCTCGTTATAAAAGAATCACTCTTTTTTTTAGTTCCTGCATGAAACACAGACACTTCAGATAAGTCGTTTAAGCCCTCTATAGTTTTTCCTTTCTCATATGACTCTGGATAACCCCCTGAAACTAATATAACTGTTGCAGCATGGTTGTCACTAATTTTTAACTTTATATCCTTGAATTTGGACGTACCCATTGAATCAAAAAGTTCAAGTAGATCGTTTTTCAATCTAGGGAATACAACCTCTGTCTCTGGATCTCCCATCCTTACATTATATTCAATAACATATGGCTCATCGTTAACTTTTATTAGTCCTATAAAAACAAAGCCGTTATACTTCATGTTTTCCTTGACAATACCTTCAATTGTTGGTTTAATTATCTTATTTTGAATCTTAGATAAAAATTTATCATCAAGAAAAGGGACTGGAGAAACAGCACCCATTCCGCCAGTGTTTAATCCCTTGTCCCCTTCTCCTATCTTTTTATAGTCTTTAGCAAAAGGTAGAACTTTATAGTTTTCACCATCTGTTAATACAAAGCATGAAAGTTCAATACCATTAAGAAATTCCTCTATTACTACTTTAGTAGATGAATCTCCAAATTTTCTATCTAAAATCATATTTCGTAGCTCTGATTTTGCCTCGTTTAAATCTTTTAATATTAAAACTCCTTTTCCTGCAGCTAAACCATCTGCCTTTAAAACATATGGTGGGTTCATACTCTCTAAAAAATTGTCTGCCTGATTTATATTGTCGATAGAAAAAGTTTTATGTTTTGCTGTTGGTATATTATACTTTTCCATGAAATCTTTAGCAAAATCTTTACTGCCTTCAAGAAGCCCCGCCTGTTTACTTGGGGCAATTATCTTTATATCCTTGAGTTCAATATTAGATTTAAAGAAGTCATAGATACCATTAACTATTGGGTCCTCTGGGCCAACAAACACCAATGAAATTTTATGCTCTAATGAGATTTTTTTAATAAACTGAAAGTCATTTACATCTCCGTCAATATTTTCTGCTAATAACTCGGTTCCTCCATTTCCTGGAAGTGCATAAATTTTTGAACATTTATTACTTTTTGAAATACTCGTTATTATTGCATGTTCTCGCCCGCCAGAGCCTATAACTAGTATGTTCATTGAGTTTTAAATTTGTTGATTGTTTGCTTTATATTTTGAATGTAGTTATTATGGTTTTCCATGTTCTTAACATCCTCTAAATTAATCATAAAAAAGTCCTTAAAGTCTACTGTCTTAAAATAATTTTTTAAGCCAGATAATCTCATCTTGTGGTTTGTATGATCTAATCCCTCATCAATAAATATAACCTTCAAACCCATTGCTAAGGCTGGCAAGGCAGCATGAATTCTGGATGTAATTATTATATCACTTTCCGCAATTTTGTTGAGCATCTCTTCTGCCAGAACTATCCCCTCAGAATGAGAATTAATTGAGTTTTTAGTTATTTGAGAATACCTTTTTATTTCAAATTTTTGCTTGTATAAATGTCTATTAAATTTTTGCAGCTTGATTTTATAATTTAAAATTCTTAAAGGGTATTTAATTAAAGACAGTAGAAATTTTAATGGGGATTTATAATCTATATATGGTTTAAGCCTGTCAAAAGCTCCTATTACAATAACACCCCCGGGTGTTTGTCTTTTAAGATATTTTTCTCTTTCTATCCCTAGTGTCACACATGATGAAAAATAGGCGTTGATTCCATTTTTAACCAATAGGTCCCTTGTATAATAGTCTCGACATCCTATTGGTTCGTGTTTTTTAAAATACTCGAGCGATTGATGGTTAATAAATGTCTTTACTATTGAAGGGTTGATATGAAAAGATATAAATAATGGATTGATATTATTATTAGGTGGCCAATTCTTTGGATTCTCCATAAACCAACCATTAATTATTGTTTTTATTGGCGGCCCATTATAATTTTTAAGCTTTTCTCGTTCTAGAATTTTAATGTTTTGCTTATTTAAAATATCTACAACAGCTTTTGTTTGAATATAGTCTCCTATATTTCTGGATTTACTAAAGCCTAATACCCCTATTTCCATTAATCAATATTTTCTTTTATTTTTTCTGTACGCCTTGATATATCAAATTTTGATATTATTCTATTCCTTGCACGTTTTGACTCTTTTTCTCCTAGCTCTGATAACATAAAGTCTTTAACGAGTGCTAAATCTGTTTCAGTGTCAAATAAAATTCCTGTATTTCCAATTATATCTGGAATTCCAAAAACTCTTGAGCCAATCGGAAGGCATCCACATAACATAGCTTCACAAACTGAATTTGGTAGTCCCTCTAATCGTGATCCCTGAAAATAAAATTTATGTTTTTGATAAAGGTCTTTCATTTGGGTTTTAGTCTGAACTCCGATTACATCTATGTTAGGGTTTAAGTCTATGAAATCCTCAATATGAATTTTTGTTTCGCCAACAATTGTAAAAGAGAACTGTGGAATTAAAGATGCTAACTTGTTGAAAATCTTTAAACCCTTAATATTTATAACTCTTTCATCTGAAAAAAAGGCAGCTGTCAATACTCCAGTCTTTTCACTGTTCGTATCATAGTTCCAAAATCTGGTATCATACCCCGTGTTGATTTCCTTAATTAGAAGCTTTTTATGATTAAAAAAATTCCTAACTCCTGATTCAATATTAAACTTCTCTTTAGCATACTTACATCCTTTCTCTAAAGATTTGTGAACTACCCATATTTCACTAACTAAACTATAATTAATTTTAGCCAACATAGACCTAATCCCTCTTTTAAGAAATAAACCGTGCTTGTTCTGCTTATCTACTATAGCATCATATCCTCCAACAATAATAACAGATTTTTTTAAAAAAAGCTTTGAAAAAAGAATTGGTATAAACGCATGATAGTCATTAAACCAAATGATTACTATTCTCGACCGTGACACATAAGATATTGAATTTATTTTTTCTTTTATCCTGTTTATTACGAAAGAAAATATTGTTTTCTTTGGTATGGATTGTATTTGAAAAACATTATAATCTAGTGCCTCTAAAATTGAAATGTCAGATTTAACAAAACTTCTTTTAATAGTATAAACTATAGTTACATTCTTTTTCAAGAGTTAAAAGCATTTAGTTTATTAGCAATTTTTCTATCATTTGAAAGTCTAGGAACTTTATTTTGACCCCCTAATCTTCCAATTGATTTCATATAATCATTAAACCCCCCTTTTTTAACTGAAATTACCTCTAAGGGTTGAATAATTCCTCCATTAATCAAGTCTTTGTAATAAATGTTTTGATTAAGCATTTCCGATTCTAAAGTTTTTGAGAAGATCTCTATATCATCAGGCTGAGTTTCAAATTCTACATACCACTCATGACAGGGAAGCCCTTCTTTTGGATTTATATTGGGTGCAACAGTAAACTCTCTGATTGTTATATTATGATTGTTTGTAGCAATATTCATTGACTTTTCCACTTCTTCTGAAATAACATGTTCTCCAAATGCAGATAAAAAATGTTTAATTCTTCCAGATACAATTAATCTATATGGTTTGGTTGAAGTAAATTTTACAGTATCCCCAATGTTATAACCCCAAAGACCTGCAGAAGTAGATATAATCAATAAGTAATTAACATTGACTTGCACATCTTTTAGTGTAATTCTTTCATATTTACCTTTTAAAAAATCTTTAGCTTTAATGAATTCATAAAATATATCATTATTTAACAGTAGTAATAAATCAGTTTTGTCATCAGTGAAATTATCTTGATAGCCGAAAAATCCTTCTGATGCAGGAAAGGTTGCTAATGTGTCAATCTTTTTTCCAAATAATTTATCAAATGTTGACTTATATGGATCAAAGCTTACACCTCCATATACATATAGTGACAAGTCAGGGAAGACATCCTTTATTGTTTTTTTTTCATTAGAAACAATCTTTTCGAAATACATTTGGACCCATGATGGTATTCCTGCTATAATTGTCATTTTTTCTCCAACTGTTTCTTTAATTATAGCATCAACTTTTTTCTCCCAATCCTCAATGCAGTTGGTTTTCCATGAGGGCTTTCTGTTATTTAAAAATAGTTGTGGAATATAGTGAGCACTGATACCTGAAAGTCTACCAATAAAGACACCGTTTTTTTTTTCTAGTTTAGGGCTACCTTGAAGAAACATATGTTTTCCATTTATTGGACTGTAGTTTTTTGTTTTTAAAAAATAATTTAAAAGTGCATCTCTTGCTGAATTGATGTGTGTTCGAATTGATTCTTTTGTAATTGGAATATATTTTGCTCCTGAAGTAGTCCCGCTAGTTTTAGCAAAATAAAGAGGTTGTCCAGGCCATAGAATGCTTTTTTCTCCTGCAACAACTCTGTCAACATAGGGTTTTAAAGCCTCATAATCTCTGATTGGAACTTGATTTTGAAAATCCTTATAATTTTTTATGCTTGAAAAGTTGTGATCTTTACCAAACTCTGTGTTCATTGCTTTCTTTAATAATTTATTAAACGTTTGAGTTTGAGATTCAAATGGATTCGAAATCCATTTATTATTTCGTTTTTTAACTAGTCTAGCAAAAAGTATTGTAATTAAAGTTTTCATTTAAAACTCAATATAGCTTTGGGGGTCAACTGGCTCACCTTGATACCATAATTCAAAATGAAGATGAGGGCCTGTTGTTAACTCTCCAGTATTTCCGGTAAAGGCAATTATTTCTCCTGTCCCAACTGTGTCTCCTTGACTTTTAACAATAGAAGAATTATGCTTGTAGATTGACGTTAAGCCATTTAAATGTTCAATTATAATTACAAACCCTGTTGCTGAAGTCCATTCAGAGAATACAACAATTCCTTCGCTGATAGAATGAACAGGAGAGTTCTCTGGCATAACAATATCAACTCCATAATGTTTGCTGTTTATATCAAAAGCTGATGAAAGACCTCCTTTTACTGGGGGAAAAAGTACAGTTGTAAATCTCTCTCCTTTAATATCAAACGCATTATACTTGTCTTCCTCCTCAACCAAGGCTCTTAACAACGAGTCTTCCTGATTTGTATCTACAATCTCTAAATCTGTGACCCTGTTTTCTTTGCTGCTTAAATTTTCGTCCAACTCTTCATATGAAATATTTCCAGATAATAGGTCTTTTAATGAGTTTATATAGTTACCTTGTAGAATGTAAAGACTTTCCAATGAATCAAGTTTCATAGAATTCTCAACTGCATTTTGCCTTAACTCAACACTAGTATACCCTCTAAAATATTCCTTGAGAGGGGTAAAGTATATTAGTAAAAAAGCTGCAGATAAGACGAATAGAAACACAATGAAAGAAGATAAAACAATATTAAGTGATGATGAAGACATGAGCTTCTTCTTTTCAAGTGTTTTTTCATTTACTAAGACTATGTGATACCTCTCATAAAGTTTGTCTAGTAAGGTATGTTTTTTCTTTTTTGGCATTAATACAAATATATATATACTTCGGCATAAGTTATTATATGATTAATAAATTCACTTTACAAAAAATAATTCAGTAAATTTGTATTAAGAACTAAGTTCAATAAATATTCAAATATGATAGGTGGACCTCAAATTATTTTAATAATTATCGTTGTTCTGTTACTGTTTGGTGGTAGAAAGATTCCTGAGCTTATGAGAGGACTTGGAAGCGGTATAAAGGAATTTAAAAAAGCTACAAAGGAAGAAGACGAAGATTCAAAGGAATAATAGCTTTATTTAGCAAATTCCATTGTTGTTATTATAGTGTTTAATTCAAACATGTAGTCTCTCTTGCTTTCTGATGGTGCAAACGAAAAACCCTCAATAACAATATTTCTTTTATTTATTGTATCTCTTATCATATAATTGATATATGGCCCCGCCATAAAATCATTTTTTACCTCCCATGTGCCCTTTGTTAATATTGCATCTAGATTATTAACTTTTGTTTTGTAATAATAAGGAAGGTATGCTCTTTCAGTAATCATGTAAGAGCCTGGAACTCTTCCTGGAACATATATTTCTCCAATCGAATCTCTTATTGCAGGTATTCTTTCTTCTATCTTTTTTAAGTCAATATTTAGTGGCAATGTATATGCAATAATATTAAGGTGTCCTTTTACTACCTCTTTCTCCACCCATACAAAATTTGTTGTGTCTTTAACTGTTGAGTATGCATCCGGAAAAGTTAAGTTAATACCAAAACGATCTTCGAGTTGGGGGTCATCATTAAGAGACTTTCTCATTCTACGAATTTTTTCAACTCTTTCATTTTCCGAAATCGATCTAAATAAAAGTTCTTTGTTTTCGTCGAAATAAAAGTTCATTACCTCCGCGTCTTCACCAGTTATTAGAGCTGTTATTTGGGGTCTTGCCCATAAGTTTTTGATTAATCTAAATCCTTGGTCAGATGTGTCTTTTCTAAAGACAATTATATTTCTACTGTTTCTTGCAAAGCCTTTAAATATTGATGGCTGTATATAATACAAATCATATTTTGGTTCGTCAAATGGCAGTCCTTCGTATGGCTCCATTAAAGATTCCTTGATGTTGCTTCCAAGGCTTCCTTCCCATGAACTATTATTCATTACAACAGTTACCGCATTAATATTACCATTTGATTCTGGAACATATGCTTTGGAACTGTCTGATTGACATGAAATGAAAAGCATCCAGGATGTGATAATTAAAAAGTTGTTTTTTAAGTTCATTACATCAAAGCCTTAACCCCTGGAAGAGTTTTTCCCTCTAAACTTTCTAAAAGAGCTCCTCCTCCAGTTGAAATATACCCAACCCATTCCTCTTTTCCAAGCTTTTTTAATGCTGCTATTGAGTCACCCCCTCCAACAATTACATTTACTCCTTTTTCTTTAGCCTCTTTAAGGGAATTACATATTGAGCTTGTTCCTTCAGAAAAAAGTTCTTTTTCAAAAACCCCCATTGGTCCATTCCAAAAAATTGTATTACTTGTTAAAATTTCTTGATGAAATATTTCTATAGACTTTTCTCCAATATCTAGCCCCATCCATCCATCATCTATCTCTTTTGAGTTAAAGGTTGATATTTGATTGTTATTATCAAAGTCTTTTGAAGCTTTTATGTCTACTGGCAAAATTATTTTTTTATCTAATTTTTTGGCTAGCATTAAGATTTCTTGTGCATTAGTAATTAATTCATCTTCTACCAGAGAGTTCCCAATTTGTCCTCCTTTTGCTTTAATAAAAGTGTAGGCCATTCCTCCACCAATTATAATTTTATCTACATTCTTAATCAGATTATACAGAATACTGAGTTTACTTGAGACTTTAGCCCCTCCTAAAATTGCAAGAACAGGTTTTTTGCCATTATTAGAAATTTGATTTATTGCCTCAAGCTCTTTTTGAAGAAGTTTACCTGCAAATTTTTTATTCTCGAAATACTCAGTAATTACCACTGTTGATGCGTGTTCTCTGTGGCAAGTTCCAAAAGCATCATTTACATATATATCACCTAATTCTGAAAGATTTTTTGCAAATACTCTGTCTCCTAATGTTTCCTCCTGATAAAAACGAAGATTTTCCATAAGAATAATACTTCCTTGATCTAATTTAGAAATTGCTTCCTGGGCGCCCTGGCCAATACAGTCTTCATAGAAAAAAACTGGCTGGTTAAATACCGAAGAGACTGTATCTACTATTTTTTTTAGAGAGAATTTATTTTCTTTTCCTTTTGGTCTACCTAGATGAGATATTAGAATACATGTTCCTCCTTTTTCTAGAATTAAATTCACTGTCTCTTTACATGCCACAATTCTCGTTGTATCAGTTACATTATCAGTATCATCTAAAGGGACATTTAAATCAACCCTTACAATTACTTTTTTGTTTTTTAAGTCTTGTTTTTCTAGATCGGACATGTTAATATTATTTTGTCGACAAAGATATAATATGATATATATTTGGGTATGAATTTAGATAGAATTTTGGGTCAAGGACATATTAAAGAAAGGATCTATGATTCAATTCAGAAAAAAAAATTTCCTCAATCAAAAATTCTTGTAGATAAAGATGGGTATGGTGGTTTAAATTTTGCTATTGAGATTGCTAGAGAGCTGTTAAATCAAAAAAACTCTTTTAGCGGTGACGTCTCGGATCATCCTGATTTACACTTTTCGTTTCCTACTTTTGCATCCGTTAAGGATGCTGAAAACCTTTATGCTGAGTGGATCTCTTTTGTTAAACAGTTTCCTTTCTCTGATTTTCAAAAGTGGTCAACTTTTATTGGGAACACTACTTCTCAGGGGTCTATAAAAGTACCCGAGATTGACAAAATTCAAAACAAAGCGGTTCTTAAATCCTTTCTTGGAGGAAATAAAGTTTTTATTCTCTGGGGGGCTCAAACAATGATGCCTCAAACCTCTAATAAGCTTTTAAAAATATTAGAAGAACCACCTATTAACACTTATTTTATTTTAATAACTAATAGTTTACAGGATCTTTTAACCACAATAATATCAAGATGTCAAATTTCAAATCTTGGTCCTGTTGACCATGAAGAGCACAAACAGTTTTTAGAGAGTTTTGTGAGTGATATTGACTATGATTTAATTGTAAAGTCCTCAAGAGGGAGTGTTTCTAGGGCATTAAACTATATAGATGAAAACTCATCTTCAATCTCTCATGAACAAAACTTTATTGATTGTCTAAGGTTTGCCTTTCTTGCAAAAAAAAGCAAAAAAGCTGTTTTGGATCTTACCAAATGGTCTGAGAAAATCGCTTCAAATTCTAGAGAACAACAAAAAGAATTTCTAGGTTTTTGTTCCTTTCTTATCAGGGAAGCTATGCTTGTAAGCTATAGGTCCGAAAACTTAACCTCTTTTGTTCCAAATTCAGATTTTAAAATAGGTAAGCTTTCTCCATTCGTTCACAGTAGAAATTTAATTGAAATAATTGACTTAATCGAGGATTCACATTACTCAATTTCCAGGAACATTAACTCTAAAATTGTTTTCATGTTGTTCGCAATTAAAATGACAAAGCTTATTAATACTCCTGAAGATTAAGCTCTTTTGAATATATAGAATGAGGAAGAGTACTTAGATGTGAAAATCGCTAATATATTTGAGAGAGAACCAACGACTATTAAATTAATCCATGGAAAAACAGACTTTTTGTATTTCGATGAGAGGTATGATACATAATAAGAATCAAGCCACAAAGGGTGTTTAGAGATTAGGTTAAATCCTTTCTCTTTCATTAGATTTTCTAAAGAATTATGATTAAAATGGTATAAATGTCTTGGTACATCCCAGGCTGCCCAATGTTCTCCATATGTCTTCGAATCTAAACTGTCTCTATTTGGAACTGCAACAACAAGAGCGCCATTATGTTTTAATTTTTTTTCTAATGCTATTAACGTCTTATTAATATCTGGAACATGCTCTAGAACATGCCACATCATAATCATATCATACTGATTATCAATTGTTTGTGGGTTTTTTGGTTGGGTTATTATTGGATCATACACATGAACATTTATCTCCTTTTTTTTTCAAAAATTCAGCAAAATGTCCATCACCAGATCCATAATCTAAAATTATGTTTGATGGTTGTAAGATTTTTTTTAAAACTTTTAATTTATAGGAAAACATTATGTTTTGTGAGAGCTTATAAAAAAAAGCGAAGAGACCTTTCTTTTCATTATGAGGAAGGTAATTTTCATTTTCATAATATTTGTTATGGTTGTGGTCTTCTGCTACATCTGTCCAAACAATCTTAGTCTTGTTATCAAGGAAAAGATTGAAGTGCTCGTTTGAAGCAACATAATCTTTTGTGCTTAAAAACATTCTATCTTTTTTAAGTGACTGTTTCACGTGGAACTTTTATCTCCCCATCTTAACAAGCAGAACACTAATATCGCTTGGATTAATACCGCTAATTCTTGATGCTTGTGAAAGAGTAGATGGTCTAATTTTATTTAATTTTTCTTTTGCCTCATGAGATAGAGAGGCTAAAGGGTCGTAATCAAAATTATCTGGAATCTTAATATCTTCTAGTCTTTGAAGTTTGTCTGCATTAGCTTTCTCTTTTTCTATGTAACCTTTATATTTTATTTGTATCTCCGTCTGGTCTAAAACTTCATTGTCTAGCTTATTTGCTTTAATATAATTTTCCACAGAGCCTAGTTTTCTTATATCCTGTTGTTTAACGTTGGGCCTTGAGTATATTTTATCTATTTTTCCTTTCTGCGGAACAGGCTCATAGTTTACTGATTTTAAAATTTTATTAACCTCGTCTAACTCGAAACTTGTTTCATTAAAAAACTTTACAAAGCCCTCTACCTCTTCTTGTTTCTGTTTAACACGATCATATCTTTCTTTCTTTGCTAAGCCAATCTTGAATGATTTCTCCGTCAATCGAATATCCGCATTGTCTTGCCTAAGCAAAGTTCTGTATTCTGCTCGGGAAGTAAACATTCTATATGGCTCTTCTGTACCTTTTGTAATTAAATCGTCAATCAAAACTCCAATATAAGCTTCGCTTCTTGTTAATATTAGAGGTTCTTTTTCAAACACTTTTGAAACAGCATTAATCCCTGCAATTAAACCTTGAGCTGCAGCTTCTTCATAGCCAGTTGTACCATTAATTTGTCCAGCAAAAAATAAGTTTTTTATCAGCTTAGTTTCAAGAGTAAGAGTTAATTGAGTTGGTGGAAAATAATCATACTCTATAGCGTATCCTGGCCTAAAAAACTTAACATTTTCAAAACCTTTAATTTTTTTGATAGCTGCATATTGAACATCTTCTGGCATTGAGGTTGAAAAACCATTGACATATACTTCAACTGTGTTTTCTCCCTCTGGTTCAACAAATATTTGATGCCTGTCCTTTTCTGCAAACCTATGTATTTTATCCTCTATTGAAGGACAGTATCTAGGGCCACTACTGCTTATGCTACCATTAAACATGGGTGATCGATCTAAAGATTCAGACATAATATCATGAACCTCACTATTAGTATAAGTTATATGACAGCTAATCTGATGCTTAAGGGGCTGAATACTCTCGAGGTAGCTAAACTTAGCGGGGTTTTTATCTCCTGGCTGCTCCTCCATAACGCTGTAATCTAATGATCTTCCGTCGACTCGTGGTGGTGTTCCTGTTTTCATTCTACCTGATTTAAAACCGTAAGACTCAAGATCGGCGGTAATGCCTACAGAGGGTTTTTCTCCAACTCTTCCTCCACCAAAATTTTTATCCCCGACATGTATTAGTCCATTTAAAAATGTTCCGTTTGTTAAAATAACAGAGTTTGAGCGTATTTTATTGCCTAAACCAGTAAAAACCCCTTTTATTGTGTTTTTTTCTACAATTAAACCAACAACCATATCTTGATAAAAATCAAGGTTTGGTGTATTCTCTAACATCTGCCGCCATTTGAGTGCAAACTTGGCTCTATCTGACTGAACCCTTGGACTCCACATTGCAGGTCCTTTTGATTTATTCAGCATTTTAAACTGTATAGCTGTTAAGTCTGAAACTACACCACTGTATCCACCAAGAGCATCTATTTCTCTAACAATTTGGCCTTTTGCAATACCACCCATAGCCGGATTACATGACATTTGGCCAATGGTTTGCAGGTTCATCGTAACTAAAAGTGTTTTGGCTCCTAAGTTTGCAGCGGCAGCCGCAGCCTCTGCACCAGCATGACCACCCCCTACAACAATAACATCATATTTAGATTCAAACATTTTGATTGGTTTCACGTGAAACAGCAAATATAAACTCTTCTTCCATTTTTCTCATAACAGTCTTTTCAACAGGAGTCTTGTCTTTATATCCAAGACAGTGGAAAAGACCATGTGAAATTAATCTAATACACTCATTATCAACACTTTGATTGTATTTTTTGGCATTTTCTCTCATCATTGATAGAGAGATATAAACTTCCGCAATAAGATTTTTTTCTTCAGAATAATCAAATGTGAGAATATCAGTATGATTGTAATGATTAAGAAAGTCTACATTTAAAGATCTCATAACATTTAAATCCACAAAATTATATTCCAATTTTTCTATTTTGAATCCACTTTTATTAGCAAAAAAAACAATAGTTTCCTCTAAAATCTTGTTTTGAAACAGAGTGTTTGAATACCCGATAAACTTAATCTTTTGCATATTTCAACAAATATAAATCAATTATTAAGGATAATTTCAATAAGGAATAATATGGTGTTATATTTGAAGTATGAAGGAAAGAGCAAGATTTGCACCTAGTCCAACAGGACCTCTTCACATTGGAGGAGTGAGAACAGCTCTGTTTAATTATTTAATTGCTAAAAAAAATGGTGGCGACTTTATTCTTAGGATTGAAGACACCGACTCCAAAAGAACTGTTATAGGCGCCGAAGAACACATAAAAGATTCTCTAAAATGGCTTGGTTTAAAATTTGATGAGGGGCCAATAAAACAAAGCGGCAGAAAAAGTTTATATAAAAAACGCGTTGAAGAGCTTTTGAAGAAAGGTTTGGCTTATTATGCCTTTGATTCTTCTACTGAGCTTGAAAGCGCAAGAAAAGATTCAAACGGTGAGTTTAAATATAATTATGAGACAAGAAAGAACATGATTAACTCTTTTACTGTTTCAGAAGAGGAAGTTAAGAATAGAGTTGATAGAGGGGGTTATGTTATAAGAATGGTTATTCCTGAAAAAGAAATAATAACTGTAAATGATGAGATTAGGGGGTCTTTAAGTTTTAATTCGAATGAGATAGAAGATAAGGTAATTATGAAGTCTAATGGTATGCCAACATATCATTTTGCCAATGTTGTAGATGATCATGATATGAAAATTACCTCTGTTGTTCGGGGTGAGGAGTGGTTGTCTTCGCTTCCATCACATTTGACTTTATATAACCATTTTGGTTGGTCTCCTCCGAAGTTTTATCACCTTCCTCTAATTTTAAAAAGCACAGGACAAGGTAAGTTGTCAAAAAGGGATGCAGAAGAACAAGGGCACCCTGTTTTTGCAGTTCAATGGGAGGAATCTAAAGGTTTTAAAGAGTCGGGATATACCCCTGAGGGGATACTAAATTATCTAGCTCTATTAGGTTGGAAAGGAAAAGACGAGAACGAAAAGTATTCTCTTGAAGAGCTTGTCAATAGTTTTGACAGTAAAGACATAAATAAATCAGGAGCAAGATTTGACATTAAAAAAGCTGTATGGATTAATCATCTTCACCTTCGAGATTTTTCATCAAAAAAAATTCTCTCATTAAGTGAGCAGGCCAGTCTTTTACTTGAAAAAAAATACAGTAATGATGTCTGTGAACAAATTGTTGATTTGATTAAAGAAAGACTCAATACTTTGTTTGATGTTGAAAAGGAAGTGTTTGTTTTTGTCAGCCAACCAAAAAATTACGACCAAGAGGCAATAGAGAAAATCACAAGAAACATTATCTATAATATTTTAAATTTTTGTAAATTAAAAAAGGAATTAATTTCAGAGCCCTTGTTATTAAAAGAAAGCTTGATGACTTTTGGGTCTGAAAACCAAATTTCTTTTGGAAATATTATGAAGACTTTACGTCTTTGTATAGTTGGGAGTTTGTCGGGTCCGGATTTATTTAAAATTATAGATATTATTGGTCCTGAAGAAACACTCCACAGAATTGAAAGTTTAATAAATAAAATTTAACACATGAGCCTATTTACAACACCCTTAATTATATTATTAGTTTTTTTTATCATTATCTCTACGGTATTTATCGTCAAACAGCAATCGGCTGCGATTGTTGAAAGGTTTGGTAAATTTCAATCCGTTAGAGGTCCTGGTTTTCAAGTTAAGATTCCTTTGGTTGACAGAATCGCTGGGAAATTAAGCTTAAAAGTTCTTCAACTTGACGTAGTTGTAGAGACAAAAACCAGTGATGATGTTTTTGTAAAACTTAAAGTTTCCGTACAATACAGAGTTGTTGAGTCAAAAGTTTTTGATGCATTCTATAAACTAGATTTTCCACAAGATCAAATAACATCATACGTTTTTGACCTTATTCGTTCTCAGGTGCCTAAAATGAAACTAGATGATGTTTTTTCTAAACAAGATGATATTGCTGTTGCAGTAAAACAATCCCTTGGAGATGCAATGGAAGAGTATGGATATTTTATTGTTAAAGCCCTTGTGACTGATATTGAGCCAGACGCAGAAGTAAAAAGAGCAATGAATAGAATTAATGCCGCGGACAGAGAAAAGACAGCCGCGCAATATGAGGGAGATGCTGCAAGAATTTTAATTGTTGAAAAAGCAAAAGCTGAGGCTGAAAGCAAAAGACTTCAAGGTCAGGGTATAGCTGATCAAAGAAGAGAGATTGCAAAAGGTATTGAAGACTCTGTTGGAACACTTGGGTCTGTAGGTATTAATTCACAAGAAGCTTCTGCGCTTATTGTTGTTACCCAACACTATGACACCCTACAGTCTATTGGTGGAGAAACAAACTCAAATTTGATCCTTCTTCCAAACTCTCCTCAAGCTGGAAGCACTATGTTAAATGATATGGTTGCTGCATTTACAGCAAGTAGCAAAATTGGAGAGGCGATGCAAAAAGAAAATCAAAAAAGCTCTGACGCAGGAACAATGATGCCTGAAATTAAAAAACCTGAAACACCTGAGTTTGGAGAATTTGAAGGTGAATAAAGGTTACTTTTTCCAACCATCTCTTAACCCTACAGTTTTGTTAAACTCTAGGGTTTTTTTATTGTCTGTTTTAACAAAATAACCTAACCTTTGAAATTGGAATTGTTGACCCTCCTTTGCTTCTAACAAGTATGGCTCAACTAATGCTTCTTTTGTTATCAATGAGTTTTCATTGATTTCATTTTCAATTGTTGCGCTTTTTCCTGGTTCCTCAACTTTAAAAAGCCTATCGTATATGTTTATTTTTGCGCTGACAGCCTCTTTGGCTGAAACCCAATGAATTGTTCCCTTAACTTTTCTGTTGCTTTCTGGAGTGTTTGATCCACTTTTGCTTTTTTGGTCATACTCACACAAAACTTGAGATATATTTCCTTCTTGATCTTTAACAACTTCAACTGCTTTTATTATGTATGCATTTTTTAACCTTACTTCTTCTCCAGGCGACAACCTAAAAAACCCTTCCTCTGGGTTTTCCTGAAAATCTTCTTTTTCAATAAACATCTCATCTGTAAACGCTATCTCTCTTTTTCCTGCTTCTTCATTTTGCTGGTTAATTTCAAAGCTTATCTTCTCTCCCTCATGCTTATCGTAATTTATAATTTTAATTTTTAAAGGGTTTATAACCGCCATTGCTCTTGGAGCAACTTCATTTAAATGTGACCTAACACAAAACTCAAGAAGAGAGGCGTCAATAACGTTTTCCCTTTTTGATACACCGACTGTTAGTGCAAAGTTTTTAAGGGATTGTGGGGTATACCCTCTTTTTCTAAGGCCAGAAATTGTGGGCATTCTTGGATCATCCCAACCTGAAACCATTTCGTTATCAACTAACTGCGCAAGTTTCCTTTTGCTTGTAATAGTAAAAGTAAGGTTAAGCCTAGAAAACTCTCTTTGTTTTGGTCTAATTCCTTTTAGTGGGCTAATTGCATCTAAAAACCAGTCGTATAATTCTCTATGAGGCTCAAACTCAAGCGTACAAAGTGAGTGTGAAACTTGCTCTATGTAGTCTGACTCTCCATGTGTCCAATCATACATTGGATAAATGTTCCAGTTTTCTCCTGTTCTGTGGTGACTTGCCTTCATCACCCTGTAAACAACAGGGTCTCGCATTAACATGTTTGGAGAAGCCATGTCAATCTTAGCTCTTAAAACATGCTCACCCTGATCATACTCCCCATTATACATTCCCTTAAAAATAGACAGGCTTTCCTCTTTTGGTCTGTTTCTAAATGGGCTGTTTTCTCCTGGTTGAGTTGGTGTTCCTTTTTGTGTTGCTATCTGCTCTGAGGTTTGAGAGTCTATGTATGCTTTGTTTTTTTCAATTAAACTAATTGCCCACTCATAAAGTTGATCGAAATAATCCGAAGCATAACACTCTTTGTCCCAATCAAAACCAAGCCATTTAATGTCATGTTTTATTGCGTCAACATATTCTTTTGCTTCTTTTTCAGGGTTTGTGTCATCAAACCTTAGGTTAACTGGTGAGTTATATTTTTCACCTAAATTAAAATTTAAACATATAGCTTTTAAGTGGCCAATGTGCAGGTAGCCGTTTGGCTCTGGTGGGAATCTAAACCTTAGGTTTTTATTATCAAACCCCCTGGCTATATCACCTTCTATTATTTGCTCAATAAAGTTTGGACCTTTTTTCTTCACAATGCCAAAGATATTGAAAAGGTAGATAGAAAATGTGTTTGCTTTTATATCTTTGGTAAGATTTTGTCAAAAATACATGTAAATAATGCGTGGTTTTATTCTTTTCATGGGTGTCTTCATGAAGAGAGTGTTATTGGTGCTGAGTATTTAGTAAATGTTATGGTGGAGACAAACACTGATGTGGCCGACAAAAATGATGACCTTAATAGTACTGTGGATTATGTTGATATTTATAATGCTATTAAAACCGAAATGGTCAAGCCTTCAAAACTGCTAGAATCTGTAATGGATAGAATGATTGTGTCGATAAAAGGAATTAATAGCAACATAACTGTTGTGGATGTTAGCATTAAAAAACTCTCCCCTCCTATTGGTGGTAATGTTGATTCTGTTGAATTAAGAAAGAAAGTTTAATCTTTTTTTTATTTTTGCACCCTATGGCATTGTGGCCGAGTGGCTAGGCGGAGCTCTGCAAAAGCTTTTACAGCGGTTCGAATCCGCTCGATGCCTCAAGTAAGGACTTGAAAATCAAGCCTTTTCTTTATTTGATCTGCTTTAATTAGCATGACCCTGGTTTTGTCTCCTAGCTGAAACTTCTTTCCTGTTTTTTCTCCCACAAATCTGTGGTTTTTTTCGTCGTGTACAAAAAAATCACCTGGTAGATCTTTTGCCTTTACTAGTCCTTCGCATTTGTTTTCAACAACCTCAACAAAAACACCCCTTGCCACAACGCCTGATATAACAGCATCAAACGTCTTTCCTTCTTTATCTTTCATAAACTTAATTTGCATGAGTTTTATGGAGTCTCTTTCTGCTTTTGTTGCTAAAATCTCCATGTGGGTTGAATGCTTACACAGGCTTTCCGTTGCTTCTGTTTTTATTTTCTCTCCCTCTATTTCTGCCTGAATCAACCGATGAACCATTACATCAGGATACCTTCTAATCGGTGAAGTAAAGTGTGTGTAGTTTTCAAAAGACAGCCCATAGTGGCCTATGTTTTTTGTTGTATATTCAGCCTTACTCATGCTTCTAATCATAAGTGTGTCTATTAGGTTTTGTTCGTTTTTACCTAATGCGTTTTTTAGTAGACTGTTAAGGGAATCATTAAGATCATTTGAAGATAGCTTTAAATTATAACCAAGTCTTTTCACAACGGTTTGTAGGTTTTTTAACTTTTCTTGGTCGGGTTGATCATGAACTCTATAAACAAAGCGCTCTTTGCTTTTTTTCATTTTTTCTGCTACTTTTTTGTTTGCAAGCAGCATAAACTCTTCAATTAGTTTGTTTGAGCTTTTCGTTGTTTTGAAAACTATGTTTTCTGGTTGATTTTTCTTGTCTAGCTCAAATTTAATTTCTGTCTTATCGAAAATTATTGCGCCGTTATTTATTCTTTTTTTTCTTATAGTTTTTGCTATACTGTTTAGAGTTGTTATAGCCTCTGCTATTTTTTGTGTTACTGTTTTTTCTTTTTTTAATATTGTGTGTTCTTTTGGTATCTTTACTTCACCAGTTTCGATAATGTGTTGAGCTTCTTCGTATGAGAGTCTTAAATCTGATTCTGTAATTGTTTTTCCAAACCACTCTTCTTTAATATCACCATTTTTATTCATTACGAACACCGCTGAAAAGGTGAGTTTTTCCTCGTTAGGCCTAAGTGAACACAGGTTGTTTGAAAGTGTTTCTGGCAACATAGGTATTACCCTGTCTACCAAATAAACAGATGTTGCTCTGTTTTGGGCCTCATCATCAATCTTTGATCCTGGCCTTACATAGTGTGAAACATCTGCTATATGAACACCCACTTCATATTTATTTTCTTCTGTTTTTTTAAATGATATTGCATCATCAAAATCCTTCGCGTCGAATGGGTCTATTGTGAAGGTTAATTCTCCCCGCATATCCCTTCTCTTTTTAACTTCTTCTTTTGTTATTGCTGCTGATATTTTTTCCGCCTCCTCTTCTACTTTATCCTCAAACTCTGTAGACAAACCATATTCATATAGTATCGAATATGCGTCTAAAGAATCATCTCCGAACCCAAAGCTTTTAATAATTTTTCCTTCTGGTGAATTTTTTGGTGAAACCCAGGATTTTATTTCAACCGCTACTTTTTCTCCCTCCTCATATCCTTTCATTTCTTCTTTATCTA
>CABYMF010000003.1 GCA_902519955.1 uncultured Bacteroidota bacterium | reverse complement strand
GTTGGAGGATATAGAGCTTCAATTTATAACGCTCTTCCATTAGAAAGTTTAAATATTTTAGTTGACTCAATGAAAAAGTTTGAATTAAGTCAAAATAAATGAAAAGAATCATACTGTTATATTCAATAGGATTTATATTAATTTCTTGTAGTGGGAATATGGATAAACCTACTAATACGATTGACCATGATATTTATGAGATGAGAGTATATTATACTTACGATGGAAAATTTAATGATATTATTTCTCGATTTGAGAATCACACAACAAAATTATTTAATAAACATGGATTTACCAATGTTGGGTATTGGATAACTTTAGAAAATGACTCTACATCTTTTGCTGATAAATTTATTTTTCAAAATGATGGTAAAAAAGCATTAGTATATATTGTTTCATTCAAGGATATGAATTCAAGGAATAAGTCATGGGATAAATTTATTAATGATCCTGAATGGATCAAAGTTTATGAAGAGAGTAGAAAAAACGGTCCAATAGTTAGAGAAATTGAGCAAGTATTTCTCTCTCCTACTATTTTTTCAAATTTAAATTAATTGTATGAAGATTTTAGCTAATGATGGTATATCAGAATCAGGTAAAAATAAACTAGAAGAATACGGCTTTGAAGTAGACCTTACAACAGTTTCTCAGGAACAACTTGTTAGTTATATAAATGAGAATGAGATTTCAACCATACTTGTAAGAAGTGCAACAAAAGTGAGAGCAGATATTATTGATAATTGCCCATCTATTAAAATAATAGCAAGAGGTGGTGTAGGTATGGATAATATTGATGTTGAATATGCTAAGTCTAAGGGTGTCAATGTTATCAATACACCTGCTGCTTCTTCAAAATCAGTTGCTGAATTAGTATTTTCTCATCTATTCGGATGTGTTAGATTTCTTCATGAATCAAATAGGTCAATGCCTTTAGAAGGAGATACTAAATTTAAAGAACTAAAAAAATTATACGCTCGTGGAACTGAGTTATCTGAAAAAACATTAGGGATTATAGGATTTGGAAGAATTGGGCAGGAAGTAGCTAAAATTGCTATTGGAGTTGGAATGAAAGTGATTTTTTATGATAAATTCAACGAAAAGGCAGACATTAGACTAGATTTCTTTGATGGGCAAAACCTTTCTTTCAAATTAAAATCTTCAACTTTTGATGAACTATTAAATAATTCAGACTACATAACAGTCCATATTCCTGCATCTAAAGAATATATTATTGACTCTGACCAATTTTCTAAAATGAAAAATGGTGTAGGCATTTTAAATCTTTCAAGAGGAGGTATAATAAACGAAAAAGAGCTAATTAAAAATATAGATTCTGGAAAAGTATCATTTGCAGCTATTGATACTTTTGAAGGTGAACCTATTCCTAGTATAAAGATTTTGATGAACCCTAAAATTTCATTAACCCCTCACATTGGAGCTGCAACAAATGAAGCCCAAGATAGAATTGGCATTGAATTAGCAGATAAAATTAACGAAATATTAGGTTGATGTTAAAAAAACTAAAGGAAAGGTGGGGAATTACTTCCAACTTTCAAATAGTTATCATATTTATTGTATTCGGTATAACTGGGTCAGTAAGTGCATATTTTTCAGGACCATTAACCGAAATTATAATTGGCACTAATAGTAAATTACATTGGTCAATTAAACTTGTAATTAGAATTTTAGTTTTAACTCCAATTTACCAAGTATTACTCTTATTTTTTGGGTATATATTTTTTCAGTACAAATTCTTCTACAGCTTTGTAAAAAAATTTTTAAGCTTTTTTGGTTGTGGTTTTCTATTCAAAGATTAAATCACTAAAATTTGATTTTAATTTTTTCAATTTTGGATTAATAACCGCTTGACAATAGGCATTTTGTGGATTTTTTGTAAAGTAATCGTGATGATACTCCTCAGCAACATAAAATGGTGTAATATTGTTAACCTCGGTGACAATCTTATCTGTAAAGGTAGTTTCATCTTCAAGATTTTTTATAAAATCAATAATTATTTTTCTTTCATCTTTTTCACAGAATATTGATGATCTATATTGAGTTCCAACATCTGCTCCTTGCCTATTTATGGATGTTGGGTCATGAGTTGAAAAGAATATCGATAAAATTTGAGATAAGGTTATTTTATTATCATATTCTAATTTGATAACCTCAGCATGGTTTGTATAACCCTCACAGACCTCCTCATATGTAGGGTTAGGATTAATTCCTCCCATATAACCAGGAGCTATTGATACTACTCCTTTTATATTTTTGTAGACAGATTCAGTACACCAAAAACAACCTCCACCTAAATATATGACACTATTCATTTTTAGAATTTAAACTAAAAGATTAATATTGTAAAAATATGCAAATCTTATTATCAGCTAAAAATATTTCAAAAACTTTTCAAGGAAAAAGCGTTCTTGACAATATTAATATTGAAATCAAGAAAGCAGAAATTGTTGCTATATCTGGAGCTTCTGGTGCTGGTAAAACAACTTTACTTAATATTTTAAGTACTTTAGATAAACCTGACAACAGTGATATTTCCTCATTATTTATTGATGATGAAGAAGTATTTAATTTAGGTAAAAATGATCTTGCTAATCTAAGAAATCAAAAAATTGGATTTGTTTTTCAATTTCATGAGTTAATCCCGGAGTTAAATGTTTTAGAGAATGTATGTCTGCCAGGTTGGATTAATAAGGATAATAATGTTAAAAATAAAGCTGAAGAACTTCTGAAATACTTTGGTTTAAAGGATTTTGCAAATAAAAAACCATTAACTCTTTCAGGAGGTGAAAAACAAAGAGTTGCAATTGCCAGATCTCTTATTAATAATCCTAAAATTATTTTTGCAGACGAACCTACTGGTAATTTAGATTCAAAAAATTCAAAAATTCTTTTTGACCTATTTTTTAAATTAAGAGATGATTATAACTGTTCTGTTGTAATTGTTACACATGATGAAAATAGTGCAAATATTTGTGACAGAAAACTATTAATTGTTGATGGTAAAATTAAAAATTAAAATTCCTAATCTAAAAGAATTTTTAGATGAAAAAGCTTCAAAATACGAGTCTCCATCATTCATTAAAGATGATCCAATATTGATTCCACATCAATTTACAAATGAAAGAGATATAGAAATTTCTGCATTTATAACTTCAATTATTTCTTGGGGAAACAGAAAATCGATTATTAAAAGTAGCAGAAATATTATGAATTATATGGATAACTCTCCATATGACTTTATAATGAATCATAGTAAAGAAGATCTTATTGAGACAAATAAATCAATTCATAGGACTTTTAATATGATAGATTTAAATTATTTCATAATCTCTTTAAAAAATATATATAAAAACCATGGAGGAATTGAAGATATAATTTATGATAAAAAAAATGGTTCAAACATCCAAGAACGGATATCATCATTTAAAAAAATTTTTTTTAGTTTAAAGCATCCTGAGAGATCAAAGAAACATCTACCATCACCAATCGATGGATCTAGTGCAAAACGTTTTAACATGTTCTTAAGATGGATGGTTAGAAGTAATGAGAAGGGTGTTGACTTTGGCATATGGAAAAAAATAAGAAAATCCGAGCTTTCAATACCTCTTGATATTCATACTGGGAGAGTAGCAAGAGAATTAGGATTGTTATCTAGGAATCAAAATGATTCAAAGTCAGTAAAAGAAATTGATTTAAAGCTCAGAGAAATGGATCATATTGACCCAGTTAAATATGACTTCGCATTATTTGGCTTAGGTGCTCATGAAAAATTTTAATCAAATTATAATTTTAGAATTAAATAAGTTTAGTTAGTTTTGTTAAATTCTTTTTTAAATGAGTATACTCATAAAGTCCGCAACCATAGTTGATAGTAAGAGTAATTTAAATTTCAAAAAAAAAGATATTCTAATTAAAAATGGATTTATTGTTGATATAGCAGATATTATTAATACTAAATCAGAAAATAAGATTATACTAGATAATATTCATTTATCAAGAGGCTGGATGGACACTTCTGTTAGTTTTGGAGAGCCTGGCTATGAAGAAAGAGAGACTCTTTCAAATGGTTTGTTAACTGCTGCATCATCTGGATTTACATCAATAATATTGAATCCTGACTGTAACCCTCCTCTAGATAACCATTCATCAGTTGAATTCCTCAAAAGGAAATCATTAAATACTACAACAGATATTCATCCTGTTGCTAATCTAACTAATAACGCAAATAGTTCTGATCTAGCTTCTCTTTATGACATGAAACTTGCTGGTGCAGTTGGCTTTGGGGATTATAAAAGATCAATTACTGATTCTTCAATTCTAAAAATTGCACTTGAGTATACCAAATCTTTTGGCGGAAGAGTAATCACTTTTTGTCAAGATGAATTTTTATCAAAAAAGGGTGTTCTAAATGAGAGTATTTTTAGTACTGAGTTAGGGTTAAAGGGAATACCAGATATATCGGAATCAATTAATATATATAGAGATATTGAGATATTAAGCTATACAGGTGGAAAAATACATATACCCTATATCACGACATCCAAAGGAGTAGATCTCATTAGAGAAGCCAAGAAAAAAAACTTAGATATAACTGCCAGTGTTAGTCTTGCTCATATTACTTTTTCTGAAAAAGATATTCCTGATTTTAATACTAATTTTAAAATAATTCCACCAATTAGAACTGAATCTGATTGTAATTCTCTTAAAGAGGGGTTAATTGATGGAACTATTGATTACCTAACAAGTATGCATGAGCCATTTGACATAGATCATAAAAAAGTTGTTTTTGATGATGCCTCCCCAGGGTCAATAGGAATGGAATCAATGTTTGGATTAATGTGTAATCAATTTACACTAGAAAAAACAATTGATATTTTAACTAGAAATAAAATGATATTTGAAATAGATGATCATCCAATAGAGGTGGGATCAAAGGCTAATTTAACATTGTTTAATCCAGATAAAAATTATCAGTTTTCTGATAAACATATTCTTTCATCTTCAAAAAACTGTGCATTTTTGGGAAGTAAATTAAAAGGAGTTGTTTACGGATCTATAAATGGAGATAAATTTACACTTAATAAATTATGGACTTAGACTTTCTAATTAGAAGAGCTAAAGAATCAGAAGAGAAAGCAGGTTGTATCTTTATGTTTCATGGATATGGAAGTAATAAAGAGGACTTATTTTCATTAGAACAGTATTTACCAGAATCACAAACTATAATTTCTTTAGAAGCACCGCTTAAATTACCTTTTGGGGGTTTTTCCTGGTTTGATATTGATTATTCAGACGTTATTGAAAATAATTTAGATAAGAGGTACAATGAGATCAATGAAAGTATAGAAAATCTTTTAAATAATATTGATAAACATATTGTAAATGAAAATTTAAATAAAGATGATATTACTATACTTGGATTTAGTCAAGGTGGAAGTATATGCTGGAAATTAGGTCTTGATTATAGCAGCAAATTTAGAAGGGTCATTCCAATAAGTTCTTTTATTCACCCATCATATCTAAATAATGACTTAGACTTCTATAGAGAATTACTAATATATTGCTCACATGGAACTCAAGATGAAGTAATACCAATTGGTCTAGTTGAAGACTATATTAAGTCATTGATTAAGAAGAATAACTTAATCTTTGAAAAATTTGAGTCTGGTCATACTATAACACAGAAAAACCTTGTTAACCTTACAAATTGGATAGAAAAAACAAAATTTAATTGACTTCTAGTATTAGACCATCATATGCTAGTGAGACTGATTCCGGTAGTTTTTTACATACCTCCTCATGGAATCCCATGTTATGACTTATATGGGTGAATAGAGTTTTCTTAGGGTTTATTTTACTGATTATATCTAATGCCTCATCTATATTCAAATGAGAAGGATGAGGTTCAAATCTTAGAGCATTAATGATAAGGGTATCCAATTCGTTTAATTTTTGAAGTTCTTTATCTGAAATTGTTTTAACATCAGTTAAATAAGCAAAGTTTTTAATCCTGTAACCAAGCACAGGCAATCTTAAATGCAATGACTCAACAGGTATAATTGTTAGATCTGATATACTAAAATTTTCATCTTTATTGATAATGTTTATTTCAAAATCTGGTGCTCCAGGATATTTTTGACTTGGATCAAATATATATGCAAATCTATTATTTAAAGATTCTAATACTCTTTTACTTAAGAATATTGGAATTTTTCCTTGTCTAAAAAAGAATGGCCTGACATCATCTATCCCAGTGGTATGATCAGCATGCTCGTGAGTAAAGATTATGCCATCTAGCTTTTTACAATTAGCTCTTAACATCTGTTGTCTAAAATCAGGTCCACAATCAATTGTAAAATGAAGATTATTATATTCAATTAATATTGATGACCTTAGCCTTTTGTCTTTTAGATCTTTACTAAAAGATACTGGATGATCACTTCCAACCACAGGTACTCCTTGAGAAGTTCCAGTACCTAAAAATGTAATTTTAATCACGCATAAATCTATGATAATTTATTCTTATTTATTAAACAATCTTCGTAATTTTGTAAAAAAATTGATGAATATATCTCTCCCAGGTGACAAACAATTTGAAGAAAGACCTTCAATTGAAAATAAAATTTTAAGAATCAATCTTAACGAAAACATATATGGCACTTTTGTTGAAATTGGTGCTGGTCAAGAAGTGGTAAGAGGTTTTTATCGAGTTGGTGGTGCATCTGGTACAATTGCTAAATCTATGAGTGCATACGATAGAAGCTTTAGTGATAGTATATATGGAAAAGATGGAGAAAAAAGATATGTTACTCAAAACCGTCTTGATCAAATGCTCGATCATGAAATGAAATTATTGGAACAAAGAATATCAAGAGATGATTTTCCAAATAAGTTTTTTTTCGTTTACGCGAATACAGTTGCAACTATTGATTTTGTAAAGAAATTTAAGGGTCATGGCTGGATGGGTATTCGATTCCAAACAAATCCAAACGACGACTATTCAGAAATAAAATTACATATAAGATTTCATCAAAATGAAGCAAAACTTCAACAAGAAAGTCTTGGTATTATGGGAGTTAATCTTATTTATGGTGCTTTTTATAAACATAATGAACCACTAAAACTAATGAAATATTTGACTGATCATATTGATGATCAATCAATTGAAATTGACACTATTAATTTTAGCGGTCCTTTATTTACCAATGTTGATAATAGGTTAATTAGTCTTGAGTTAGTCAGACTAGGCATGACAGATGCTGTAATCTTTGATCAGAGTGGTACAAATGTTCTTCCAGCTCAAGTCCTTTATAAAAAGAATATCCTAACCCTTAGAGGAAGCTATAGACCAATGACAAATGTTAATGAGGAAATGTTTAAGAAATCTCTTGAAGCATTTTTGAAAGAAAAGAAAGTTAAAGAAGGTGATACTCAGGTTTTGTTTGAAATAACTCTTTCAAATCTAAGGTCTACAGGGGAAATAGATGATAGTGATTATTTAGATAGAGCTAAACTACTTTGTTCAATGGGTCATATGGTAATGATTTCAAACTTTTCAGAATACTATAAATTAGTTCAATACCTTACTAGTTATACAATGAAACAATTAGGCCTAACTATGGGTGTCAGTAATTTTATTGAAATTTTTGATGAAAAGTATTATGATAATCTTAAAGGTGGAATACTAGAGGCATTTGGTAATATTTTCAAGAATAACATGAAAATATATCTGTACCCACTACTTGATAAGGAAAATGGAGAGATTATCAATTCCAATAATCTGAAACTTGAAGATAATATGAAAGAGTTTTATAAATATTTTAAGGTAAATAACAAAATTCGTGATTTAGAATTTAATAAAGAATATTTAGAAATTTTTTCAAAAGATATTTTAAAACAAATTAAAAATAATCATCAAGGATGGGAGGATAAAGTTCCAAAAGGAATATCAGAAATGATTATTAAGAACAAAATGTTTGGTTTCAAGTAATTAGTTAATTATTTGTTCAGCATGCTCTTTTGTTTTTACCTTATCAATTACTTTATCTATAATACCATCTTCATTGATTAAAAAAGTAGTTCTAAGAACACCTTCATACTCATTCCCTCTAAATTTCTTTTTACCCCATACTCCAAAAGCTTTAATCAATTCTTTTGAATCGTCAGCAATAAGTTTATATTTAAAATCGAATTTTTCAGCAAACTTATTTTGCTTATCTACCGTATCTGGGCTTACTCCTATTACTTCATAGCCTTGACTTTTAAGTCTTGAATAATTATCATTAAGGTTACAGCTTTGTGCAGTACAACCTGGGGTATTTGCTCGAGGATAAAAGAATAAAACAATTTTTTTACCTTTTAAATCTCCGAGATTTAAACTTTCTCCACTGTGGGTTGTTAAATTTATATTTGGTATCTTATCTCCTGCTTTTAGCATAATTTTTTTTTCAAAAGTAAGTAAATGAAACTAAAAGAAAAAGTTGATTTCATAATTAATAAACTTGAAGAAATATATCCTACTCTTGAAATTCCTCTAGATCATAAAGATCCTTATACATTACTTATAGCTGTTTTAATGTCAGCACAAAGTACAGATAAAAAAGTCAATGAGGTAACTCCTATTCTATTTAAGAATGCTGATAATCCTTTTGATATGATCAAGCTTTCTATTGATGAGATTAGAAATATAATTAAACCTGTTGGACTCTCTCCAACTAAGTCAAAAGGTATATGGAACCTATCTAAAATCTTAATTGAAAAATATAATGGTAAAGTTCCTGAAGATATTGAAAAATTAGAGGAGCTTCCCTCTGTGGGTCATAAAACTGCAAGTGTTGTTGTATCACAAGGTTTTGGTCAACCGGCTTTTCCAGTTGATACTCATATACATAGACTTATGTATAGATGGGGTCTTTCAACAGGGAAAAATGTTATAAAAACTGAAATGGATGCAAAAAGACTATTCCCTAAATCAAAATGGAATGAATTACATCTTAGGATTATTTTCTACGGAAGAGAATTCTGCCCAGCAAGAGGTTGGGATATTAACAATGACATTATAACAAAAACTATTGGTAGGAAGTCTGTAATTAATAAACTTATTAAGTAATTTTGCATTTTTACGGCATTAATGAAAGACATTTCTAAAATTGACCCCAAACATAACATCATAATAAAAGGTGCTAAACTCCATAACCTTAAAAATATAGATGTTGTTATTCCTAGAAATAATTTAACTGTTATTACAGGTCTTTCTGGTTCCGGTAAATCATCATTAGCTTATGATACTCTATATGCAGAAGGACAAAGAAGATATGTAGAAAGCTTATCATCTTATGCAAGACAGTTTATGGGAAAGCTAAATAAGCCTAAAGTAGACTATATTAAAGGGATTTCTCCTGCAATTGCAGTTGAACAAAAAATTAATACATCAAATCCCAGATCTACTGTGGGAACAAAAACTGAAATTTATGATTACCTAAAATTATTATTTGCTAGAATTGGAGTTACATATTCTCCTGAATCAAATAGCGTTGTTAAAAAAGATTCTACTTCTGATGTCGTAGATATGGTATTAAATGAAAAACCAAACTCAAAACTATTATTGTTAGCTCCAATTGAATCGTCATCTAAAAAAAAATCATTAGAGAAATTAGAGATTCTCAGAAAACAGGGGTTTGTTAGATTATTTAAAGAGGGTGAGATATATAATATAAATGATATCGATAAGGACATAATACTAAATTTTAAATTAGTTATAGATAGACTAGTTGTTGGAAATGATAGGGATTTTATATCAAGAGTTGCGGATTCTGTAGAATTATCATTTTATGAGGGAAAAGGTGTTTGCTCAATATATAATCTTGAAAACAATAAGGAGACTAGTTTTTCAAATAAATTTGAAGCTGATGGCATTAAATTTATTGAACCATCTATCCATTTATTTAGTTTCAACAATCCCTTTGGAGCATGTAAAAATTGTGATGGATTTGGTGAAACAATAGGTATAAACGAAGAGCTTGTAATTCCTAATAAAAGTTTATCAGTATATGACGATGCTATAGCACCTTGGAGAGGAACCGGTCTAAGAAAATATTATGTTAAGTTAATAGACAACGCAAATAAATTTGACTTTCCAATTTATAAGCCTTACAATGAATTATCTAAAGAAGAAGTAAAAATACTTTGGGAAGGAAACGAGTATTTTAGTGGAATTATTAAGTTTTTTAAATATCTAGAGAAGAAAAATTATAAAATTCAGAATAGAGTTCTTCTTTCAAGGTATCGTGGTAAGACACTTTGTAATCAATGTAAAGGAAGTAGACTTAGAGAAGAGGCTTATTTTGTAAAAATAAACAACAAGAACCTCCCTGATATTTTATCCTTGCCAATTGATCAATTAAGTTATTTTTTTAAAAACATAAATTTGAATGAAACTGAGATGAAAGTCTCTGAAAGAATTTTGAAAGAGATTAATAATAGGGTTGATTATTTAATGAATGTTGGACTAAGCTATCTGACATTAAATAGAAAAGCGAATACATTATCTGGAGGAGAAACTCAAAGGATAAATCTTGCCTCATCACTGGGAAGTAGCCTGGTTGGGTCAACGTATATATTAGATGAACCATCAATAGGGCTTCATTCAAAAGACAATGAAAACCTTATTAAAATTTTAAAGAATCTAAAAGATATAGGCAATACAGTAATAGTAGTTGAACATGATGAAGAAATAATATTATCAGCAGATCATGTAATAGATATAGGGCCGATGGCTGGAACTTTAGGTGGTGAGATTGTTTGTCAAGGAGATATTGATACATTACTAAAAATTGATACTCTCACATCCAAATATTTAAGAAAAGTTGAAAAAATTGACATACCAAGCTCAAGGAGGAAGTCCGAATATCATATTAATATTAATGGAGCAAAAGAAAATAATTTAAAAAATATTACTGTAAAAATTCCTCTTGGATGCCTTACAATGATTACTGGTGTTTCAGGTAGTGGAAAATCAACTCTAGTTAAAAAGATTATATACCCTGCCCTTCTTAATTATTTTAGAGATTATTCGCAAAAACCAGGAAAATTTAATGATATTTCAGGTAATTTAAGTAAGATTAAATCTGTTCAGTTTATTGATCAAAATCCCATTGGGAGATCTTCTAGATCAAATCCTGCTACTTATCTTAAGGTATATGACGATATAAGAAATCTATATGCCAAAATACCCCAATCAATTTCTAAAGGTTTTAAATCAAAATTCTTCTCTTTCAATACTGACGGTGGAAGATGTGATGAGTGTAAAGGTGAAGGATTAGTAAGAATTGAGATGCAGTTTATGGCAGATGTTGAGTTAGAGTGTGAAGTCTGTAAAGGAAAAAGGTTTAAGGATGAAGTTTCCTCAATTAAATATAATGGTATAAGCATAGATATGCTTTTAAAAATGACCGTTGATGAATGTATTCAGTTCTTCAGAAAGTATAACCAGACAAAGATTGTTAACAAGCTTCTACCTCTTCAATCTGTTGGGCTAGGATATGTATCATTAGGTCAATCTTCCAACACTCTTTCTGGTGGTGAAGCACAAAGGATAAAATTAGCATCATTTATTGGTAAAGGTGATCAAATTGAAAAAACATTTTTCATATTTGATGAACCAACTACAGGTCTTCACTTCCATGATGTGAAAAAACTGTTAAACACATTTGATAAGCTTATTAGAATGGGACATTCAATATTAGTGATTGAACACAACCTAGATATGATTTCATATTCTGACCATATAATTGATCTAGGTCCAGAGGGTGGTGATAAAGGGGGAAATATTATTGCTGAAGGTACCCCAGAAGAGGTTATTAAAAATAAAGAATCATATACTGGCCAATATCTTAGGAAAAAGATTATTTAATTACCAATTTTTATTAAACTTATCGATAAATATATTTACATCATCACTTAACTTAAATATATAAGCTGATAAAGTGTAGAGTAATAAAATCAAACTTGACTTAACAACTATATTGATTAGCGGTTGAAATCCTAATTGAAGATTTGAAAAAACAAAGAATGTAAGAACACTAAGGATTATAATTTTTATTGTGTCTTTGCTAAAGGGATGAATTTTAAATTTAGCTTTTACTAAATATATTTTTAAGCTGTTCATAATAATAAGAACAATTACAGTTGCGTACGCTGCACCTATTATTCCAAATTCTGTTATTAGATATATATTAAGCACAACAGCTAATACAGATGAAAATAAAGAAAACCAAAAAGTGTAATAATAATATTTAGAATTTGAAATAATATTATTAATACATCCTATTGACATAGAATATAATTTTCCAAGTGAAACAATTACTACAATAGGTATTCCGATGGAGTATCCATCTTGATTTAGCATTTCATAGAAATCATCAATATTTAAGTTTATTAATAAAAAAAATAAGCTTGCGACAAGCACAAGATTAGTAGAACTTTTCTTTAGAAGATCCTCTAGTTTTTTCTTTTGATTTTTATTAATTGCATTAGCTACAACTGGACTTAATATTTGGAACATTGCCCTGCCAGGAATTTCAATTACGGCTGCAATAAATATAGCAACAGAATAATAAGCAACATTTTCAACAGTGAGAATTGAAGATAGCATAGACTTATCAATATCTAGTATTATACTTGATGCAGCACCAGATAGAAAAATCAGTAAACAGTATTTAAAAATCTCATAAAAGTCTTTTTTAAAGTTTAGATTTAACTTCGGTTTGATTATGTAAAATGAATAGATAATTACTATTAATAGTCTTAGGTAATATCCATATATTAAGTAAAGAATAAAGCTTTCAAAATTTAAAAGTCCAATAGAATATGAGATTAATAATAAAGCGATTAATAATCTAGGGTAAAGCTCTTTTAAAAAATTTCCAAATACTGATTTAAGCTTTACCCTAAGCCATGAGTAAAAGACCTCAAAAAATGAAGTAGATACTGCTATAAAAAGAATTACATAGGCGTATCTAGAAAGACTTTGATCACTTTGAAAAAGGTATTGTCTTATCTCAACATAATAAGCTATAAATACCGGAATGAATAACAATACTATTATGAGCGGAATTAACATTGAAATTGTTAATAGACCATCTCTATCCCTTTTATTAGTATATTTTGAATAGTATCTTATAACAGCATGCTGAGTCCCAAATGAAATAAATGGCTGCACTAGGTTAGATATCGCCAATAAGGCTATTACAAGACCCTGAAATTTACTCCCTAGAAATGTTGGATATAAATATAATGTATTAACCGCCCCAATAAGAAATGCAACACCAATACTTATTAAGTTTAAAAATGATTGCCTAACTACTATGCCCATTTTTTTTCTTTGTAGATCAAGAACACGATTAAGCTAAAGGTAATTATAATTGTAATTATTCTAATATTTATTCCTGTTTTTACAATTTTTGGAGAAAAAAAGAATTCAATTGTATGCTCACCTTTTGGTATTAACATTCCTCTAAGCAGATAATTAATATCAAAATATTTAGATTTAACTCCATCAACATACACTTCCCAACCAGAAGGATAATATATCTCAGAAAACACTACTAGCTGTTCTGAAAGTGATTCAAACTTATAGGTTAAATGTGAAGATGAATTCTTTATTTTCTCGATTTTTATTAGATCTGATGAATTATATTTAAGTGAAATGTCTACAGGTATAGACTTATTTAAAATCAACCCTACTCTACTTAAATCTGAATCTTTTAATTTATCCAAAAGATCATCAGGACTATTTGCCAATACAATTGAATCAATTGCCCAAGCATTACCATATGCATCAGGGTTTTGAAATAATTGATCTTGATTATCCTCATCTTTACCAATTAAATACTTAACGTTTAAAGAGTTAAATAGCTTTTGATTATCATGAACTGTTAAATAGTCATAGTACTCTTGGAATCTTCTAAGTTTTGCAGCATGATATCCATTTATAGAATTATGAAAATAAGAAGTACTAGCATTTGATATTCCAGCTGATAGGTCGAAGACTCTAAAGTCTAAACTATCATTAAGTATCTCATAATCTATCTCAGATAATTGAAATGTATTTATTGATTTATCTATAAAAAGGTCTTTATCTATGTATCTGTTGTTTATAGTAAAAAGATCAATAAAGACAATTACAAAGACAGTTATAAATGTGAAATTTCTTCCAATTAATTTGGAGAATCTTAAAGTTAGAAAAACTATAAGTCCAATTATCAAAGCTCTTAATACATCTTGATTAAAAATAATTCTTCTTTCTTCTAATATTTGATTAAAGATTTCTTGACCATACCCATTAAAGTAATAATCGTCATATAAACCAGAGAATGACAAAGAGCTGCTAGTCAACAAAATGATTAAAAGTGGTGTTGTATAAACTGCAAAAGATCTTTTAATATTCTTCAGGTTAGCATCTGCCAAGAACTTATGAAGACCAATTACAGATAATAAAGGAACTGCAAATTCAAGTATTATCTGAATTGATGATACTGCTCTGAATTTATTATAAAATGGGAAATAATCTATAAATAGATTAGTAAGGAATGGAAAGTTTTTTCCCCATGAAAGCGACATTGATAACATAAATGAAATTAATAGCCACCACTTGAAGGGTCCTTTAACTATAAAAATAGCCAAAATAAACAGAAACATAACTGAGGCTCCAATATATGCAGGCGCCTCAAGTATTGGCTGATTCCCCCAATAGGTAGGCACTGACTTAATAAATGAATCAGCTTGAGTTTGAGGTACGTTGTTATCAATTAAAAATTTATATAGCTTGGATTTTTCACCAAGATCTTCTGATGAAGCACCTCCTTGAACTCTAGGAGCAACAAGATTTAGACTTTCGAAAACTCCATAGCTGTATTGTGTAATATAATCATAATCTAGACCAGTGGTTCTCTCTTTTTCAGTTCCATCTGGATTTAAAGTAAGCTCACTTTGAGATCTAGTAGAATATTTTGAATAATCATATGTTGATAGAATATCTGGTGCATTTAGACCTAATGATAAAATCCCAGCTAAAGCAAAAACCCCAATGTATTTGAGATATTCTTTTAAGTCTTTCTTTCGATATGAATCAACTAAATACACAATAAAGTAAATACCTAATAATATCAACATATAATATGTCATTTGATAGTGGTTAGCTCTTATTTGCAATGATATAGCAAATAGACTTACTAAAAACCCAGGAAGTATTTTATTCTGCCTTAACAGAACTAATCCAGCAACTACAAGGGGAATGTAAGATATTGCAAGAGCCTTTGTATTATGGCCAACTTGAAGTATTATAAGTAGATATGTAGAGAAAGCAAAGGCTATGGAACCTAAGACTGCAATTCTCCATGGTATTTTTAAAACCATTAACAGAATATACATCGTTAATAAGTAGAGAAAAAGAGTATGAGCAGGCCTTGGGATAAATCTAAACAAATGATGGAAAGGGGACAGAATATCATAAGCGTATTTTGCACCTAGCTGAAATGTAGGCATCCCTCCAAAAGCATTATCAATCCAATAAATTTCTTTAGAGAAATTATCTCTGTTTTCCAGAATTTCCCTAGACATACCCTCATATTGATTTATATCAGATTGAAATAACTTCTTGCCATCAAGCAGTGGAGAGTAAAAAATTAATGAAACAGCAATAAAACCAATAGCAGTATACAGATGTATCAAAGATTTTCTAAGTCGAACTTTATTAATCGATATCTTCATAGTCTATGTATTCACCGTATTTTTCATTCGTTTTCCCCTTATTTTTTTTTGAGGTATTATCAAAATTTGATTTTTTTTTAGCTTTTTTGAAAAAATCAGCAAATAGCATTTTTAATATTGAAGGAATAAAATACCTGATAGATAGATAAATAGCAAGAAATATTATTAAAACCTTCATATTTTGTGGGTTTACCAAATTTAGTGAAATCTTGAAAAATAACTATTTATTGGTAACTTGTATTTTAAATGAAGACCAATTCAAATATTACCATAAAGAAAGTCAAAAGTAGTGATGAATTAAAAGAATTTGTCATGTTTCCCCATAAACTTTATAAAGACTCAAAGTATTGGGTAGCCCCTATTAATAAAGAAGAATTAGAAATACTAGATAAGAAGACGAACCCTGTATTTAAGAATGCAGATGCACATTATTATTTAGCCTTAATAAATGGAAAAATAGTAGGAAGAATTGCTGCTCTAATTAACTGGGTTGAAGTAAATGATCTAAAAAAGAAGAAAGTTAGATTTGGTTGGTTTGACTTTATTGATAACAAGGATGTATCTAAAGCTCTTCTTGATCAAGTTACAAAGATTGGAGTTGAAAATAATCTTGAATTTATTGAAGGACCTGTTGGATTCTCAAACATGGACAAGGCAGGAATGCTAATTAAAGGTTTTGAAAAGAAAAACACTATGATTACGCTTTATAACCATTCTTATTACAAAGATCACATGAAAGATCATGGTTACAGGAAACTTGCTGAGTGGGTTGAATATGAGCTTAAAATTGCTAATTATGAGGATTCTCCTGAAAAAGTTAAGAAGTTCTCTGACCTTATCTTAAAAAGGTATAAGCTAAAGAAGCTGAACTTTACTAAGACTGAACAAATAGTTCCTTATGTAGACCAAATGTTCTATTTACTTGGTAAGACTTATGATAAGCTACAGACATTTGTTCCAATTCAAGATTATCAAATTGATCATTATAAAAATAGATTCTTAAAATATATTAATCCTGGTTTTATTAAATGTGTTACTGATGAGAATGATGAACTGGTTGCATTTGCTATAACAATGCCTTCTTTCTCGAATGCTCTAAAAAAAATTAATGGAAAGGTTGACTTAATTGGTAAGCTTAGACTCTTGCATGCTAAAAACTTTAATCACAAAGGATCATTATACTTAATTGGTGTTAGGCCTGACTTTCAAAATAAAGGTGTGATTGCCATACTATTTAACGAACTTCAGAAGTTTTATAATAAGTTTGGAATAACAGAAGTTGAGACGAATCCTGAACTTATTGAAAACACTGCAATACAGCAACTCTGGAAAAATTATGAAAACAATCAACATAAAAACAGAGCTACTTTCACTAAAGAGATATAATAATGTATAATGAGGGAACTATTATAGCTCTATCATCTCCTCCTGGCTCGGGGGCTATTGCTATTATTAGGTTATCTGGTGAAAAGGCAATTAGTAAAACTGATATATTCTTTAAATCTAAATCAGGAAAGAAATTAAAACAGAGTGATGGATATTTAATAAGCTATGGTGATTTAGTTTTAGGTGATGAGGTAATAGATGAGGTAGTAGTAAGTGTATACAAGGCCCCTCACTCCTACACTGGTGAAAATATTATTGAGATATCTTGCCATGGATCTAACTATATACAACAAAGGATTATTTCGTTATTTACAAATTCTGGGGTAAGACTTGCAAATCCAGGTGAATTCACACTTAGAGCATATCTTAACAATAAGAAGGATTTATCACAAGCAGAGGCTGTAAGTGATTTAATTGCATCAGAATCTAAAGAGGCTCATAGAATTGCTATGGAGCAAATGAGAGGTGGATATTCTGATGAAATAGAGGTTTTAAGGGAGAAACTAATACATTTTAAGTCATTGATTGAGTTAGAACTAGATTTCTCTGAGGAAGATGTTGAATTTGCTGATAAAAGTGACTTAAAATCACTCCTAAATGAATTAGAGAGTAAATTATCAAGTCTTATTGAATCTTTCTCATATGGTAATGTAATTAAAGAAGGTGTTACAGTAACTATAGCTGGAAAGCCTAATGCTGGTAAATCTTCACTTTTAAATGCCATAGTTAATGAAGATAAAGCTATAGTCTCTGATATCCCGGGAACAACAAGGGATGCAATAGAAGATGTTACTACTATTAATGGGATCAAATTTAGATTTATTGATACGGCAGGTATAAGAGAAACTTCTGATAAGATTGAATCTATAGGTGTTGAAAAAGCAAAAAGTAAGATTGGTACGTCTAGAATATTAATTTATCTATTTGATAGGTCAGATATTACAGAAAAAGAGCTAATTAAGGAAGTAAAATCCTATGAAAGAGATGATTTACAGATATATCTTGTGGAAAATAAAATAGATTTATTAAAAAATTCAAATACAGATAGTTATAAAGAAAATATAAAGTCATTAATTAATGAAAAAAATATCACTTTTCATCGTATTTCTGCTCTTAACAGTGACCTTGTTTCAGAATTAAAGGAAATGATATCAAAGAATTTTAATCTATCTTCTCAAAGCAATATAATTATCTCAAATTCTAGACACTTAGAGGCTCTTAATAATTCTTTAAAAGCAATTGATTCTGTGAAAAGTGGATTAAAAGATGGATTATCAGGTGATTTACTTAGTATTGATCTTAACGATGCGATTATTAACATATCAATTATTACAGGAAAAATTGATATTGATCAAGATATACTTGGTTCTATCTTTTCTAAGTTCTGTATTGGAAAATAAGTACACTTCCTTTTATCTCATTTTTCATCCTTAATTGTCTATAAATCAGTCACTTTGTTAATAAGTGCATTTTCAAATACTCATTATTTATCCCAATTTTAACTATCAATCTGTAGATAATATGTAGATGTAAAAATAGATCTACACATTGTCTACAAAAAAATTAATAATTATGACAAATACAGTACTTAACAAAAAAAGATACTGACAGAGAATGTTAATTATTTTGCTAAAATCCTAATCCAAATGAAATACCAATACCTGAGGAATTTGAAAAGTAGATCTCAGGTATTAAAGCAATCCCCCCAGTAATAAAGAATGTCTGGATACCAGCTTGAAAATATGTTTTACCATCATTTTGATAAGTATTTAGATATTGATCAGCACCATCTCCATAAGTCCATATATCAACTTGATCATAATAAGATCCAATTCCACCTTTGATATACAAGTTATCTGAGACTTTAAATCCTAACGTTCCAGCAGCTACAATTTCATTAACAAAAACAAGATCATTGTCTTCCATCAATTTAGAACCATAATGAGCACCAACTGAAACTTTATCAAAAAAGAAATCAAGTCCTGCAGTAATTCCACCATTATAACCAACAGTTAAACCAATTGACCTATTGCCCCCTCTTTGTTCTATTGGTGAAGAGAGAAGTAATGCAATTCCATATCCTGCAGCAGTCCATTCTGGGCTGTCATAATCAATATTTACTGTTCCAGAATTAGCTACATCAGCTGCACCTTGGATTAGATCTAAATCTGGTCCAGTTGAAGAGGATCTTGTCGGGTTGGTAATTACAAAACCAATATTATCACTTCTATTAGAATTGGGAAAATCATCTGTAACAGTAACACTTCCATCAAAATTAGTTCTTGCAGTAGATGAATTTAATGGATCAAAATCATCTGTAACAGTAACACTTCCATCAAAATTAGTTCTTGCAGTAGATGAATTTAATGGATCAAAATCATCTGTTATGGAAAAGGTGTCATTGAATGAGTTATATCTTGTTGTGAATGATTCTAATACATTAAAATCATTTACAGTTGTGACACTTCCATCAAAATTAATTTTCTCAGAAAATGATTGTAATGGATCTCTATCATTTACATATGTATATGTACCATCAGCATTTAAAAAAGCTGTCCAAGAGTTTAGAATATCATCTTGATTAGTTATTTTAAAATTACCACCAGGAAGCTTATTAATTCTCCATCCTAAATTTTGAGAAATTAAATTAAATGATATCAATAAAGTTAATAGTAAAAGTATTTTTTTCATACTGAAATATAGTGATATTTATTAACAGGGATATATTTAATAAATTTTTGGAATCAATTCTTGTAGAGCACGTGTAGATCAAACTCCACTACCCTTCTAAAACACTAATAAAATCAATAGATTACAAAAATCGTTACTTTCTGTATTGGCAAATAGATAACTAACTTATTTTAATAATAAATATTATGAAAAATATTTTAAATGAAGGTAATCCAAAGCCCTGGTATTTTTATATAGCAGCATATGTTATCTGCGCTATATTAAGGATTTATACCATTAACTCTGTAGACTATTTAGAATCAGATTTTATAACTAGAATACTAGTTGTGATAATATATTACTTAATAGCAATTAAGCTTTCTGAAATATTTTATTTTAATAAAAAATAATATGAAAAAAGATTTAAATAAAAAAACCCCCACTTTTAAAAAAAAAGCCCTAATTAAAGGGCTTCTTTATTAAGTATCTAATTATAAGCTTTAATTAGAAGTCTTGTCCAAGATTGAGTAAATTCGGAAATTTCAGCAGTTACGTTAAAAAACTCTCCAAAAGCTTGACTCTCTGAATCATTTTTTGGACCGAAAGTAAAAGCCGAATTTAAGTCAGGGTATGTCCCATAAACAAGTAAGTTTTCACCATTACTTATTCCATGTGTTACCTGAGTTAAACCTACAAAACCAGGAGAATCAAAAGTTTCCATAAGTTTAGAAAATGCATTTGCAAATACAGGAATATCTCTACTTTTAACTCTAAAACCCCAAACCTGACCAATCCCATAAAATTCTTCTGCATTATAAACTAAAGGAACGACACCAGTAGAAGCTCTTACGTTATCTGTAAATGGTCTAACAATATCAACATATTTTTCCCATTCTTCACCGGCAAGTGATGCTCTTAAATTAGCTAAAGATTGAGAAGAAGGACTTACAAAACTTAAAATGTGAGTATCCTCATATCCCATTCCTTTTATTGGAATTGATGAAAAACTCATGGTTACATCTTCTGGAAAATCTACGGATGAATAATATGCATCAACAGCATTTTCAAACTCTACAGTATCCTCTCCGTTAACTTCAAGTATTACATCATACCAATAAAGTTGTTGAGAAAAAAGAGAAACAGAAAATAAAAAAGTAAATAGTAATAATATTTTTTTCATATAATTTAATTTATAGTTAATATTTAAATATAGTTAAAACCCACCTTAATTAAAACAGTGTCTTTTCGATTTATATATTAGTTTAATAAATTAGGTCATTATAACTACATATTTCTCATACTTAATTAACATTGCTTAACTTTATTATAGCATAAAATTTGTAGATTATGAAATTAGAATCTCTCTTAAGCCCTATGAATAAAACGTTTTTAGACTCTCGTTACGATATGTATTGGCAAATAAATTAGAGCTAATTTCTTAACCATATTTAACTTTTCCTTAAAAAAATACCATACTTAATAAGCTTAAATTTGTTTATTGAATTAGAGTCCCCATCTCTTATCTTCATTTTTGTTAATTGGTTTATAATTTAATTTGATTTGTTTTTATTAAGAGGTGAGGACTCACTTTCAAGTTGCAATATATAAAAACTCAAATTATCTTATTACATAACCTCCTATTGTTTCTCTAAACTCAATAAAGAATCCATCTTGTTTAAAAAACTTTTTTTGATATAAAACAATCAATTATTACTTTTATTTTATGCCAATAGAGATAATATTTAAAGGAATTATATTCTGTTTTGTAGGTGCTGGAATGTTTCAAATTAATAAGTGGCTTCAATTTAAAGATCAAGAAAATAAATGGAAAGAGGGCTGGAATAATTTTGTCATGCTGTTATGTATAGTAATTTACATAGCTACAACAATTTTTCTTTTTGAAAACAATTTATAATGTGTGGAAGATTTAACTATTCAAATAGTAAAAGATTAGAGGGAGATTTACCACCTCGTTATAATATTGCCCCAGGGACTAACATATTAGTTGTTAATGAGGATAATAAACCTCAAGTTCTTAATTGGGGATATTGCCCCGCATGGATGAAAAGCGGAATGATTATCAATGCTAAAAGAGAGACCTTAAAGAGTAAATCTACATTCAGACATCATACAAAAGCATATACCTTAATTAATGGTTGGTATGAATGGAAAAGAGAAGGTGATAAAAAGCAACCATACTATTTTTATTCTAAAGAGTTTGAAACATTATTTATAAAAACGCTAATCAAAGACGAATGCGCAGTTTTGATCACAACTCAAGCTGATGAAAACATAACTCATATCCATAATAGAATGCCGCTTTTAGATTCAAAGATAAATTGGAGTTCATTCAATAAGGATATAAACAATATTAAAATTGACTTTTACCCAGTATCAACTCAAGTCAATTATTCAAAAAATGACCATAAATCATTAATTGAACCTTTGATTTGAAAAAAAGTCATTATCTGTAGTATAATTTTTTAATATTTTAACCAAGAAATTATATACTATTCCATTAATCCTAGTTGAGTAAGCATATCCAAGTTATCAAAGAAGTCCTGCTCTTGTTTAATCTTTCCATCTTCCATTAATATTAAAGTAGTTCCATAGAGGTTTAATGATTTTCCTGTCGGAGGAATTCCAAAGAAATCTCCATCATGTGTTCCTCTAAAGTTCCAATGTTTAACTAGTTTATCTCCTTGACCAAAAATATCAACAAAAGTAAACTCAGCATCGGAGAATCCAGTCAAAAAATTACCGTAATAATTCTTTGTTCCCTATATTCCAATAATATTATCACCAGGAATCACAACTGTAACATCCTCTGTAAAGTATTCATTGTTAATAATTTCCATATTTCTTTCATCAAAGAACTGAGACCAAGCCTCTTGATAAGTTTTTACATTTTCAGACAGCTTTAGATCTTCTTGTTGAGTCTCGCAACCTAAAGTAAATAGACCAATAATTGTAAAAATTAATAAATGTTTAATTTGTTTTTTCATAATAATTAATTTAAGGTTACTTTTATTTAACTGACTACTGATGTGTTGTGATTTATAACTGTAGTAATTTCAGTAATTTCTGAAGCAACTCCTCCGCTTCTTTCAGCATGCTCTTTAATTAACTCCTCAGATTCAGAATTATATACACAAAAGACGTTATTGCCAGCTACATAACTTGTTTCTTGTTGAATCATCTTGCCTTCATTTCTCATTTCGTCAAGAATTTTTTCAGAGGCTTTTCCACCTTTATTCATTTCATGTTTTGGAACAGATGATGCTCCTTCCATTGCTCTTCTTATTAAAAATTTTTTCATTTTTTTTGATTTATAATTAATACATTAATATAAAGAATCCTAATATTAAAAAAAAATAAAACAATTAACTATAAAAAAATACTAAAGAAGTTTACTCTGCTATAAATTAATTTCTATTCTGGAAAATAACTCTGTTGAAATAAATCATTGCAAAAGCCTGTTTTAATTATGGGGCTTTTTTTTACTATTTGTTCATTTTTTTTTAATGTGCAGATAACAACATTAAATTATAAAAATCTCAAATTTAAGACGCTTTTATTCTTGACAGCTTTTCGTATTTAGTTGTTCAGTTTTTCTCAATTAACCCTCTTTTAATTAAGGGGGTTTTTAAGTATATTTAAGTCTTAACCTTATTCTTGTATATCAATTTATTTATTTTTTAAAATTAATGACCCAATAGGAATAAAAAGAAGTAATAGCCAGATGTTTGTTAAATAAGAGACTAATACAGATATCAATATTAACAATAAGCTTATTAACCATTTATTTTTCATTTTTTAGATTTAAGACTCAATAAAAGATGCCAATTTATAGAATTTTATAAATTGCTAAATAATTTTAAATCAATTTAAATGAAAAAAACAATATATTTTCTATTTACAATTCTTTTGGTATCATGTCAAAATACTGCCACTGATGATAACCCTTGGAACGGCGTTGTTACTTCTAATGATGAAAAAACTGATATAGTTAGATCATTAGGCGAAGCATATACACAAGGTAAATTTGATGCTGCATCTGAATATTTTACTGAAGATGGTAAACATTATTTCAATACAATTGAATATTCCGCTCAAGAAATCATAGATGGTTATAACTATCATTCTGTCTTATGGGATTCAATTCAACATATTGAACCTGCTTTAACTACAATACAATTTAATGAAGGAAGTACTTTTACACTTCAATGGGCTGATTGGTCTGGAATATCAAAAACTACAGGCGAGAAAGCAGAATCAACATTTCACTGCTGGTGGCAATGGGAAAACGATAAAATTATATCTACCAAATGTTATATCGATTCACCATTAATTACCAATGAAATAGCTTTGTATGAAGCTGCTAATAATTAAAAAATAGCCCTCAAATGAGGGCTTTTTTTATTTAGAGATATGAAAAAGAAAAATAATGTTGGAATCTCTCATAAAAATTATGGATAGACAAATGGAAAGACAATATAACAAGTAGTTGTGATTCTTATTTATATTATGCAAAGTTGCTAACAATTAGATTTATTACGTATCCTGAACAAAAAATTCCAATACCATAGGCAATGTATCTTAATATTGCAGGAATGTAATTAAGATTCTTTTTGGAATATTCTTCAGCTGCAAATAGATTATACATACTGCCAAAAAAGACGAGTATAATACTTAATATCCCTATTAATTTCCATAAAAAACCCATATCCTTAATCTATGTTTTTATTTAGCTTTTTAAAATCCATAAACTCTTTTCTGCCAAGATACATCTTGCTTACTAATGAGATAATTTCATCAGTCAGGTCTTTAGCATTTTTAGATGAAAGATTAAATTTGGTGCCATCCATACTAATTAATTGATTCTGATCTGAGTTCAAGTTAATTGAGGTGTAAAAATGATATCTTATAACGGAATCAAGTGTCAAATTAGTATCATTATAGTATTGGTCAAACAAAGATTCATCAGATATTGTTGTATTTAAAACTCTGTAAGGTTTTGAAAAGCTATCACTAAGTCTTAGTGCAGGTAATTCAACTTCTTGAGAATATGAACTGTATGATAATAGAATAAATATTGCTAGAATAAAATATCTCATAGATATGTTACTGTATGTTGGTTTTAGAATGTATATCATTGATCTCTATCCAATATCCTTGAGGATCTTGAATCCATATCTGTCTTTTACCATCAACCCTTTCTTGAATTGTATTTAATTCGCCTTTCCAATTAGAAAAATCAATTTCATTTTTTTTAAGATTATCAATAAACAATTCAAAATTTTTAGGACTAAATGCCATATGAATCGACTTTGGTAATACATTAATTTCAGATTTTGATTGAATTAAATGTATTTCTTTGCCATTATTGGTTTTAAACCATCTTTTAGGTGGATCCTGACCAGCACCTACAGGTATCTCTTCCAATCCTAGAATATCTATATAAAAGTCACCTGACTCTATTAAATTATTAACAATTAAGGCTTGATGATCAAAATAAAGATTATTCTCTTGTGACGTAGACTTCATATTTATTAAAAGAATAGTTATTATAACAAAGTTTTTCATGTTTAAATTTAGCAATATTTATTAATAGTAAATTATAAGCAAACGTCCCTTTTAATTATTTGTGGTAAAAAAATCCTCTGACTACTGTTTACCATTTAAGGCTTTTTGCTTCATCAGAGGAAAAGTATTTATTTTTTTGTTAAATCCCAAGCCATCAATAATCCAAATATTATTGCAAAACTTGAATTATATTCAAACATAAGTCCTGACCAGAATCCAATTAGTAAAAGTATGATTAGTCTCCATCTTGAAAAAACTCTTTTACCTAAAAACCATTTCTTAATAACTCTAATGTAAAGAAATATATTGTAAATTAGTTGTTTAAAGCTTATTATACTTGGCTTTACCTACGTTGCAAATGGAAAAAAACATATTTGGAGAAGAGTTACAAATTTGCTGTACTAATCCGATGACAGGATATTTCAGAGATGGTTCATGTAGAACAGAAACTGAGGATACTGGCACTCATACTGTTTGCGCTATAATGACAGAAGAATTCTTAAATTTTTCTGCCTCTCGTGGGAATAACCTAATTACACCTGCACCTTATTACCAATTCCCTGGTCTAAAACCTGGAGATAAATGGTGTTTATGTGCTTCAAGATGGGTTGAAGCTGAAAAAGCAGGCAAAGCTCCAAAAATAATCTTAGAAGCTACTCATGAGAAAACACTTAAATATACTACTTTAGACACTCTCGTTAAGTATGCCTATATAAAATGATAATATTAATATTTTTAAGATTTATTATCTAAAAATCAAAGTACTACAGGTTATCTCTAAAAAATAAGATTAATACACCAACATTTATAATTAGAAATAATAGCATAAGAAAGTTATTCCAACCATTTTTTCCATTTATTTTCTTTGTCTTTAAATGAAATCACCTTCTGAACTTGGTAAATACCAACTACAAAAAAGCACCAAATAAAAATTTTAATAATTAGCTCAATGTACATATTAGGCAGTACTAAATTTAACTATTAGCACTCCAATTAAGAAACCGATGAAAAAAAACACCCACCAATATTTTCTAATAAGATTCATATATTTAAATTAAAAATTATTAACAATTTAATTTATCGAATATATTAAACAGACTATTCCTTAGTGTTAATTTTAACAGAGTTAGGTGTTACTACACCTGCAGATATAACTAACTTAAATGCATCCTCAACACTAATATCTAGCTCAAATGCATCTTTTTTAGGCATCAATATAAAGAAACCTGAAGTTGGATTTGGGGTTGTTGGTACAAAGAGATTAATTAATTCCTCACCAATAATTGACTTTGCTTCACCTTGATAATCACCAGATTGAAATGCTATTACCCATATCCCTTTATTCGGATACTGAATTAAATATGCCTTTTTGAAACTTTCAGATGAAGTATTTAATACTGTATCAGATACTTTTTTTAATATGTTATAAATGTTTCGAAATCCTGGAATACTATTTAGAAGCTTTTCCCATAAGGCAACTAACCTTCGTCCTAAAATATTAGTAACTAATACTCCTGTTAATAGAATAATTATGAATAACAAGATAATTCCAGATCCAGGAATAGTTGTATCCAAATTAAAAATAGCTTCTGGAAGATATTCTTTTGGCACAAGATTGTTAATAAACTCTAGAAAGAATTTAATAACGACAATAGTTAAAATTAATGGTATCCAGAAAAGAAGTCCTGAAATAAGATAATTCCTTAATCGTTTTAATATTTTAAACATGCTTATTGGATTTTCATTAATGATTTTCTAAATATATATAAATAATTATATAATAGACTCCCCATTTAAATTTGTTGTAAGAACTTCTGACATATAATCAAAGAATGGTCTAATTGACTCAAAATAATTAACTAGTTGTCTCTGAAAGTTATTATCAAGGATATCATCTTCTTTTAATTTTTTGATAAATATGAACTGCTTTTTTTTAATAATGTCTATATGCTCATGATCGATATTGAAACCTTTAGGTGATGTTTTTAACTCTTCCCCTTTCATATCTCCCCATATATCTTTAATTTTTTTTTGATTTATTATGCTCTTGAACTGTTGCCCATCTATTTCTATTTCTTTTCTAATTCTGAGTAAATCTTCTTTATTTGGATTCCAAAAACCCACTGCTAGAAAGCTTTCATCTGCTGATATTTCTAGGTAATACCCTCCTCTAAGCTCAGGCTTTGCTCTGTGAAAGGCCATCCCAATGTTTTTTTTAAATGGGGTCTTGTCCTTTGAAAACCTTAAATCTCTGTATATCCTAAAAATCTTTAATTTTTCAATATCATCTGAAATACTAAGAGAGTCTTTTACCTCTTGTGCAAAAATTTTTATATCAGATTGAATAGATTTAAACTGGTCTTTATTCTTATTAAACCAGTCCCTATTGTTATTTAACTTGAGTTGTTTTAAAAAACTAATTGTATTTTTAGGTATTACTTGCATTCAATTAATTTACGACTTAATCATTATTTTAGATCAGGTAATTTATTGATTTTCCATTTATACTTAAGATTAATGCTATAAGTTTTACAAGGAACCAAACATAAAAAAGAAATTCCATAATTAAACCTCTATATTTGTAACTTATTCAATAACTAAATTAAAGTAGTAAATTTTTGACCCAAACCTTAAAAAAAATGCAAATACTAAAGTTTTTTCCTCTAGTCTTATCAGGATTTATATCAGGAATTATTGTTTATCAGTCTCTTTTGATTGCTCCATCGATAAATAAGTTACTTAGTAGCGAAGATGCAAGTTTGTATTTGAGATATATCTGGCCTAAGTTTTTCATAATTATTGGCATTTTATCGCTTTTGTGTTTTATATGTATTTCATTATTTAACTCAAACCAGAGTTCAGCTAAAAATTTTTCAATTTTATCTGCGGTCTTAATGCTAATCTGTTATTTAGCTATTCCTTACATGAATCAAGCTAAAGATTCTCTTAACGAAAGTCTTTTTATGATTCTTCATTTAGGCAGCATAATCTTTACAATAATAACCTTACTGATGAATTTTTCTATTTTTATTTTTTGGGAATATTAAAGTCTTAATAATTATATTTCTACAATATGGATAAAAAAAAAGTTATTCTAAATAAAGGAGAATATGTGTTTTGTTCTATTATAGACATTAATCAAATTAGTATAAACAATATTATTAGTTCTTTTAAAGAGTCTGAGGGATATTCAATTATAATTTCAAGAGAAGAAGCAATAAAAAATAATTTACCATTCTATTTTATTTCAGCATGGATAACCTTAGATATAGAATCAACTCTAGACTCAGTAGGTTTAACTTCGTCATTTTCTAAAAAACTAAAAAAAGCTGGAATTAGCTGCAATGTTGTTGCAGGATATCATCATGATCATATTTTTGTTCCTTATCAAGAGAGACTTAAAGCAATGAAAATACTTTCTGATATGTATGAGTCTCAAAATAATTAGTAATCTTCATAAGAGGCGTATAGAATACCTTTCTCAAGTAATTTAATAAATTTTTCATCATCATATACCTCCTTGGTGTGTCCTAAGCCTGTATAGAATGACCTTCCACCGTCATACTCATGATACCATGTTATTGGATGATAATCAGGATGTTCACCACCTATATAGGAGCATTCATCAAGATTTAATAAAATATTAATATCATAATTTACATAGTCAAAATTATACCACTCATCTTCAATTTCCCATTCAGATTCTAAATGATTTGTAATTTCATGGTTTATTGTTAAAATTTTACCATTCATAACCTCTGTATGGTTTCTGTAGTAAGCTCCTACCAACTTTCCATACCATTGCCAGTTATACTCAGTGTCAGCTGCTGAATGAACACCAACAAATCCTTTACCACTCTTAATGAAAGATTCCATAACTTTTTGTTCAACATCAGTTAAAATTTCCTCTGTTGTGTTAAGAAAAATAATTGTTTTAATCTTTTTTAAATTTATATAAGTAATTACACTAGAATTATCCGAGTGATATACATTAAAATTATTCTTATTTCCAATATTTTGTATTAGATTAAGACCTGATTCAATCGAATCGTGAACCCAGCCTTTAGTTTCTGTAATTACAAGTACTGAATATAAGTTATTGCTAGAACAGTTGAGACAATCTATGTTTGAATCAAATGGAAATAAAAAAAAATTAATGAATAATAACGCTATCCTCATAATAGGAGCTCTCGGTGTTAGTTATTTTCCAAAAACCTTCCTTAACTGACCCTTAGTTAGCCAAGTCCACTTAATCTCACTAGATCCTTTAGAATTATATAATAATTTAACCTGACCAGAAGTTAATCTTGAAATACCTAATCTTCCTCTATCCAAATTTATATATGTAATTGGATCGCTTTTCTTCATTTTAGATCCAATTAATATCTTGTTATATAAATCATCCAGTTCTCTATCTGTTGCCCGAAAGCGAACGTTTGTCATGTCTCTCATCTCAGGAAATTCTAAGTTGTGATATTTAAGGTTATAAACATATTCACCATTAATTTCCTGCTTTGATAACTCAATATATTTATAACGAGTTGATACTTTACCTATAGATTCAATAGAATACCCAGGGGAGTTTTGATCAATTTGTGCATAAGAAAGTGTGCATGCAAAAATAGCAATTAATGCAATGAATGGTTTTTTCATATGTCTAAATTAATTATTTTTTATTAATAAGAATTTTCTTTTTTAAGTAGCTCAGTAATACCCCATAAACAGGCAGGAAAAGGATAAGTCCAATTAAAATTTTTATAATAAGTTGATTCGTTGCAATCTCAAACCAATTATTTGCCATATATATGTCTTCTGAATTGTAAAAAGCACTAAAAAAGAATGAATATGTATCAATAATATTTGATACAAACGTTGAAAGAGATGGCGCTACCCACCAATAAGAGTATTTATCTCTAAAGTATTGAAAAGCATTTATGTCGATAATAATGCTTAAAGCATAGGCAATGGAGCTAGCAAGACTTATTCTTAGTGCAATTGAAATTAGATTTTGTTCATAGTATATAATTAAAAAGGAGGAAATAATTGCAAATGGAAAAGCAAAAGAAATTGTTTTAGTTGCTATTGACTTACCAACTAGTCTTACGGTCAAATCTGTAGCTACAACAACTAATGGAAAGCTAAAAGCTGCCAATGTAAGCTTTATTCCAATAATTTCAATAGGTATTGATACAAGGAAATTAGATATCGTTATTATTACTATATGAAGTAAAACAAGAAACTGTAATAATTTTCTATTTTTCATCTATCTTCCACCAATTTTCCCACGGAAAAACATACCAGTAGTCTTGAAGTTTTGTGTTAACTATTTTTCCATAATATTCAACTTTTGATTTACTTTCTGATTTATTAATTAATACAGCAAAATGTATAATAGTCGCTATATTTTTACTCAAATCTTTAATCACACCAATAGTATTGCCAGAATCATTTATATCATCAATTATTAATACTGAATTAAATTGTTTTATTTTTTCTTTAATAATTATTAAGTCTGGATCTATATTAGAGTCTCTTAATTCAATACTAATTACTTCATGAGGTTTATTGAGGTAGTGCGAAAGATAAATACCTGGTATACATCCTCCTCTATTAATACTGATTATCACTTCAGGGTCAAAATTTGAGTCTATCAATTGTCCAGTAATTTTCTTGATTGAGTCGATCATTTCCTCAATTGTGTAATAAATTTTTTCCATTTACTTCTTCTTAATCCTTTAAAGGTTCTATTTTAAAATAACTCCCATAAACCCAATGTATAAAAGCCAATATCTAGATATTCAACCTCAAAGTATAATAGGAGACCTATAACAGCTATTGCAAAAATTGCTCTACTTTCATAAACAAGGAAAGGCTCTTTATTTTTTTATATTTTCAATATAAAAAATTATACTTTAAATTAGGAGTATGAAAAAAGAATTAAATAAAAAAAGTGATGTTGTAACGGTTGTTATTGATGTTTCCTTGAAAAATAATATTGAAACTGTTAGAAACTACATAAGAGAAGAGCAATGTCCTCTATTCTATAGCTTTAATGATGATGGTATAATTAAATTTGAGTGGTTCTTAAACGAAGAGAATAATACAGCAACTCTCATTGAAGTATTTAAAAACTCTGATGTATGGGAAGAATTAGGAAACAAAGTTATTGGATCTCCTATTAACATTAAATTTAGAGAATTGTTTGAAATAGAAAAACTTACAGTTCTTGGAGATATTAATGATTCATTCATAGAAAAGATACTACCAATGAATCCAATAATTAAGACATATGTTGGTGGGATTTGCTAGAATTATTTAGATTAAAATTTAGTAGTTTATTTAATAAGAAACTTCTTTGCGAATTTTATTAGCCAACCAAACTTATAATACATAATTTTCATTGTGTAAAACATATATGTTTTAGAATATGAAAGTTTTTGAAAGATATTACTTCGACTTAATAAATATGTGAAACGCCTTTTAAGCTTCATGATTCAAACTTATAAAGTATAAATTAATCAATAATCTAATAAAAAGTTAAATACTTAGTTAAGTTTTAAAATAATTGGATGTATCCTCAATTGTTTTTTCAATTGGAATAGGATTATATTTCAATATATCTTTAGCAAGACTAGAATCAATGTTTATGTCAAGTCCTAATAAGTTTTTTATAGGTTTAATTGTTTTGTCAAAATTTGCCAAAAACCTGACTAAAAAAACTGGTGGACTAAAAGTTGGGGCATTATGTCCGTGATTATTTACCATTTTACAAAAGTCTTTAACCCAATACGTATTCTGACAAACAATAAATCTTTTTCCTATTGAATTATTATTTTTTAAAGCTGCAACATGCATTTTAGCAACATCCCTTACATCAACTATTCCCATCTTAAATGGGGGAGCTACAGGCATTTCTCTATTAATCATCATGGAGAAGAACTCAAGTGAACCCCTCTTTATATACTTCCCTATACCTGGGCCTAAAACTACAGGAGGAAGAATAGTTGTCAATTCAATTGAATTGAATTTTGAGACATAATCCCAAGCGGACCTTTCAGCTAATGTTTTACTCTTTGTATATGCGTCTAAATCTTTATTTGATGTATCAGTCCAGCATGATTCATTAATATTCGTATCTAAATTTTTTGTCATATAAACCGATGCAACAGAGGATGTCATGATAATTCTTGAAACAGAATTTTTTTTTGCATGTTGTAAAATTCGAAGTGTTCCTTTTTCATGCGGTGAGATAAGATCATTTTCATCGCCTTGAAATGAAAGTGGAAATGGCCCTGCTACATGAAAAATAGCATCACAACCTATAATTGAGTCATTCCATCCCTCGTCTTGATTTAAGTCAGTTTGATAAAAATCTATACTGACTTTTTTTTTCAAGAATTTTTCAATTTCTAATTTAATTTCATCTGATTTATTAATATCTCTTATTGTTGTCCTTACTTGATAATTTGACTTAATAAGCTCAGCAATACAATGTTTTCCAATAAATGATGAACCTCCAGTTACTAAAACGGTTTTCATAATAAAATTTGGGTTATTGAATTTAAATTAATGATGGGTTTAAAGTTATATCACAATTAAGTACTCCTGAAATAGGACAGTTCATCTTTGCATCCTCTGCTAATTCCTCAAATTCTTCTATAGATACTCCTGGCACCTTTGCACTTAGATTAAGTTCAATTGAAATAATTTTTCCATCTTCAAAAGTCAATACCGCATCAGTATTTAATTCTTCTGGACTATAGCCTGCCTCATTTAACACAAAACTTAGTTTCATATTAAAGCATCCTGCATGAGCTGCAGCAATGAGTTCCTCTGGATTTGTACCAAGTTTTCCTTCATCATTCTCAAATCTTGTTTTAAAACTATATGGCATTTTCTCAAATGCTCCACTTTGAGCTGAAAGAAGACCATTTCCATCTGCACCACCCCCTATCCAAATTGCATTTACTTTTCTTTTCATAGTATTTTATTTTTTATTTAATTACGTCAGCGTATGATTTAATAACTAGATTCATTGATTAAAAAAATTTCTTACAATTCTCATTTAATTAATCTAATTTAAGAAATTAATTAACCACTGTATTAATGATAAACAGAGAGTTGAAAATAATACTCTAAATTAATTTTTAAAATTATAAATTTATTAGATAAATATTTAGATTCATATAAATGAAGTTTGTCAGTATAAAAAAATTCTATTTACTTTTTCTATCAATCCTTATAAGCTGCTCATCAGATAAGGATGTTTATGAGAGTCCACAGGTAACAAATATTGTTGAAGAAAATAATATTATTGAACAAAGTATATCTCAAGAAGTTGTTTCTGTTCAAGATAATACTCTAAATAGTAATTCAACCGAATCCTTCACTTTTACTCCTATTGGTAGCTTAAGCAACAAACCTTTAAGCATTTTTTATCATATACCAGATGGAGATATAAAAAATCTTCCTATTTTATTTTCGTTTCATGGGGCTAGCAGAAATGCTTCTAGCTACAGAAATTATTGGATCGAGATGGCAAATGAAAATAATTTTATGGTTTTTGCTCCAGAATTTGATGATATAAATTATGAGGGAGGAGATAAATATAATCTTGCAAATATATTTGAGGATGGTGACAACCCTAGTATAGATACCTATAATTCACCTGATACTTGGACAATTTCAATAATTGATCAAATATTTGATTATATAGTTAATGAAATTCAGGGAAACCAAACAAGTTACAATGCCTGGGGTCATTCTGCTGGCGCACAATTTCTTCACAGGTTTATACTATATCTTCCAAACAGTAAATTAAATGTTGGTATTTCATCTAATGCGGGATGGTATACTGTACCTGATAGTAGTTTTGATTTTCCATATGGATTATTTAATAGCCAATTAAATGATTCTACACTGACAGATGCTTTTTCAAAGAAACTCTATGTCCATCTTGGAGAAAATGACAATAATCCAAATTCCTCAGGACTAAGGCATAATGACGTAGTTGACCTTCAGGGACTAAATAGATATGATAGAGGTAATTTTTTTTATCAAAAGTCTTTAACAAAGGCAGAATCTATTAATGCAATATTCAATTGGATTAAAATTGAAGTCCCTGAAATTGATCATAGCGCTAGTTTAATGGCCCTTGATGCTCTTAAATATATTATAGAAGAATAAAAATATATATCAATGACAAAAGAAAACACTATAGCGGATTTATTAAAGAGGTTAGACATAGAGATGATGAATCCAAAAGATTCTGTGCATCAAATCGTTTTAAAAATCACAATTGACAACATTAATAAACTTTTAGTTAAATAATTACTGTTATCATTTATTAATACCTTCTAACATAAATAAAAAGGCAAACTCCATCGCAACTTCCTTTAAAGCTTCAAATCTACCAGATGATCCACTATGGCCAGTATCCATATTGGTATGAAGTAATATTAGATTATCTCCTTTATGATATTGTCTTAATTTTGCAACCCATTTTGCAGGTTCCCAATACTGTACCTGAGAATCGTGAAGTCCAGTCGTAACAAGTGTATTTGGATATTCCATCTCTTTAATATTATCATATGGAGAATATGACTTCATATATTCATAATACTCTTTATCATTTGGATTACCCCATTCATCCCATTCTCCTGTTGTAAGTGGAATAGTTTCATCTAACATTGTCGTTAATACATCAACAAAAGGAACCGCAGCTATGATTCCATTATATAACTCAGGGGCCATATTCATAATCGCCCCCATTAATAAACCTCCAGCAGAGCCTCCCTCAGCATAAAGATGCTCTTTAGATGTAAAATTATTTTTAATCAAGAATTCAGAACAGCTAATAAAATCCCTGAATGTGTTTTTTTTATTTAACATCCTGCCATTCTCATACCAAGGTCTGCCAAGATATTCCCCTCCTCTTACATGAGCTATTGCAAAAACAAAACCTCTATCCAGAAGACTTAATCTTATTGACGAAAATGATGCATCTCTTGTATACCCATATGATCCATAACCATATTGAAGAATAGGTGTATTTGGGGTTAAATCTGTTTTAACATGCCTGACAATTGATATTGGTATTTGAACACCATCATGACCATTAGCAAAAATTCTTTCAGATGTATAATTACTTGAACTAAAAGATCCACCTATAACTTCTTGTTGTTTTATAACTCTTTCCTCTTTAGTATTTATGTTGTAATCAATAATAGTGTTAGGGGTTGTCAAGGATGTGAAATTATATCTCAATAAATTTGTATTAAAATTTGGATTATATCCAATTGAAGATGAGTATGTGTCATTTTTATAGTCTAGCTTACTATCCTGACCTAAGTAATAGTCCTCTTTTCCACCCCATGTCCTAATTCTTAATTTTAAAAGACCATCTATTCTCTCTGCAATTACCATAAAATCATTAAAAAAATCAACATCTTCAATAAGTACATTTTCCCTGTGAGGAATAACATCAATCCAATTTGATTTGTTTGGAGATGAGATAGGTGTTTTCACAAGTTTAAAATTCGTGCTTTTATCTTGATTGGTTAGAATAAAGAACTCATCTCCAACATGGGAAGGAGAGTATTCTAATCCTCTCTCTCTTTTTTGAATTAAACTAAATGAGTCAATTGGAGTATTAGCTGACAAAAATCTATATTCGTTTGACATTGTACTGCTTGATCCAATCATAATGTAATCTCTTGACTTTGAAGGATAAACAAAAGTTGAAAAGGTTTCATCAGTTTCCTCATAAACTAATACATCTTTGTCTTGCTCAGAGCCTAACTCATGTCTAAAGATTTTATCAGACCTTAAGGTTTGTGAATCTTTTCCTGCATAAAACATAGTCTGACTATCTGCAGCCCATGTTGTATATGAATTTACTCCGTTGATTTGATCTGGATACATTTCACCAGTTGCAAGATCTTTAACCTTAATTGTGTAAATTCTTCTTGATAAAGTATCTACTCCAAAGGCAAGTTTTTTATTGTCTGGGCTTACACTAATTCCAGACACTTGATAGTAACTATATTTTTTTGCTAACTTATTGACGTCCAATAATATTTCTTCTTCTGAATCAATATCCATGTATCTTCTGGTATAGATAGGGTATTCTTTACCTTTCTCATATCTAGTTATATACCAATAATCATTTAAAAAATAAGGAACTGAACTATCATCTTTCTTAATCCTACTCTTCATTTCATTAAATAAGGTTTCTTGAAATTTATTAGTAGATTTTAGCAATGATTCCTTGTATTCATTTTCTTCTTCTAGATATGATATCACATCAGGGTTTTCTCTTTCTTTTAGCCAATAATAATTATCAACTCTAAGATCATTATGGATTTCTAATTTTTTTTCAATTTTTTTGGCAATAGGTGGATTTGTATTCATATTATTACAACTGAAGATAAACAGTAAACTAAAAAATTTAATTAAATTTTTCATTTATAAATTTTAATTTGAACCTAGCTTAAATATCTTCTGAGTAAAGTCATTTATTTTAGGGTATTCAGCCATTATTACTGAATCGACAAATTTAGTTAACTTTTCCTCCTGATCAATATATTCTTTAAATTCATCTAACAAGTCAAAATATCTATTTTGGTATTCTAACAATGTTGACCATTTAAGCTCATTAAATTCAGATATATTTTCTTCATCTTCAAAGAAACTATCATTAACAAAAAACTCAAAATATTTTCTCACTTGAAAAACCCTTTTATATCCAGAATCTATTTTAATCCATCTTTCAAGTTCTTGTTCCTCAGGATAATTTAATATTGAAATTGAACCAATCTCATTTGACTTTTCGTTTAAGTTGGAACAACCAAAAATTATAAATGTTATTAGTAAAAATTTTTTCATTTTTAGGTTTTTATTATCTGTACGCTTTTATATCTAGTTCTTTACCCATTCAACTTTTTGAGTAATGTCATCTCTTAATTTACTAGTCTCTCTATGGTTGTATCTACCCATAAAAAAGAAACCCAAGGATCTTTGATTGATATCTAAATTAATTTGTCTTGCATAATCATCTTTTAATTGTGGAGTACTCCAATAAGATCCAATATTATTCACATAGCATGATAACCACATGTTCTGAACTGCCATAGATACAGCAGCTATTTCCTCCCATTCTGGAACAAGTTCTTTTGAATCTCTTGTCAGAATAATTGACACTACGGTATCAGATAACCTTATTTTTTCTATAAACTTATTTATCTTGATTTCAGAATGATTTTTTTTATCAATCTTATTGATTATTTTGCAAAGAGTATCTTTAGATTTCCCTCTATATACTTTAAAGTGCCAAGGTTGAGTCATTCTATGAGTTGGTGCATAAGTTGCATTTATAAGTATCTCTTTTACTAATTTTTCAGAAAGTTCTTGTCTTAAAAATTCTGTTGGATAGACTGTTTTTCTATTTCTTATTACCTTATTTATTTCAGCATTATACATTTCAATATTTTAGGTTAATTTGATTTCTTTAATTTTCTTAACTCTGCTAACAATAAATTTGCTTTTTGATTATACGTAAGCGGAGATAGTGGCTCATATATTTTATCATAAAGAATCCAATAATCTTCTTTTTGATTAGGATCAATAGTTTGCTTTTCAATATGTTTTTCAAATTCTCCTCTAGTCATTTTAAACTATTTATTTGTTTTGTTAGTAAAGTTAATACTTTAACCATTTTATAATTTCCGAGTATGTAATCTTTTTTCCATACATTAAAATTCCAATTCTATAAATCTTAGCTCCTACCCAAATCATAAATATAACAGATGAGAAAAGAAGTGTTAGTGAAATTATCTGTTCATAAATAGGGACACCATTTGGTATCCTCATTAGCATTACGATTGGAGATGTAAAAGGGACGTAGGAGAAGATTTGAGCAACTATTCCATTAGGATCTTCTGGAACAGTTAATATTCCAACATACAATGCAATAATAACTAGGATTGTTATTGGAAGCATAAATTGTTGAGCATCAGCTTGGTTATCAATAGCTGCTCCTATTGAAGCAAAAATTGCAGCGTAAAGTAAATAACCACCTATAAAATAAAGAATAAATGCAATAAAAATATTAGCTAATGGTAAATTCATAAATGCAGAAATCATTTCAAGGGTAAAAGATGATAAACCACTAGCATTACCAGATGAAAGCATTATCTCACCTGTATCATAAGAGGAAGAAATTCCATAAATTGATGAGAAAATAAATGAAAAAGCAAAGAACATTACCATCCAAATAAATACTTGAGTTAGTCCAGCAAGAGATACACCTATAATTTTTCCAGTCATTAAATTAAATGGCTTGACGGAAGAAATAATAATTTCGATAATTCTATTAGTCTTTTCCTCCATTACACTCATCATTATCATACTCCCATATGCAAAAATGAAGAAGTATAATAAAAATCCAAGAAAAAAGCCAAATATGAGTGAGACTAATCCGTCAGTTCTACTAGTCTCTTTTCCATCAAAACTCTCTTGAAATAAATTGATCAGAATCTTTGATGAGTTAATTTGGTTAATATCAATTCCCTCAATTTTATAATTTTCATTTGTTAAGATTGCTTCAAGTTCAGATTCAATTTTATCAATTGTACTAAAAGAAGGAGAATCATTAGTTATAAAAACAATTGATTCAGCTACCTTTTCAGGAGTTTGAAAATTATAAATGTAAAGAAGACCATAATCAGAATTATTTTTAGAAATAATCTTAGCATCTTCTAATGAACTTGTGTCAATTAAATTATATTTTATATCGTTAGTTGAATCAAGTCTCTCAAAAATGTATCCAGTATTATCAACTACTGATATAGATTTTGATTTATCATTATTAATAGATGATAGAAACGCTAATAAAAAGCCGATCCCAGCAAGTATTATTGGCAATAAAATAGTCATTAAAATAAAGGATTTATTTCCAATTTTATTTAAATATTCTCTTGTTGTTATGATTGAAAAATGTTGCATATTAATTGTTTTCAACAGAGTATATAAATATTTCATTTGCACTAGGAATTACTTCTTTAAAGTGAATAACCTTGGACTGGTTGTTTAAAATATTTAATAATTCCTCAGAACTTTGTCTATCATTTAATTTTACGTTTAGCTTTAAGTTTTCACCAATTGTTTTGAATGATGGTTTAAAGGTTTCAAATTTAGACTCTAAATTATTTTTAAGTAAATCTGGTTTCTGCGCATTAACACCAACTTCATAAATATTTGATTTGAACTTAGTTTTTATATCATCTAAATTTCCATCTAGAATTTTATTTGATTTATTGATTAAGGCAATCTCCTCACATAGTTCTTCAACAGATTCCATTCGATGGGTGGAAAAAATTATTGTAGCACCCTGTTTCCTCAAATCAAGGATTTCATCTTTTATTAAATTTGCATTAATTGGATCAAAACCTGAAAATGGTTCATCAAATATTAAGAGCTTAGGTTTATGAAGAACAGTAACTATAAACTGTACTTTTTGAGCCATTCCCTTAGAGAGTTCTGTAACTTTTTTATTCCACCAATCTACAATTTCAAACTTATCAAACCACCTTTTTAATTCAGACTTTGCAGTAGCCCTATCCAAACCTTTTAATTGTGCAAGGTAAACAGCTTGATCACCAATTGTCATCTTTGGATATAATCCTCTTTCTTCAGGTAAGTATCCAATATCGCTTACATGTTTAATATTTAATGGTTCTTTATTAAATAATATTTGACCTTCATCCGGTTGAGTAATTTGATTTATAATTCTAATAAGGGTAGTCTTACCAGCACCATTAGGACCGAGAAGACCAAATATCGAGCCTTCTTTTACATTAATAGAGACTTTATTTAGAGCTGTAAACTCTCCATAATACTTTGAAACAGAATCAATCGATAATAAATTATTCATTTTAAGTTTTTTGTAAAAGTTTTAAAGGTAGTGTATAGTTAATAAAAAATGCTACTGACCTGTTTCTTTTCTCCATAATTTATATTCCAACATCAATTTATCACTCTTCATATTAATAATATCTTTATCTGAAAAGCCCAAATTAATAATTTTTTTTTGTGTATCTAAGGCTTCCCTTAATGTAATATCTTTTATGCTAGGATGAGACTCTGTATAGTTTTCAAGTGAAAGCAAATATTCAAAGATCAATTCTTTAGGTATTTTCATTTATTCAACCATTTATTGCTTAAAAAGAAAAAAGAAACCCCACCAATTAACCAAATTATACCACTAAAATCATTAGTTATAATTGAATAAAGACCATAGAAAATAGAGCATAAAAGAATTATTTGTAAAAATCTCATGAATTAATTAGTATTAGATTTTTTCCATTCTTCATATTTAATATAAAGATCCTCATCTTTTGTTATTTTGTGAATATCATTTTCACCAAAACCTAAATCAGCAATTTCCTTAGTAATTTCGAAAATCTTTTTCATTGAAACTTCCTTATTCCCTTTTCTAACTTTCTCAATATGCATATCAAGTGCAAGAAGATACTCAAATTTTAATCTTTCAGGGATTTCCATTTTTAAATTGTTATTATTAAGATAAAGATATTATTCTTTAGAATGTTTAGAGAAGAATTCCCATAACAATGAGCTTGTCTTTAAATTATTATCCAAACTATAGTCCCACCAGTGTCGTCCTCCTAGCATTTTATAGTGAACTACAGTTGAATTATTTTGACTTGACTCGTAAGTATATTTTTCAAAGTCAATAGGCCCCATATAATTAGCCCAGGAATTACTTTTCATACTGTTAAAAAAAAATTCATCATTAGATTTGTTATTTATTTTCCAAAAATCAACAACTTCACTAACAGTCTTGAAGCCTTGCTGCTCAAAACCATTGTAAGCTACTACATTGTCAGATGTACCGTGAATTTTTAGAACAGGTACCGGTGAAGATGGATTACAATTATTGTAAGTATCTATTAGCATTGTTCCAGCCACATCACCAATAGCAGCAAACACATTATCAGTATTACAGGCTAAGAAATGAGAAAACATACCTCCATTAGAGTATCCAATTGCATATACCCTATTAAGATCAAGAATATTATTTTGATTTACTTCTTCTAGTAAGGTCATAAAAAACCCAATATCATCTACATTACTTTTATTTATGAAAGAATTTGAAGAAGAGTTTTTTGGAGCAGCATTCCAGTGAGTAGCACCTCCATCAAGTAAAGCTCCTTGTGGATAAACCAAAACAACTCCATTTGCATTAGCTATATCAATTAGATTAGTTTGGTTGAAGAATTGATTTGCTTGACCTTGATATCCATGAAAATTAAATATTACTGGAAGGTTTTCCCTTGACTCAATATTTGGCGGAATATACATAATGTATTCTCTCCTAAGACCATTATGATTAATATTGTAGGATGCTTTACCTTCATAAAAAATAAATGAATTATTTAAAATCTCTTTATAAAAACCATCATCTAATTCCTTTTCAGAATAATAAGAGGCTTCCTTACTACAGTTAATAACCAACAAGGAAAAAAAAACAAGTAGAATCCTCATTTATAAAAATTAAAATTTAAGATGTCTTTCAAGCTCCAGCCCTGTATATCTTAAGAGCCAATTGTCAACTATCTCTGATTTAGTCTTCATTTGTTTAAAGTTCAATTATAAAGTTACGGATTTTATAATTCTATGTTAATTATACTTTTTTAGAGTCTTTTAGAATTGTAATGTTTATGTTTACACTTATAAATGAATATATTTAGAGACGAAGAATTTTTGAATACTATTACTCATTTTGTAGGTCTTTTAGGATCAATTATGGGTGTTACCTTTTTATTTTATACAAATAATGACTTACCATTTTTGAGTTTATTAAGTATTCTTTTTTTTGGATTTGGACTTGTTAGTGTTTACTTATCATCAACACTATATCATTATGTATCTGAGCCCCTTCTTAAAGAAAAACTCAGAACATTTGACCATATTAGTATATATTATTTAATAGCTGGTTCATATGCACCGGTATGCTTAATAACACTCCTTGACAAGTCTGGTATTTATATATTTATTGCAGTATCTTCAATTGCAATTTTTGGTACCATATTTAAATTAGTCTACACTGGTAAGTTTGAAAAATTTTCTTTAGCTCTATATCTTATTATGGGATGGATAATTATAATTGATATTAGAACCCTATTCAAAATTATAGACTTTGGTGGGATTGTTTTGATAGTTCTTTGTGGACTAAGTTATAGTATTGGCACAATATTTTATTCAATCGAAAAAAAATATTATCATACATTATGGCACCTATTTGTAATATTGGGTAGTGTTTTTCACTACTTTTTTATTATTTTTTATGTTCTTTAAGCGCTTGCAAGAGGGCATAGCTTAATATCAATTTAATCCTTTGAAAGATTAACCCAAACCCCTGCTATAATCATAACGGCAAGTGTAATCAAAAATATATATGCTGCAGGCTCTGGACTAAAAGGAATAGGAAGTCCATCACTTATTGTATAACCAATATAGTCAATCCAATTTTGAGATAATGCAGATAATTCAATTCCAGAAGATTGAAGTTCAGATAGTCTATATGATTGACCTAGTTGATTTACATATAAAAATGAAAAAACATTATAACCAAAAAATACAGTACAGAGTCCAAATACAGTTACTAAAACTTTTCCAAGGAGATTTGCATTCTGCTCTCTTTGAAACCTTATTAGTCTAAATGTGATGAATACAAAAGCAGTAAAAGCTACCATATAAAGCCCATTTTGAATAAAATTCATTTGAGCATAATTTAAAATTTCTATTTCATTCATTATTTATTATTTATTGTTATTGTGAGTACCCCTAATTTAGAAAAAAATTAATTGATTATTTAATTAATTTTTTAAAGTTACCAGCAACCTCAATCCCTGAAGATTTAGCGGTATCATTTAATATAACTTTATTAAGTTTTTTATCTAGTAATTTAACCTTTATATGGGCTTTCATGCTATCATCAATTCTACCATCCATGATACACTTCAGGATTCCAAATTGCATGAATTTTAAGTAATTGATTCAATTTCAATATATTTAGCTTTAAGTTAAAAACAATTTATTCAATCATGGAATTTATTAATAAAAATCCTGCCTTGTTACTTGTAGATATTCAAAAAGCTTTTTTAGACAAAGATTACCCAGGAAAAAAAAGAAATAATAATGATGCTGAACTTATCTGTGGTAAAATTTTAGAAAAATGGAGAGAACTTAATTTAAAAATAATTCATGTTAGACACAGCTCTGTAAACCCCTGCTCGATGCTCCATGAATCAAAACCGGGATTTGAATTCAATGATCATGTTAAACCAATCAAAAATGAATTAGTTTTAACAAAAAAAGTAAATAGTGCATTTATTGGAACAGGACTAAATGAAATTTTAAGAAAATCGAAAATTAAAACTCTTGTAATTATTGGGATGACTACAAATCACTGTATATCAACAACAGTTAGAATGTCTGGTAATTTAGGATATGAAACTTATCTAATTTCAGATTCAACAGCATGTTATAACACACTCGGATTAGATGGGAATGAAATTGATTGTGAAATCATTTATAAAGCTTCAATTGCAAGTTTAAAAGATGAATTTGCAAAAATTATAAATTCAGATGAGCTACTTAAATTAATGATTTGAAATTAAATGTTTAATCTAAATTAATATTAGAACATCTTGAAAAAGTTGTATCAACTGTATTTCTTGATTTGTACACCCAACTTTCCTTTGCTTTGAAGAATAATTCTCTTTCTATTTCTTCAACAATTATTTGTGTTCCATTAGCTAGATTATATGTTACTCTAAGTGGGGTGTTTTGAATAATTTCATATTTAACTTTGTGATCCTTTAAGTCGTATATTTTTCCATGCTTTACATTTGCTTCAACTACCTTTGCGGTATGCTTCAAGATATTCATTTGAAACCATGCATTAAAAATTGTGCAAGTTTGGCTACTTTCAACAAAATACATAACTGTGTGGCCTTTTTCAGGACTGAAGTTTTTTACAAAAGCATATTCTGATGGATCTATTTGATCAATTGATTTATTCATTGACTCAATTTGATCAACTCTAACAAAAATTTTACCAATAACCTCATCATAAAATAGAGAAACATCTTCTTTTGAACATGAAAGTAATATCAAAGACATTGAAGATAACAACAAGTTGTAAAGTATTTTAATCATCTTTAAAACTATTAATAAATTAAAATATTATATCTTAACAAAAAGCTAATTAATCATTAAAAATCAATACTATAAATATCTTTTTACATTAATTCTAGCCGCTGAATCAATATATATATTACCATATGTTCTAGCAAGAATTTTTAGACCTACATTTTTAGAAGTATTTAATCTATCAAATTTAGACCTTGGAACATTGTTTTCAACTTATGGTTTTGTAGCTTTCTTTTCTTACATTTTAGGAGGAGCTTTAGCTGATAAATATTCTCCTAGAAGATTACTATCATATTCATTAATATTAACTTCGCTGGGAGGGGTTTTTATGATGACTTATCCATCATATTATTCAATGCAGTTCCTTTTTGCTTATTGGGGATTTACCACTGTTTATCTTTTTTGGGCACCTATGATTAAGGCAACTTCAATTATTGGTGGTTTATATAAACAAGGACAAACATTTAGCTTTCTAGATGCAGGAAGAGGAATTGTTGCTTCATCTATAGGAATAATAGGTGTTTTAATTTTTTCTTTTGTTGTAGTTGGTGATATTTCAGCCTCAACCATTCAAGAAAAACAAAATGCATTTAGATATGTGATTGGCGTATCTTCGTTTATTGTTTTTATGACAGGTGTTTATGTTTTCATTTCTTTAAATATAGAGGTCAAAAATGATGCAAGAATTGGAAATCTAAGAGATATGAAAAAATTAATAAAATCTAAATCAATTATTTTGATTGGACTAATAATATTAACTGCATATATGGGTTATAAAATAACTGACATTTACTCTTTATATGCCTCGGAGATAATGTTGTTTGACCAAATTGAGGCTGCAAAAATTGGAGCTTATCAACAATATTTAAGACCATTAGCTTGTATTTCTATTGCCTTATTTGCAGATAAATCTGGTAACATTAATGTTATTATTGGTGGATTCATGATAATGTTAATTGGTGCTATATTATTTTCTTCAGGTATAATTGTAGCTGGACTTAATTCATTGTTTATATTATCACTAATAATTGTTGCGGTTGGAACATATTCGATAAGAGGCTTATATTTTTCAATACTAAAAAATGGTGATATTCCTATATCATTAATTGGAACTGCAGTTGGAATTGTATCTATTATTGGATATACTCCAGATATTTTTGCCACTCCATTATACGGTTATCTATTGGATAATTATGATGGAATTAGAGGGCATCAATTCATCTATCTTATTCTTGTATTATCATCATTAATTGGAATTTTTATAAGTTTGAAATTCAAAAAAATAAATAATTTATAATGAAAAAATTTAAAGTAATTTTGATGATTTTTTTATCGACTTCTTGCAACAACAACAATATTATAACTTGGGAAAATTATGATGAAGTTGATGAGATTGAGTATAACTCAAACCATGAAATTGAAAGAATGAGATATAAAAGAATTCAATCTATATTTAGAAATAAGAATGATATTTTTGAACCCTTCCATAGTTTTATAAGATCATATGATACTACAGAATATGATTCACTTAAAAAATTAATTTTAAATAAAGACATTAGCTTTATACAGAGTCAAATTTTAAATAAAAACTTAAGCTATGAAAAATTAGTAAAGTTTTTTATTTATCGAATTTACCTTTTTGAAATGGATAAAGAATTTTACCTCAACTCCATTATATCTCTTAATCCTAATGTTATTGATCAAGCAAAAAGGATGGATAAAAAGGAAGCTACTAATTTACTTTATGGCATGCCTATTTTAATAAAGGATAATATAAATGTTAAAAATATGATTACATCAGCAGGTGCATCAGTTCTCTCAAACAACTTAGTTGATGAAGATGCTTTCGTTGTAGAACAATTAAAAGAAAAAGATATCCTGATCTTAGGTAAATTAAATATGAGTGAGTGGGCTTACTATTTTTGTAGGCCATGTCCTGTTGGATATAGTTCAATCGGTGGTCAGACATTAAATCCATATGGAAGAAAAAAGTTTGAATCTGGAGGATCTAGTTCAGGCAGTGGAGTCTCAATAGCTGCAAATTTTGCGGTTGCCGCATTGGGATCAGAGACATCAGGATCAATTTTATCTCCATCATCAAAAAATTCTTTAGTAGGACTCAAGCCTACAGTTGGGAGTATTAGCAGGACTGGCGTCATTCCTATATCTAGTTTTTTTGATACAGTAGGACCTATGACAAAAAATGTATATGATAACGCATTAATATATAATTCATTAATAGGTTTTGACAAAAATGATGAGTTAAGTTTTTTATCAAAGAAAATAGATTTAAATAAAATGAAAAATTTTAATACATCTAAAGTCAAAATTGGTTTTTCATCTGAGTATTTAAATAATTCTATTTTCAGTAATGCAGTTAAAGATCTTAATGCGATTGGTATCAAAACTAAATCGTTTGAACCTAATAAAATCATCTTACCCTACTTTAGAAAAATTTTAACTTCAGATATGAAACGTGATTTACCTAAGTATATATTAGAACATGCTAATAAGGATTTAGTTATTAAAGATATTGATGATATAGTTAAATTCAATAATGAAAATATCATTTTGCATGCCCCGTATAATCAACATTTATTTAATGAGATTGTTTATGACACAGTTACTGATTCAAGTTTAGTTGAGATGAAAAAGATAACAAAAGTAGAGGCTAATAAATTCTTGAACAAAATAATGGACGATAATGATTTTGATGTATTTATATCTGTTGATAATGATATGGCTGGAATTGCTGCTGCTGCTCATTTTCCCGCTTTAACAGTTCCTATGGGATATCAAAAGGATGGTCAGCCAACTAACATTACATTCATTACTAGATCGTTTAAGGAACAGCTATTGTACAATCTAGGGTATGCATATGAAAAAAAATCAAAAAAGAGAAAATCACCTAAAAATTATAACTAACTTTAATAGAATTAAAAAATATAAAAAAATGAACAAAATATATATATTACTTACGACAATTTATTTGATTTCTTTTTCTTGTGATACACCAGACAATTCTCCTGTAATTATAGGATTTAGCATTGGAGCAGATGGAGATAGATCTGACATAACGTTAGCATCTGATAATACTGAAGTATGGGTTGAATATTTAGCTGCTCATAATAACAGAGATTATGATAAAATATCTCAAATGAATTCAGATGATATTGAAGTATGGGGTCCAGCCGGTCAATATATTAAAGGTAATGAAGCTCATATAGAGTTTCTGAAAGAATGGGTTGCAGCAACAGATGTAAAATGGTCACCTCAATGGTTTATTAATAATACTGGAGAAAACACTGAAACAGGAGAATTTAACAATTATGTTACTTCAGGTCATCAGATGACTTTTACTATTAATGGAGAAGAAACAAATTTTTATCAGGTTCATGATGCAGTTATTAGTGAAGGTAAAATTGTAAATTTTAATGTATATGAGCAGCAAAGAACTGTTCCTGAATAAATGATTAAGGCCTCTTAGGAGGTATTAATTTATTTTATTCTTCCAAAAAAAGTCTTTCTAGATTTTTCAGAAAGGGCTACACCTGAAGTTTCGTTATAGTTAAATGTTACTAATATCCTCTCTCCTTCTTCTACTGCAGTTACCTGATGTATAGATTTATTTCCTTTAAATATCATTAAATCTCCTTCAAAGGTATTTACAACAGTTCCTTTAACCTTATTATCTAATATTTCTTCTACAAAATCATAATTTTCCTTGCCATTTACATATCTCATATCATTAAAAAACTCATACATACCGCCTTTTTCACAGTTCTTTATAAGTAATGTAATAGTAAAGTCCGAATTATCAAAATGCCATCCTAAGGCATCGCCTTTGTCATAATAATTAATATTAATACTAGATAGGGGATCAGAGTATGGGTGAAGTTCTTCTTTACCTAGGATATCTTTAAAAAAGGATTTTATTATTTTTGAATCATATATTTTTTGAAGAATTGAATCACTTGGAATTAAATCGTTTGGAACACATTTCTTTGAGGTTGACATCATCCTATTTCTAGCACTGTTAATTGAAAAAGATGAATCATATTCTGAAACATAAACATTATATTCTGATGTACTCTTATAAGAAAAATCTTTTAATTTCTTTGCTTCTTGTTGTAAAGAATTTATCCCATCATTTCCAATAAATGATTTAAAAATTAGTATCCCATCCTGTTGCAAAGATTTTGAAAATTTCTTTCCATTCAAAAAGAAATCATTTGTGTAAGAAGATCCAAATATATTTTTTAAATTAGAATTTGTCATTAAAATTAAAATGGGTAATTAACTATAAACAAATATATCCTAAAATTGTAGTTAATTTTATTATGAAAGATATTTATTTAACAATATTAGTTCTATTATCTATTACTTTAAATATTTTGGCTTTAATGATTTTTGCTAAACTTCTTAACAATTTTATTAACCCTTACATCCTAATATCAACCGGGTTAATATTATTTTTAATCGTAATATTAAAATACTTTTTAAAATGAAGAACTTAATATTCTCAATATTATTTTTTTTGACAACTTTTAATTCTTGGTCTCAAAAGTATTATGATTTGAATGACTTTGAATATTTTATTGATTTTAATAATATGTACGCAAGTCTAAAATTTCAAGATTATGAAATTAAAGGTGAAATTGAAGATATAATATCTCATTATGGAAATAGGTATACTGTAATAAAAGGTGATAGTATTCATTGGTTACTTGAACAAAGTGAGAATAAAAATAAGTACAGATCATACTTGATATTAAAAGGTGATTATAAAGAAGTTCAAAAATTAGCAAAATGGGAATTTTCTGGAAAAAAATTGGAAGTACTAGCCTCAGACAAAATATACTCTAACTATTTTAGAGATTATTTCAATTTTATTGATGAAGATGAGTATTACAGGTATAAAGCGGACAGACAAATTGGAGAATATTTATCAGAAGCTAATTTAATTGGAGAATACAAAATAAAGGTCTACAGAGACAATGGAATAAATTATAATAACCTTAATATCAAAGGAACACTAGAGATTAATAAAAAGGGTATATTGATAAAAACTAACCTACCCACATTAACAAAGTTTAGTGGATATTATGATTCACGACTTAATACAAATATTAATTTTGTTAAGAGTGGTACTTTCGCTGGAGTAATTGAGGATCAGGATAGGGCCTTATTCTCACTAAATCTAGATGTTAAAAAAAAAACTGCAACTCTTGTATATCTAGAGGTAAATTTAAACAACAAAGTAATCGAATTAGACACTCTTAATACAACTACATTTATCATAGAAGATTAACATGAGAGACTTTTTAAATTATGGAGATTCAATAGATATTAAATTTTTAATCTTTACAATGTTATTTCTTTTGATATGGAAGTTTTTAATTGAAAAAAAATTAAAAAAATGAAAGATCCTGTCAAAAATTTTAGCTTTTTAATTCTTATAATTATTTTCTTGATGTTGATTATCAACATATTAACTTTTTAAATTAATTTTTCTTAGTTAGAATCATTCTAAACTGTTTACAATTAGTTAACATAAAAATCATTAGTATAACTTACATTTATGAATTATAACCTAAACTAATTAAAATGAGAAAATTATTTTTACTAATTACAATACTATCTTTTTCTGTCGCTAGTAGCCAAGTTGCTGTGACTAGAGTTCTGGATGTAAAGCCAGGGCAAATGGAAAAGATGATGGAAGGTGTTGCTAAAAAAACAAAGATGTTTAATAGTGGAGCTGATGATGCTAAATGGTATACCTTTCAAATATTAAGTGGTGCTAACGCACAAGATTTATGGAGAGTCCAAATTGCAGAAAATATAGCAGGACTTGATGATGTTGATACTGAGGGTAATGCATACTGGCAGAAAACTGTTGGTGATCTACATACTTCTGGAGCAGTTAGAAGATGGGGGAAAGCTACTGGTGGTTCATATGAACCTGAATCAAATGAGTTAAAACCTCTAGTTAGAGCTCTTTTTTATAATTTTGATCCTACTCTAGCTGATGACTTCTGGAAATTTAGAGGTAGACTTGCTAATGCCCACAAAGAGGCAAATACTAGTACAAACATGACTACATGGTGGTGTGCTTCAGGATGTAACGGATCTAATGCAGTTGTTTTTTATAATTATAAAAACTATGCAGATCAATCTGCAGGTAATGTAGAAATTGAAAAAGCAGTTGAAAAATATAATGAATTATATGGTAATGATTCATATGAACAAGATTTGGGTAAAATGGAAGCTTCATTAATGCCAAATGGCCAAAGATTAAGAGATCTTATGTTCTTACCTGAATTAAGTTCTTCTCCTGTCAATTAATATTAATATTTAAAACAAATTATTATGAAAAATTTATTATCAATTTTATTTCTTATTCTAACTATTACACTAAATAGTCAAAGTGTAATGACGCGTACCATAGAGGTTAAGGATGGTCAAATGGACAACTTCATTAAATGGGGTGGTAAGAAAACCAAAATGTTTAACAATGAAGATGGACGATCTTCATTCTATACCTTCAACATCCTTACAGGACCTAATGCAGGTAAAATATGGAGAGCTCAAGTAGGTGATCCTGCTTCTTTCGACAATGATTATCAAGATGAATTAGATTATTGGGCAAAAAATGTGTCTCAATATATAGAGAATGACCAGTCTTCTAGAACTGCAATGTGGAATAGAGTTGGGTGGGCTTCCTGGTCTCCTGAAAACCCTTCAAATGAAGATTTACTTAGAAGAGTAATATTTTATAAAGTTAAAGAAGGTAAAGGTCAAGATTTCTGGAGATTTAGAGAAAGACAAGTTATGGCAAGAAATGCTATGGAAATTCAAATGTCTAGAACAACAGTATTAGCATGTTCATCAGGATGTGATGGTAACTGGGTTGCTGTATTTTTTGATCACTCTGGTTTTGAAGACCAACAATCTGATTACGGCGAACCACTTCAAGCATTAATTGAAAAATATAATGAAATGTTTGGGCCTGACTCATATGACCAAGATGGTTCAAGAGTTGAAGCTGCTGTTGAAGAGAGAAGAATTCGACACATGAGGTTAATTCCAGAGCTAAGTTCTGATAATTAATACATTTTATGTAAGTCATAAAAAAGACCTCCTAGTGAGGTCTTTTTTTTTATATTTATCTCAATGCTTAAGATAGCCTTTAATGAAAATTATATATACCCTCTAGAAGAGAATCATAGATTTCCTATGATTAAGTATGAGTTAATTCCTGAGCAGCTTATTCGTGAAAATACCTGTACGAGTGATAATTTTTTTAAACCAAAAAAAATTGATGAGAATATAGTTTTATTAACTCACGAAGTTGAATATTTTAAAAGATTTACATCCCTTAATTTATCTAAAAAAGAAATACGAGAAATCGGATTTCCATTAAGCAAGGATTTAGTGGAAAGAGAAATGGAAATTGCAGATGGCACTATTCAGGGTATTCATTATTCAATTAAGAATGGAATATCAATGAATATTGCAGGTGGAACTCATCATGCATTTTACAATAAAGGAGAAGCATTTTGTATGTTAAATGATCAAGCTATAGGAGCAAATTATCTTTTAAATGAACAATTAGCAAAAAAAATAATGATTATTGACCTTGATGTTCATCAAGGAAATGGAACTGCATCACTCTTCAATTCAAACCCTAATGTATTTACACTTTCATTTCATGGTAAAAAAAACTATCCATTTAGAAAGGAAAAAAGTGATTTGGATATAGAGTTTAATGATAATACAAAAGACGAAGAATATCTTAAGGTATTAAAGGAAACTATACCAAGAGAAATAGATAAATTTAAACCAGATTTTATCTTTTATTTATCTGGTGTTGATGTATTAGAAAATGATAAACTTGGAAGATTATCGCTATCAATAGAGGGTTGTAAGAAAAGAGATAGGTATGTCCTTGAAATATGTAATAAAAACTCTATTCCTGTCCAAGTTTCAATGGGAGGAGGTTATTCTTCGATATTAAAGAATATTATTGAAGCTCACTCTAATACTTTCAGATTAGCACAAGAGATATTTTTTTGATAATTTAGAATAAAGCCACAATATGAAAAAACCTATTCTACTATTTATTGCTGCCATCTTATATTCATGTTCAAATTCAGTCCTAATTGATGGATTATCTGATGAAGTTGAAGTTCTTAGAGATAAGTATGGCATAAATCACATATATGCAAATAACCAGAATGATTTATTCTTTATGCAAGGATACCTTGCTGCAAAGGATAGATTATTTCAATTTGAAATATGGAGAAGGCAAGCTACTGGCACGGTATCAGAAATCTTAGGAGAAGATGAATTAGATAGAGATATAGGTACCAGACTTTTTAAGTTTAGAGGGAATATGGTGGATGAACTTAATCACTACCATGAAGATGGTTTTGAAATTGTTTCATCATTTGTATCTGGGATAAATAAATATATAGAAGAAATTAACGAGACTCCATCTCAACTTCCATTTGAATTTAAATTATTAGGTATAAAGCCTGAGAAATGGACTAATGAAGATGTTATTTCACGCCATCAAGGACTTTTAGGGAATATCGACCAGGAACTAAATATTGGTAGGGCTGTTTCACTGATTGGTGAAGATAGAGTTAAAGAACTTATGTGGTTTCACCCTAAAGACCCGGATATAAGATTAGATAATGATCTAACCTATGAGGATTTAAAGCATGATATATTAAGACTCTATAATGCATATAGAGAACCCATTGAGTTTAAAAAACACTATATTTTAGATAAGTATCAATCTGAAGATGACATTACTCTTTCTAAATCTCATATTCATATTAATGATGAGTATTCGATCGGGAGTAATAATTGGGCAATTTCTGGAAATAAATCATTTAATGGGTTCCCATTACTTGCAAATGACCCTCATAGATCCCTTTCAAATCCATCTTTACGGTATATGGCCCATTTAGTTGCACCAGGTTGGAATGTGATTGGAGGAGGTGAACCTGAAATTCCTGGAATATCAATTGGACATAATGGAGTTGGGGCATGGGGGTTAACTGTTTTTAGAACAGATGCTGAGGATTTATATGTCTATGATTTAAATCCAAATAATTATTTACAATACATGCATAAAGGTAAGTGGAGAAACTTTAAAATAGTAAATGAGTCTATTGCTGTAAAAGACAAAGATAATGTTAACGTTGAGCTTTTTTATTCAGTTCATGGACCAGTAACATTTATAGATGAAAAAAGAAATAAAGCATATGCTGTAAAAAATGCTTGGTCTGAGGTTGGAGGGTCGCCTTATTTAGCATCACTTAGAATGGATCAAGCAAAAAATTGGGAAGAATACAGAAAAGCTTCTAATTATTTTAATATTCCTGGAGAAAATATGGTTTGGGCTGACAAATATGGAGATATAGGATGGCAAGCCGTAGGAATTGCTCCTATTAGAAAAACTCATAGCGGTCTTGTTCCAGTAAGTGGAAACGGAAATTTTGAATGGGAGGATTATATTGAGATAATTGAGAAACCTAATATTTTTAATCCAGAAAAAGGATATATAGCAACTGCAAATCAAAATGTAACGCCTGAGGATTATGACAGATGGGACGTGATAGGATATGACTGGGCTGATCCATATAGAGGTGATAGGGTTAATAGTGTTCTTGAGGGTAAAGATAAATTTGACATGGAAGATATGATTAATCTTCAAGTAGACTATTTTTCTATTCCATCAAAGGAAATAATTGAACTTTCAAAAGGATATATTAAAAATAATATTGAATACTTTGAAAAACTTTTAAAGTGGAACAATATATTAGATAAAAATTCTGTTGAGGCAGGAATATATATTGAATGGCAAACTCAGATTTCCTTTGAATTTATGAGAGAGTTTGTTCCAAAGGAAGTACAAAAATATATTGAAGTTCAAATTTATAAAGTTATTGAAGGTATATCAAAGATGGATGATCAACAAAAAAGTCTATTTCTTGATAGAACCTTTGATCAAGCAATAAATACTTTAAAGGAAAAATATGGAGAAGACTCAAGTTATTGGGTTTATGGGCAGATTAATTACAAACACGTGAAGATATATCATCCCCTTGAGAAAATTGTTAATGACTCTATTAAGGATATAATTGCCTTAAAAACTTATCCAAGAGGAGGTGATGGATTTACACCAGGATCAACATCAAATGAATTAAATCAAAGATCAGGTGGAAGTTTTAGAGTAGTAATTAATACAAAAGATTGGGATAAAAGTTTTGCTACAAATTCTCCTGGGCAATCAGGTAATCCTAAAAGTGAATTTTATAAAAATCTTTATGAAGATTGGGCAAATGATAAGTTTTTTCCTCTTCTTTATTCAAAAAATAAAATATTAATGAATCTTAGTGATAGAAAGGTATTTAAACCCTTAAATCAATCTGAGTAAATCTTCACTGTTAAATTTCCATTTTTATCTATAGAAGCTCTGTACATACCAGCTGTATTAAACTCCATTGATATGTTACCTTTATTATCCAGTCCTATTACACCACCATCCCCACCTGTTTTCATTACTTTATCTAAAGAATTAATGGATGCTTCTTTGATACCTTTATCATTATAGATAATCTGGGCAGCTATATCATATGCAACAACATTTCTAATAAAGTGTTCCCCCCAGCCAGTTGTAGAAATACCACAACAATCATTATTGGCATATGTACCAGCTCCTATTATTGGAACATCCCCTATTCTTCCCCATTTTTTATTTGTTGTACCTCCAGTTGAAGTTCCCGATGATATATTTCCCATTTTATCTATTGCAACACAACCAACAGTTCCATATTTTGAGTCGTTTATATAACTATATTCAAATGAGAACATGTCATCTTTTTTAGCTTTTCTAACTGAATTTAATCGTCTCTCTGTTATAAAGTATGAGTTAGGGACAGTATCTAAACCCATTTTGATTGCAAATTCATCAGCTCCATCAGAAGAAAGTAAAACGTGAGGTGAATCCTCCATTACAGAGATTGCAGCACTTATTGGGTTCTTTATATATTTTGATCCAGCTATTGCTCCAGCATTAAGATTTTTACCTTCCATAAAAGAAGCATCTAGACTTGCTGTCTCTTCATTAGTTAGTGCTGCTCCAATCCCAGCATTAAACAATGGTGAATCTTCCATTATTTTAATTGTTTCATCAACAGCTGATTGACTTGAGCCACCATTCTTAAGTATTTCATAGCCAGTTTGAACTGCTTCTTCTAATTTGTTTAAATAAGCAGACTCTACCTCTGTAGTCATATTTTCTTTTAAAATTGTACCTGCGCCGCCGTGAATAACTATTGCAATATTATTTTCCGATTTAGTTGATTGACAGGAATATATTAATAGAAGAATTAATGAAATTAAAAAATTTTTCATCATTATAAATTTAATTTAAAATATACTTATATTATATTAAACTAATCACATATGAAATATTTAATTCAGATGAGTTCAAGAAAGTATTGGAAGATAATGATATTAAGCTTGTAACATGGGAGGATATAAAAAGAGTTGTTTATGGGGAATAAAAAAAGCCCTCTGAATGAGGGCTTTTAATTAAAGTTTAAAGATTACCATATCTCTTAACTACCCAGAATGTATAATTTCTTAAAGACTCTACTTTACCTCTATTATTATAGTAAGCTTGCCATTCTTTTGAATAAGACTCATTCTTAGATTTTTGAATCATTAAATCTTGCCAATTTTTAGCACCTAGACCGACCCAATGAGAAGCACCATTTCCTCCTATTGAGAAATCTCCAAGGGCAACTGGTCTACCTTCTCTGGAATCAGATAGTTGTTTAACAATTTTATCATGAGCAGATTTAAATGCTGCTGGGTCATCTACATCGATTTCATAAATCTGATAGTAGTCATACTCGCTTATAGTACCTCCATCATAACTTAAAAAGTTACCAGAAACAGATCTTTTCCACTCGAAGTGGTCTTGAGCTCTTGACCAGAATAATTGAAATTCATTTGGTTCCCACTCATCAACTGTTCCCCAATTAGATGGATCACCTATAAAGGCAATTCTATGCGAAGCATATCCATCGATATCTCCAACATGTATTGCTTCTATTTGAACACCACCTGATTTAAATTCTTTGTCTCCAAATGTGTCTTCAAAAAGTTTCAAAAGTGCTTGTTCACCACCTTTCTCTACTTCTATATGAAAAACACTAAATGATTGAGAATTTAATGTAGTTACAGTAATAAATGCAATAAATAATAAAAATTTTTTCATAGTATAATTTAAATTGATTTAGATTTTAATTTATGAATAAAATACTTAAAAAGTAAGTTTTTACAGATATTTAATTAACGTAAAATGTTATTTCTTTTTGATAATTTTTTTTAAATTTAAATATGAGGATTAAAACCATCTTTATTATTGTTAGTTTACTTCTTCTTTTTCAAGTAGCGCCATTAATTCTATCACTATTTTCGGTTGATATTAAAACAATGCTGCTGACAGAGACCTTTGGGTCAGAAGTAAGTAATGATGGAGTATTGATGTTCGAAACTTTTGCTTTTGTTTTGAGCTCAGTTATAATTGGTATTATATGTCTAATTCTAGGCTCATTATCAATAAGAGATTTGTCCGCACTAAGAAGGCTGTCATTTCTTCTATTTGTTATTTTGGGATTTCTAGCTCTACCAGATTTAATCTTTGGAATTTCAGGGAAACCTACTGCTCCTATTCCTGTAATTATTGCAAATTTATTAACTATGGGTATTTTATTATACGGAGCTAAAAGAGGTAATATTTAAAAAAAAATGGAAAAAAATATTTCAAAAGTAAGAGCTCACGATGCAATTGTAGGAATGACATACCTTATTTCGGTTGTTGGATCAATGCTTGTTAATGTTAATCTAATTTATTTAGCCATAGGTGTTGGTTTTCTTCAAATTATAAGTCCTTTTACAAAGTTTTGTCCAGTATATTTTATACTTAATAAGATGATGCCGGACACTGAGCCAATTCAAAACGGTAAATAATAGCTTTAGACTGATCAAGTGTAATTTTATTTATTTAGATTTGCGCCTTTATGAAAATTAACTTTAGTAAATACAATGGTGCAGGGAATGATTTTATCTTAATTGATGATAGAGAAAATCTAATTAATAAAAATAAGTCATTAATAAGCTACTTGTGTGATAGAAATTTTGGAGTTGGTGCTGATGGTCTAATTATTTTAAAACAGTCTAATAGCTCTGATTTTGAAATTCTTCATTATACTTCTGATGGAAATTTAGGATCATTATGTGGTAATGGTTCGAGATGTGCTGTATTATTTGCTTACAATAAAGACATTATTAGTAGAAATACAGTATTTCATGCTTTTGATGGTATTCATAACGCCGAAATCTTAGGTAATGGGCTTATTAAAATGGAAATGAAAGTAAACTCTGATATCGTCAGTAATTCATTTGGAACATGGCTTGATACTGGCTCTCCTCATCTAGTAGTTGAAAAGAATGATACTGATGAGTTAGATGTGAATAATGAGGGAAGATTGATAAGGTATAATGATTTTTATAAAGAAGAAGGTGTAAATGTAAATTTTGTTGAAAAGATTTCTGATAATCAGTTTAAAATTAGAACATACGAAAGAGGAGTTGAAAATGAAACGCTAGCATGTGGAACTGGTTCTACTGCATCTGCTATATGCATGAATTTCCTAGGCAGAACAAATAGCAGCAACATTACTATGCAATGTAAAGGTGGCGATTTAAATGTTAAATTTCATTCATCTGAAAAAGACTATAATGAAATTAGCATAACTGGTCCTGCCAAAAAAGTCTTTGAAGGAACTATTGAGGTTAAAATATAAACTTACAAAGTATAATACCAATTAGAATTCCCTCAAGCCATGTTAGTATTAGCACCTGATATTTACTTAAGTTAAATTCTTTTGAAATTTTCCATATCATCTTATCATGCCATTTAAAGAAACTATTCATATTTAAATTAATTATTTTTTGAGTGCCAATATGCTAGAAGAAGAAATAAGCCTTGAAATGGAAGTCTTATAATAGATTGTTCTTTTGTAACATCTAAAATTGATTGAGATAAGTTACTTTCAACTAAATGAAGATTTGCAGGGAATACAGAAATTAGCAATACTATTATTCCATACGATGCGAATGTTCTAGTCTTCTTAAAAGCTAATAAAATACCAAAGACAAATTCCATTATCCCAGATAAGTATACAAAGAACAAATGCATTGAAAGATAGTTTGGCATTATTGCCAAAAAAAAATCTGGATTAATAAAGTGTCTAAAACCTACATACGTGTATGCAATTGACATAAAGTATATGGTAAATAACTTAAAATACTTCATCAAACAATTAGGTTAATGTTTGTTGAAAAAAGTTTAACAGAGATTGATAAAAGGACAATTCCAAAAACTCTTCTAATTATTCCAATACCATTTTTACCTAGAATTTTTTCAATTGTATTTGATGATTTGAGTATTATGTATACAAATAAGGAGTTTAATATAATAGCAATTATAACATTTATTAATTGGTATTCTGCCCTCAAAGAAAGCAAGGTTGTTAGAGTACCAGCACCTGCGATTATTGGGAAAGCAATAGGAACAATAGAGGCAGTTTCTGGCTCATCACCTTGAAAGATTGTCACACCAAGAACCATCTCTAGTGCTATAAAGAAAATAACTATAGCACCCGCAACTGCAAACGAATTTATATCAATACCAATTAAATTTAATATTTCTTCCCCGACAAAAAGAAAACCAATCATAATTGCCATAGCAACAAGCGTTGCTTTCTCTGATTGAATTTTTCCTACTTTCTGTCTAAGTGATATTACAATTGGAGTTGCCCCTATAATATCAATTACAGCGAACAATATTATACTAGCAGTAAATATCTCTTTATAGTCCATTAGTTTTTTTTGCAAATATAATCATAAGGAGAAAAGATCTATATCAAGATTGATAAGAAAATATTCATGAGCTAAATCAACAAATATAGATGAGAATTGAGTTCTAGACTGTGGTGTATCTCTTAGACCTTTAAAAGGAAATTCAAGCTGAATTGAGTTAAAATTAAATTCTCTATTTGTTCCATATCTATATGTATTATATCCACCGCTAAAATATCTCATTCCCTCAGGACTTCTACTCTCTGGACTAGGCAAAGCTGTATAATTATTTTTTTCAAATAATGCTCCAAGACTATTTGGACCACTTAGTAATTGTGATAAAGTTTGACCTGAAGAGTTTAATAGACTATATATGCTGACATCATTTATAGATATGTTTTGATCAATATAATTATTAGAATTATCTAATTCATCAGCAGTTAACAGATAACCAATCCAAGTCCTTAAGTCATTGAAACCATCTGGATTAATTCCATGACCGTGAATGTCAAATAAGATACCTGTACTAAATTTTGATATTATATCTTCTCTTGCCTTTCCGATATAAAAGTGGAATTCATCAAATGCTCTTTCAGCATAGATATTATTTTGTGCTGCTTCAACTTTATCTCTATTAGCATCTAGTTTTGTTCTTTTGAGATTATTGATTATGACATAAGGTCTTATATTATGATTAGAATAGAAATAGTTTCTAATTGCAATACCCAACTCAATAGTATTTGAATCAGTAACTGTCAAACCATATGTCCTATTAGAAATTTCAGATGGAGAGATATCACCACCATGAGGGATACTGAGTATGACTGGAATATTTCCAGGATAATATGTAATATATCCATTTCTACCTTGGTAGGTTTCACCATAAAGATAGGGTCCATCACTGCCTAGTTCAGTAAACTCTTCTGACTCTATAGCAATATCTTTTTTATCCTCTTCTTTATTACATGATATTAAAAAGAAAAAAATAAAATAGATAAGAAGCCTAATAGTGTATGTCATTGATAATCAATATATGATTTTAAAAATTATGTTAAAATATTTATTAAATAAAAGTTAAACAATAAAACGAGCTTCGGTTTGTTGAATTAAAATAGAACTTTTGCTGCTTAATTCTAAAAAAAAATTATGTTAATAAATTTATTAAAATATTCAATTTTAAGTATTATTTTATCAACCAATACTGATGAAATGAACATTGTTGAGACTGCGGTTTCTAACGATAACTTCTCAACTTTAGTTGCTGCTGTTCAAGCTGGCGAATTAGTAGATGCACTTTCATCAGAAGGTCCTTTTACAGTTTTTGCTCCAACAAACGATGGTTTTGCAAAACTTCCTGAAGGAACTGTTGGTAATTTGTTAAAGCCTGAAAATAAGGAAGCCTTACAATCAATTCTTACATATCATGTAGTAGCCGGAAAATTTATGGCAGGTGATGTTGTTAAAGCAATTAATGATAATGGCGGTGAGTTTAAAGTAACAACTTTACAAGGTAGCGATCTAACTTTGAAATTATGGGAAGGTAACGTGTATGTAAAGGATAATCAAGGTGGTAAAGCAAAAGTTGTAATTGCTGATGTTAGTACTTCAAACGGAGTAATTCACGCAATAGATAATGTAGTTCTTCCAGAGTAATTGATTTTAATTATTTTGTATGCGAAAGGGTCCTTAGGGACTCTTTCTTTACTAAATTTAAAAAAGGCTCCATTCAGAAGCCTTTTTTTTTAATTTCCTATTTGAGTAGATAATTCAGGAACAAATTCCAATGTTTGTCTTGCTATTGCTGCTGTTCCAAAATAATCTAAACTTGATAACATATTTTGAAAATCAACATCCCATTGACCCGAACCAAATTTTTCATCATATTTAGACTGAAAATTGACATCTAATTGATTTTCAGCACCATATATATCGAATCCATTGAATACTATAAATAGATATGCATTTCCACCAGAGACTAACCGAACTACTGCTCTTCCTTCATCTGGATAAGCCTCAGAAAATACCTGTCCAACTCTTCTTTGAAATGTAGTAAATTTATTAACATTTCCTGGTTTAACATTATAGAAAGTTTCTTGAACATATTTATACGGAGCTCTGTTAGGATCTCCCTGATTACCCCACGAAAACCTTTCCCATCTAGTTTGCGAATACACAACTTCACCAAATGGCATTACATTTTCATTCCAATAATTTTGCTCATCTGAGGCATCATTGTTATAATCATCTATAGATCTGTTTAGATTATATCTCCTATATGCTCCTGCATTATCACCAGTTTGAACTCTATAGGTTAACATTGGATTATCAATGCCATTGTACATTTGGGTTTTTTTGGCTGCAGCTTTTTCAAACTTTTCAACCATACCCGGCTTTGCTTTGTACATAAAAGTGTTGATGTAAGTTGCATCATTATCATTTTGTGAAAAAGACAGCGACGTAACTGATAACACTACAAGTAATATTAATTTATTTTTCATATATATTTGATTTATGATTAAATTTAAATATAGTAATCATAGGGGATATAATGATAAGATTTATAGATTATTTACCTTCTTTTTTTTAACAAAAACCTAAGAGCTAGGACAACAAATATAATTGTGAAAATTATTCGAAAAAATTCTGTTTCATTCATACTTTTGAATCGAAAGTATATCTAAATCTATTGAAAATCAATTAAAATTCTGTAAATTAAAGTATGGAATCTTTAATTTTTTTCATCGGGTTTATCGTTTTTGTATTAATGCTTGCTGGATTATTGATTCTGTTTTCAAAACAACCCTAGTTTTTTGAATACTTTTTTTAAAATAATATTTCTTTTTGTTGCATTTCATTTAGTAGGTTGTAGCGACCTTAATCTAAATTCAATATCATATTCTAGAATTGAATTAACTGGTCCGGAAAGTATAGCCGTATCTGATGTAATTAATATTTATAAAGATTCCATAGACGTTAGCTTAGACAATATTATTGGATTCTCTGACCAATTATATACTAAAGGAGATTTTAACTCTAAAAGATTTAATTCAACACTAGGAAACTTAATTGCTGACATATTATTTATTCAATCTGATTCAGTATTTAAGTTTCAAGAAAATAAAAACATTGACTTTGTAATTCAAAATCACGGAGGAATTAGAGCATCACTCCCTAAAGGTGAAGTAAAATTAACTGATGCATATAAAATCCTTCCTTTTGAGAATGAAATTGTAATTGTTGAAATGGGTGGAGAGTCCCTTTCTGAAATAGTATCTTTTCTCAAGAACGAAACAACACCTCATCCATTTTCTGGTTTAACAATTAATGGAAATGAAGTTTTAGTTCAAAACAAACCTATTAAGCCCTCAAATAAATATTACATAGCTATTAATGACTATCTATTAACTGGTGGTGATAATATGTTTTTCTTTAATAAAAATACTGAGGTATATAGGCTAGGCTACTCTCTTAGAAACGCCTTTATTGATTATACTAAATCTAAATTATACCTTTCATCAAAAATTGATAATCGTTTTATAAGAAATGAATAGAAGAAGTTTCATATATAATTCTGGCCTTGCATCCCTTTCAGTAATGGGTCTAAATTCATGTAATTTAAGTTCTAGAGATCTTAAAATTACAATTCTTCATACCAATGATGTACATAGTCAAATCGACCCATTCCCTTCAAATCACAATCTTTATCCAAATAAAGGAGGGTTTTCAAAAAGAGCTAGTCTCTTTAAAGAGTTAATTACTATAAATCCTAATACATTGATCTTTGATGCAGGTGATATTTTTCAGGGAACACCTTATTTTAACTTTTTTCAGGGTGAATTAGAGCTTAATTTAATGAAGATGATGGGTTATAACGCAGCAACTATAGGAAATCATGAGTTTGATGCTGGTTTAAAAACCTTAAAAAAGAATATTTTAAATAATAATTTTCAATTTATATCCTCAAATTATGATTTTACTAATACCGAACTAGAAGGACTGATAGATAAATACAAAATTTATAATAAAGAAGGAATTAGGATTGGCGTTTTTGGCCTTGGCATTGAACTTAAAGGACTTGTGAACCCTTTATTATATGGTGAAACCAAATATTATGACCCAGTAGATATAGCAAAGGATATATCATCAAAACTAAAATATGAAAAGGGATGTGATTTAGTGATTTGCATATCACATTTAGGGCATCAATATCAAAATAAAAAGATTAGTGATATAGAACTAGCTAAATTAACGTCAAATATTGATCTAATTATTGGAGGACATACTCATACACTTTTGAAAAAACCATTAATTTTAAATAATTTATTGGGTGAAGACGTTATAATTAATCAGGTTGGATCTAGTGGGGTTTTTGTTGGTAAAATTGATTTTTATTTTTCAAATAGTAATAAATATTCTGATAAATCTTTAGTTGAGGTTTAATTAATAATTAATTGTTTTTAAATAAGTTACTATCTAATTATAATAATAGTGGTAGGCATGTATAGCCCAAATGATAAAACTGATATTAAACCATCCCAAATTGTGTGTTTTACTATTAATTTATAATCTGTTAGATCATTAAGTTCTTCTAATTTTGGAGTACCGTCAGAAATAAAACCACCAACATAGTTGTGTTGTTTTACAGTTTTTTTAAAATTCTCTGTTGGCCCATCTCCATATGTAAAAGTATGAACACTACAAGATTTTAGAAAAAACAGACAAAGAATTATCAGAATTAATCTTGTTTTATGCATGTAATTATAAATTTAGGTAATTTTATAGTATGAAAAGCATCTTCAAAATATCCGGAATGACTTGTAATGGATGTAAATTATCTGTAGAAGATAAATTAAGCTCAATTGATGGAGTTGATGAAGTCTATGTTGATTTAACTAAACAAGAAGCAGTTATTTATTCCAAGAAACCGATTAGCTTTTCATTAATATCTGATTCCTTACCACCAAAATACAGAGTAACAGGAACAGCGAATATTCAAAACAATGGAACAATAAAAGTCAGTAAGATTAAACAACTTAAGCCTTTATTTATAATTCTTACATACATATCAATTACAAGCCTATTATTAAATTTTAAAAATTGGAATTTAACTAATGCAATGCTTGATTTTATGGGATTATTCTATATTATTTTTAGTTTTTTCAAAATTCTTGATATCAAGGGATTTTCAATGTCATTTAGAATGTATGATCCGCTAGCAAAAAAAGTATCATTATATGGGTCTATATATCCATTTATGGAAGTATTATTAGGTATAATGTTTTTAACAAGGATTGAAGTTGAGGCTGCCTTAATATTAACAATTATACTTCTTGGTATTACATCTTTTGGTGTAACTCAAACACTTTTAAATAAAAAAAAAATAAAATGTGCATGTCTTGGAACAACGCTACAACTTCCAATGACTGAGGCAACTTTTATTGAAAATGCTTTAATGATAACAATGGCATTCGTATTACTAATTTAAATAAAAAAACCCCAAGTTTCCGAGGGGTTTTTAATTAATTTATGGTTAATAAATTAAATTATTGGTTTGCATCTATCCACATAACTTGTTGAACTACAGCTCTGTAAAGAAATCCATCAGGCATATATTCTCCAGTTTTAGACCCAGAAGGACCTGAATTATTACCTTCACCAGCTAAAACTTTAACTGCTTCGGCAACTGAACTATAACCATCCCAAGTCATCACTGTTGCATTAGTTGGATTTACACCAGTAATTTTTGTTGCAATTCCCCAGTTTGTTCTGCCTGTATCATTTTTTGCAAAAAATGGACCCCACAACTCTACATTATCCTTTACAAACCCCTGAAGGTTTTCAGGTCTTCCATAATTCCATACCGCTGCAAGACCAGAAGATCCAGGGACTTGTCCTTGAATTTTATAGTGGTGAGTAGTGCTAGCATTATAATATTGAGCTGTAGAAATATCTTCAGCTGAAACACCAATTAATTCTTCTGGATTCCAAATTGATAAATCCATCATTTGATCAATTGATGAGTAAACATTTACAAAAGCATGTGTCCATGTATCAGAGGCTCCTCCTACTTTTGCAAAGAGACCCCAACCCATTTGCTTACCAGAATCGATGTTAGCCTTTGCAACTTTTGACCAATATTGAGTTTCAAGTCTTGCGACTTCGGCAACATCCTCCTGAGAAACATTTATATATGTTACAGAAAAATATTGTGCATTTACTCCAAAGGAGAATACTGTTAGTAATATTAAAAGTAATTTTCTCATATTTGATATTTTATTTTTAAATGTAAATCTAGTTATAAGAAAAGATTATTTTGATATAAGATATACCTTTAAACGAAAATTTATCATTTTGCTAGTATATTGTTAACTTTTTAATAATAAATTTAGATTTAAATGCAAATAATTATTAATATGATTAAAATGAAATTCTTTAGACCTTTTTTAATTTTATTAATAATAATGTTTCTGTTTAGTGTTTTAATGAGTTTTTTTTCATGACAGAAGAGTTTTTCTTTCAATGCCCCTACTGTTGGGAAGAAATTTCAATGATATTAGATAAATCGGTTTACACAGACTCATATATAGAGGATTGCGAGGTTTGTTGTAATCCTATTGAGATATTTTACTCTTCAGATGGAAATAATATAACAAGTTTTTCTGCAAATTCAATTGAACAGTAATCTAACATTTTATATATTTATTAATATGACAGAACAAGATATTATTAAAGCCCAAAATTCTTGGTCAGAGGGAATAATCAAAATGGGGCAAATATCTAATGATAGAACATCACTTGAAAAATTCGCAAGTGATTTTTTAGACAGATTATATAATTTTGATGATCAAGTCCTTTTTAAACCAACAAAAGTAAAGGATGTTCAGTTTAGAAATGATAAAAAGTCTGCTATCTCCTATTTTATTGCAGGAAATGAAAAGGAATGTGAGGAGGATACAGGTTTTGCATTATCTAATTGGTCTAAAATTACCTTTGAAAACTCACATATTATTTTAGGAGAGGAACATGCCCTAGCTATGGGAAACTATATATTCGAAAATAAAAGTTCAAAAATTAATGTAGAGTTCTCTTTTGGATACATAGAAGTTAATGGATTAGTAAAAATTAATCTTCATCATTCATCAATTCCATTTCAAGGATGAACTTATCCAGAATAATATCAGGAACAATGAACTGGGGTGTTTGGGGAGTTAATCATTCCAAACAGGATATGTGTAAATTAATTTCCGAATCATTTGATTCTGGAATTAATTCATTTGATCACGCCGATATATATGGTGGTTATACTACTGAAGAATATTTTGGAGATGCGTTTGCTGAAACAGAAATTAAAAGAGAAGATGTTTTTTTTATATCTAAATGTGGTATTAAGTACCCAAGTAAAAAATTACCAGTTAAAATTAAGCATTATGACTATTCAGAGGATCACATAATTAAATCTGTTGACAATTCACTAAAAAACCTTAGAACAGATTACCTAGATTGCCTTCTATTGCATAGACCAAGCCCTTTAATGGATATTTCGAAAATCGCTGATACTGTTAATGGGTTAATTAAAAGTGGTAAAATTAAAAGTTTTGGGGTCTCTAATTTTACAGCTAATCAAATTGATATGTTTAAAGGAAAAGTTGAAGTATTATATAACCAAATAAATCTATCCCTTACCCATCTTGACCATATATTTGACGGTACATTAGAATATATGCAGGCAAATAATATATTACCAATGGCTTATAGCCCCTTAGGATCATACTTTAAAGGGGAGGATGATAGTAAAATAATAAAAGTTGTAGACAAGTTTAAAAATAAATATGGATGCACAGACTATGAACTACTTATATCTTGGCTACTTAAACATCCGTCAAAAGTTTATCCAGTGATTGGAACAACTAAATCTAATAGGTTAAAAAAGAGTGTAAATTCACTTAAAATTGAAATTGAATTAATTGACTGGTTTGAACTTCTTGAGGTGAGTGTGGGAAAAAGAATGCCTTAGAGAAATCCCATATGTTGATCCAGCCAACTTAATCTTCTATCTATCCATTCCCTCAAGAAATTTATTTCTTCATCATGACTATTTCCTATAAAAGAATTTGGCCATACCCATTTACCCAAAATTGGCCAATAAATGAAGTTTTCATTTATTATATTATTATTTGAAAGAAATTTTAAATGAGAGTCAATAATATTATTTATAGTAAGATTACTTAATTTATTTTGTCTAAGTTCTTCCCACCTATTTTTTAGTCTATCTTTGAAATATTCACTTTCCATTAATCTATCCCACCAAAAAGGTATTTGCCAAATATCACCAGGACACACTGAATTAAACTTATATCCCCAGCCAGTTGCTTTACTACCTTCACAATAATTTGCATTTCCAAATGCTAAATTAAAGTCCCATATTGGACCCATTTTTAATTTTCCATTAGGATCTTTATATAGGTAAGTACTTAGTCTGTAACCATCTATGTTTTTTGTAAGTTCATTAATTATAAAAAAATCAATAAAACTATCAATGTCAATAAAATTCAGGTAGTCAGGACTTTCAGAGTAATCAAAATTTTCTTTAGCTAATACTGATTCAAAAGAATTTACAGAAGAAATAATATACTGTTTTTGATTATTATTTATTTCACTGGGCTTAGGATAATGATAAATGAAATAAATTCCTGATTCCTCGGTAATATCTCCATTAGTGTTATAATTTGATCTAAATGAAAACAATTCGGAATAGCAGGTATTACATGTTGCTCCTTCGCCTGTAGGTTTGTCAATCTTTATAATAAAACCACCTACATCTGAATTTTCATCAAATTTTGAAATGTTAACTCTGTTTATATCCCTTTTAATCTTTTCCATAAGAACATAAAGACCTTTATTTTCATCATTAATAAATAAATTATAAAATTTTGTATTACTTGCTTTAAAACCTATACTATTCGATAAATCAAAAACAAGTTTGTTCCTTATTAGTGATTTATCAGTATATGGACCATAAAGTATCCAATCTTCTTCACTTGGAAAACCACCAATACTAATATCTAAGTCCTCTGTATAGCTTGAGTTTTTTGATTCAAATCCATATGATTTTTTTGGAAAACTTTGAGAAGAACTTCCTCTAATCTCTATTCCTATTTTATAATTTGATTGATTATCATTTTCTAAAACAGTTAAGTCTGCCATTATTTTTGGTTCATCTACTATCTGTCTTCCATTAGTATTAATTTTCATAGTTGGAAAATTTTCACTGAGATTTTCAAATATAACTGTAGTTAATTCATTATTTTCAAAAGAGTCTTGTTTACTACATGAGTAATGAAATGCTAAAAAAATTAAAAATATTAGTCTTTTAATATTAAGAGAAGAGTTCATTAAAAGTTTCATGAATAAATTTTGCAAGCTTAATATCTAATGATGTCACCCCACCTATGCTATGAGTAGTTAAATTAAAAGTAATTGTATCATATTCAATAATAATTTTTGGATGGTGATCTATCTTTTCTGATCTGTCTGAAACAAGATTTGCAAAACTCATAACTTCCATAAATGATGAAAGCTTATAAGTTATGCTTAATATATTGTTTTTCTCTATCCATCCGTCAAGCAACAATAAGTTTGATTCTATATCTTTTTGTGAAAGCTTTTTCAATTATTTTGAATTTATATATTTCCAAATATAGTATATGGGAATTAAAATAACAGCAAAAATTATCGCGTAAAATAAAAAATATGCGAGTAATATTAAAAGTAAACACACAAAAACAACTCTAATAACTATAGATATTAGTGGGTGAGACATTAACTCATAATAAAAATTTAAAATTTTATTTTTAAAGTTATCCATATGCTAATTTAGTAATTATGTATAGAAGTATTTCTCTTCAATTGATTTCCAAAGTAGTAGTGAAGCAACGCTTTTATATGGAGACCAAGATTCTACTAAAGAATTTACTTTAGACTCATCTTTAATATCCATTTTATAATTGATTTTTATACTGTTCATTAGTGCTAGGTCTCCCTTAGAGAAGATATTAATTCTCATTAGCACAAACATTAAAAACATTTCAGAAGACCAAATTCCAATTCCTTTTATCTTGGATAACTCATTAATAACTTCCTTATTGGATGCTCCTATGAAGTCAAAACTGTAGTCTTTAAAAAACATAAAAACATTTTTAATGTAGGTAGCCTTTCTATAAGATATTCCAATAGATTGTAGATCTTTATCTTCTAATTCAATTATTTCATCATTAGAAAGATTTTCAACTTTTTTTATAAACCTTTCTTTTATTGTTATGGCAGCTTTAAAGCTAACTTGTTGTTCTATCACTAAATAAGATAGTGCAAGTGGATAATTTTCATTGAATCTTTCAGAAATATTAATATTTAATGAAAATTTATTTATTAAATAATCAAGACACGGATCTTTAGATAAATAATTATATGCTTTTTTTAACGTTTCTTGGTTTAGTTCCATTTATAAAAAAAAACGATATTTGTAAAATGAAAAAAATAATTTTAAGCTTAACACTTCTTATGCTATCTTGTTCACAAGATACAAAAGAAAAACTTGTAGTTTATCAATCTCCAACTTGTGGCTGTTGCTCTGGTTGGGTTGCTAACATGCAAAGTAATGGTATGAATGTTGAAGCAATCAAAACGGATGATATGTATTCCAAAAAAGTAGAGGCTGGTATTGACATGAGCTTATCTTCTTGTCACACAGGACTCATTGCAGGTTATTTTGTTGAAGGACATGTTCCATATGATGCTATAACTAAGTTACTTGATGAGAAACCCAATATAAAAGGAATAACTGTACCTGGTATGCCTGCTGGAACGAATGTACCCGGCATGGAGACTATAGATGAAAGAGCAAAATTTGATGTTTTGGCCGTAAATTTAGATGGGTCAACATTTATATGGAAACAATACGAATAATAATTAGATTTTTCTGTATAAACCTATTTCTTTTAAGTGTTTCTTGTGACAAAGAAAGATGTTATAGTATTGAAGGCAAAGAAATAATTAATGGTGATTATTATCTACTACTTGATAATAATTCAATGGGATTTGACGGGCCTAATAATTATTCATCTAGCAATAATCTGTATACCGGAGTACCAGACCCTTATGGTTCAGGAAAAGTTGACAAGGAAACTTTTGACTCAGTCGGTGTTGGGGATAGATATTGCCCATAAAAAAACCTGCCTAAAAAACCAAAAAAGGCAGGTTTTGCAAATCAGATTCTACAATTAACAGACTATTTATAGTAGATTTAGTCCTTTAATATTACTAAATTAGTACTTGTGTTTTTTTTGGTTTCTAACTTTTAAAATTTTTTTTAAGTTTTACATAATCAAAAAAAAAACTAATCTTTTATTATGAAATCTTTAATTATGAATAAAATAAATATTGATTTTAAAATTTATAATGTAATCAAGGTTAATTTTTATATACTAATTTTATCTGTAATTTATTCATGTAACTCAGGGGTGAATATTAATAATGTAAATCAAAATCAGCTAAATAAAGAAACTAGTCTTTATCTTAAACAGCATGCTGAAAATCCAATAAACTGGCAAAGGTGGTCTAGTTCAATTTTTGATATAACTCAAGAACTTGATAAATTAATAGTTATTAGTATAGGATATTCAAGTTGTCACTGGTGTCATGTAATGGAAGATGAAACTTTTGCAAATGATTCGATTGCTAATCTTATGAACGAAAACTTTGTGAACATAAAAGTTGATAGAGAGGAAAATCCAGATGTAGATCAAGCATATATGACAGCATCACAATTAATGACAGGCATGGGTGGTTGGCCTTTAAATGTTATTACTCTTCCTGATGGCAGCCCAATCTATGCTGGAACATACCACACAACATCTCAATGGGATGATATACTCAAAAGGATTATCAGACTAAAAAAGGATAATTATGATGGCCTAAAAGAGTTGGCAGATAATGTAAAGAGAGGAGTAACTGATATAAATACTATATATAAAAGAAAGGAAATAAGTGATTTTAATCCAGAATTACTAAAAAATAACGTTGAAAGCTGGAAGGGTAAATGGGATTTAGATAATGGAGGAGACCTAGCGCAACAAAAATTTGTTTCTCCTTCAAAATATATTTTTCTTCTTAACTATGCAAGGATATTCAACGACAAAGAGGTCTTGGACCATGTTAAAAAAACACTTGATATTATATCTTCAAGTGGTCTTAATGATTTTATTGAGGGAGGGTTTTATAGATATACCGTTGACAATGAATGGAAAATTCCACATTTTGAAAAAATGCTTTATGATCAAGCTCAAATGATAAGTTTATATTCGCTTGCATTCAAAGTATTTAAAGACGATTACTACAAGGATGTTACACTTGAAACAATTGATTTTCTTAATTCAAAAATGTCTTCAAAAGAAGGGTTGTATTATGCAGCCATGGATGCAGATACTGATGGACAAGAAGGAAAATATTATTCGTTTAGTAGTGAAGAGCTAAATATAATATCAAAGGATACTGAACTTAAAACCTTTATGAGCTATTATAATATTGATATAGATAAACCTTGGGAGAAGGATAGGTATCTACTTTTACCAAACAAAAATAATCAGGAAGAAGATTGGCTTAAGTTAAATAATTTATCTCATACTGATTTATTAAATCTAAAAATAATATGGGAATCTAATATTATTGAAATAAAAAAGAGCAGAACAAAGCCACGAATTGATGATAAGATAATTGTTTCATGGAACTCACTTGCAATTACTGGACTGGTAGATGCATATGAGGCTTTGAATAACCTTGAATATTTGAACAAAGCAATTAATATGTTCGAAGAACTTAAAGCAAACTCATTTAAAAGGAACAAACTTATACATACATACAAAGAAAATCAGTTTCAAGAGGGAGTTCTTGAAGATTATGCATACCTCGCTAAAGCCTCTATGAGACTTTTTCAAGCGACAGGTGATGAATCATACTTTAATTTTTCAAAAAAGATAACTGATGAAGCTGTTAATATTTTCAAAGATGATGAATCTGATCTACTTAGATATAGTAATAACGAAGAGTTATTTACAAAGTTAATTTCTGTTGATGATGGTGTGGTTCCTTCACCAAATTCAATAATAGCAGAACAACTATTTAATATTGGGCATGTAATTTTTGATGATGAGTATCTAAGTTTATCAGACAATATGGTCAATTCCGTACAGAGTGTAATTGACAATAATATTAACTCATATTCAGTATGGGCTAATAATATTCTTAATAGAGTCGAATCATTCTATGAAATTGCCGTTATTGGACCTGAATCAAAACTTATTACCGATGAAATAACTAACTACTTCTCACCTAACACTATTATTGTTCAATCAAAGACAGAGAGCAAACTCCCTTTGTTTATTGATAGATTTTTTGAAGATGAAACATATATTTATGTTTGCCAAAACAAAACTTGTCAAAGACCTGAAACTAATATAAGTTTAGCACTTGAACAGGTACCATATATAAATTGATATGAAAAAAAATTTTTATAATTATTCAATAGCAATTTTACTTTCATTAATGATAACAAGTTGCTCAAATAAAGATAAGTCTGATAAATGCTCTACTTTTCTAGAATGCCTTGATGGCACCTATTGGACTTCAGATAGGAATCAATCAATTTGGAAATTTAACGATAATGAGAATGGAGAATATTTAGAAGTCTATATTTCAGGTGATAACTGCTATAGATATGAAAATAACTTTATTGTTAATGCAGTTTTTAATTATCAAACAAAGATTAATCTTTCAGAAAGTTTTAATGGTATTACATGGTTTTATAACATTGTAAATGATAGTGTAATAGAAAAGACAAAATCGACTGGAGGAAGCACTTCATTCTTCTATAAAACAAGCAAAACATCTCTAGATGATATACTAAATCTAGATGAGTGTAGTGATTAGAGCTTTATAAATATTTTCTTTTTAAACAGATAATAAGCAGGTATATAGATAATAAATACGTAAATAACTGCATAAAATAGTGAAGCAACTTTTGGATATATACCCACATTTATAAAAGCATTAACAAAAATTGAATTTAGTTGAATTCCAATTATATAATCACTGTAAAATATTGAGCCAAGAATACCTGCTAATACGTATGTGAAAATTGAATTTGTACCAAAAACCTGAGACATTTTAAACTTATTGTAACCATTAACATCAATTAAGTAGGTAAATGCTGCTGTTAACATAAAAGACATTCCACCCATTAGAAAGGTGTACGATGTACTCCATAGATTCTTATTTACTGGAAAGGACCAACTAAAAAAATCACCAACAAAAACAAGTATCAAACCGATATAAAATAGTTTAAGTAATTTATCTTTAATATTAGAATTGCTTATTAGTATTGTACCTGCAATTAAGCCAAAAACTCCAGTAATTATTGATGGAATTGTAGTAAGTATGCCCTCTGGATCCCAGGTTTCTTGCCACATTACTCCTGGTAAATAATTTTTGTCAATATAATGAGCCATATTTAATTCAGGTACACTTAAATCCGGTTGACCTATTCCTGGTATTGGTAAGTAAAGCATTATAAACCAATAAAGAATTAATGCTATAAAAGACAAATACATAAAATATTTTTTTTCAATGAACATATATATCATTCCACAGAAAAGAAAAACAAATGAAATTCTTTGAAGAACTCCAGTCCACCTTATATTATCAAAGTCAAAAGATGGAAATATCCATAAAAACAAGCCTACTAAATATATTTTAAAAGCTCTCCATATGATTCTTCTTATTGTTTTGTTTCTATCTAAACCTTTTTTGTTATTGAGTGAAAGAACAATTGAAACACCCACAATAAAAAGGAAG
>CABYMF010000002.1 GCA_902519955.1 uncultured Bacteroidota bacterium | reverse complement strand
ATCTTTCCTTTTATCCTACATTCAAAAAAATTATTTTTTGATTTCACTAAATACCAGCTTCCTGTTGATTTATATACAATTCCTTGTAGCATAATTAAATAACAATATATTTTTTCCTAATCATATTAACAAATCTACATGATGATATTTGTATCTTTAAATAAAAAATTGAATAATAAAGTTTTACTATTAATTCTCGATGGGTGGGGGATTTCCTCTAATAAGAAAGTTTCTGCTCCAGATATAGCGAAAACACCAAATTATAATTTTTTAAAAGATAAAAATCCTAATAATTATTTAATTACTCATGGTGAACAAGTTGGACTTCCAATTGGTCAAATGGGTAATAGTGAGGTAGGCCATATGAATATTGGATCTGGGAGAATAGTTCGACAAGATTTATTAAGAATTGATGAATCAATTGAGAATGGTCAATTTCATAAAATGAAAGAATTTAAAGAAATAATTTCTCACACAAAAAATAAATCATCTTACATTCATTTAGTTGGGCTTATATCAGATGGTGGTGTTCACTCTCATATTAATCATTTAAAAGAGATTATAATTTCATTAAAAGAGGTGAAAGAAAATATCTTTATTCATGGGTTTACAGATGGAAGAGATGTTAATCCTAAATCTGGAGTTAAATTTATTGATTCAATTGAAAAGTTTTGTAAAAAAAATGGTGGAATATTAGCTACAATTATAGGTAGATATTTCTCTATGGATAGAGATAACAGATGGGAAAGGGTAAAAAAAGCGTATGACTTAATTTATAATGGAGTTGGAAAAAAAACAACTAGTTTCTGTGATGAACTAGAAGAGTCATATAGAAATAATATTACAGATGAATTTATTGAACCTATAATAAAGATTGATAATAATGGTAGTATTATCCATAGATTTAATCAAGAAGATATAATTATTTTTTTTAATTATAGATCAGACAGAGGTAGACAACTCACATCAGTTTTATGCGAAAAAGATTTTATTGAATCAGGAATGAAATCAATAACAAAGAACTTTTATACACTTACAAATTATGATGAAACTTTTAGGGTTGCTAAACCTATTTTTAAAAAAGATATATTAAAAAACACATTAGGAGAAGTCCTATCAAAGAACGGCATTTCTCAATTAAGAATTGCTGAGACTGAAAAGTATCCTCATGTTACATATTTTTTTAATGGTGGTTTAGAAGAATCTTTTTCTGGTGAAGAAAGAATTCTTTGCCCATCTCCAAAAGTTGCTACATACGATTTAAAACCTGAAATGAGTGCGGAAGATGTTACTAAAAATGTAATCATTGAGATGAAAAAAAATAAGTTTGGATTTATTTGTTTGAACTTTGCAAACCCAGATATGGTTGGACATACAGGTAATTTTAAAGCAGCAGTGAAAGCATGTGAATCGGTTGATAAACACCTAGGAGAAATAGTTAACACAGCAAGTATTAATGATTATGTAACTATTATTATTGCAGACCATGGTAATTGTGAAATAATGTTAAATGGTGATGGATCTGAGAATACGTCACATACAATTAATCCTGTTCCAATAATTATTGTTAACTCTGATAGAAATAATTTAGACAATGGAATATTAGCTGATATAGCCCCCACGATTTTGGATATTATGGGCATACAAAAACCAAATGAAATGAATGGAAGATCTCTAATAAAATGAAAAAAATAATTTATTTACTTACTCTTTCAATTATAGCATGTGCGACAAATGAAAAGTATGTAATGAATGAGGGAGATGTTGATTTAGACTATTTATTTAACTCGCCTAATACTTCTTGGTTTCAAAAAAATTATGAATCATATATAGTTGATGAAGTTATACAGAAAATGGATTTTTCAAAAATAAATGAATATAACATCGAAATTTTTATGAATACTAAATGTCATGATAGTGAGAGAGAAATCCCAAGATTTTTAAAAATTTTAAACACATTGAACTTTTCTAATGAAAATCTGAGAATAGTTTTACTAAATTCTGAAAAGAAAACTATTGATGGACTTGAAATTGGAAAAGATATAACTAATACTCCAACTATTATCTTTTTGAAAAATTCTAATGAAGAAAATAGAATAGTTGAATTTCCTTTTGAAAATTTAGAAAATGATATTTTTAAAATAATAAATAATATGGGTTATAAAAACGTATATTTTTCAGAATGATATTAAAACAAATCGAGGATATAAAAAAAATTCGTGATAGTGCTCAATTAGTATCTAAGACTCTGGGTCTAATGGCAAGGGAGATTAAGCCAGGAGTAAACTCTTTATACCTTGACAAAATTGCAGAGGAGTTTATTCTTGATAATAATGGAAAGCCTGGTTTTAAAGGTTATAATAACTTTCCAAATACATTATGTGTAAGTGTAAATAACCAGGTTGTTCATGGAATTCCTTGTAGCGAACCACTAAAGGATGGAGATATTATATCTGTTGACTGTGGAGTCATTAAAGATGGATACTATGGTGATCATGCTTATACTTTTAAGGTTGGTGAAGTATCTGAAAAAATTGAAAAATTGTTGAATATTACTAAAGAGTCTCTATATGTGGGTATAAAAAAAATGCAAATTAATAATAGAGTTGGTGATATTGGTAATGCTATTCAAAATTATATTAATCAACATGATTATGGAATAGTAAGAGAATTAGTTGGCCATGGTTTAGGAAAAAATTTACATGAAGAACCTGAAATTCCAAATTATGGTAAATCAGGAACTGGAAAGATTTTAAAAGATGGCCTCGTTTTAGCAATTGAGCCAATGATAAACATGGGTACAGAGAAAATAAGCCTAGAAGATGATGGTTGGACTTTTGTAACTCAAGATGGCCTCGTTAGTGCACACTTCGAACATAATATTGCTATAATAAACGGGGAACCTGAAATTCTATCTACTTTTGATTTTATATATGACGAACTTGGAATAGATTCCAATGAAGAAGAAAATTTTAAAAAATTTTTTGATTGATGAAGTATATCTTGAAATTCCTACCAAGGAAATTTTTAATAAAATACAGCTTTCTAGTAACACCAATACTAAGGATAATATATCAAGGAAAAAAATACACTGACCCAATTGATGAAAGTAATTATTCACGATTTCTATCATATGGGTATAAGACAATTAGGAAGAATGCATTATGTCCAGGTACTTTATCTCTCGAAAGACATAGACTTTTATGGTTATATCTTAAGAAAGAAACAAATTTTTTAAATTCAAATTTAAAAGTCTTACATGTTGCGCCTGAACAAGTTTTTTATAAAAAATTTAAAAAATTAAAAAATTGGGACTACTTAACTTTTGACTTAAATTCACCAATTGCTGATATAAATGGAGATTTAACATCCATGGATTTTAATGATGAATCTTTTGACTTAATTATTTGCAATCATGTTCTTGAACATATAGAGGATGATAAATCAGCATTAAATGAAATTTATAGAGTTTTAAAGTATAATGGTATATCGTTTTTGCAGGTACCTATAAACTTAAAAAGAGAAAAGACCTTTGAAGATCCATCAATAAAATCTGAAGCTGAAAGAGAAGAATATTATGGACAATATGACCATGTAAGAGAATATGGTCTAGATTTTAAAGATAGAGTTGAGCAGGCAGGATTTAAAGTTAAAATGTTAAATTACTCAGCAAAAATTTCTAAAGATCTAATTGTCAAATATGGTTTAATGAAAAATGATTTAATACCAATTGGAAAAAAACTACCTAGTAATTAAATCCCAGCCATCAGATTTAATAGGTGTAATCTGATCATCTATTCCTGTCAATATCAATGCTTCTACATCTGGAATATTGTTTATTATTTTTTTGGCTTCTTTTGGATCCATTAACATTAAACTTGTCGCCCAAGCATCTGCTTCAATACAAGAACTTGAAACTACTGAAGCACTTAATATATTATTTGTCATTGACTCACCATTAATTGGGTTAACAATGTGAGCATATCTAACTCCAGTTTGTGAATCTATCCTAAATTTTCTATAGTTACCAGATGTAGCTAAGGCCATCCCATCAAGTGAAATTTCTGAATAATAACTGGTCAAATCAATAGGATTTTGGATTGCAACCTTCCATTTCTTGTTTTTATCATTCTTACCCATAGTAATTAATTCTCCCCCAACCTCAATTAAAAAATTTTCTGAGTTTATCTCAATCAATAAATCTTTAATTAAATCTACCGAGTAACCTTTTGCAATTGCGTTAAAATCAATATATATACCTCCATTGGCTTTCACTATTTTATTTTGATTATTTAAGTACACTTTATCTAAGCCTACATATTGCATTACACTATCAATTTTATATCTATTTATTGACTGTACATTTGTATTTGGACCCATTCCATACAGATTAACAATTGAACCAGCTGTAGGATCAAAATATCCATTAGAAAGTTTCCATATCTGTTGAGATTTTCTAAAAACTTTGATAAAATGATTGTCAACTTTAACTGGATTTTGAGACTTATTAACTTTTGAAATTATTGAATTAATTCTATAAGTTGACATTGAGTTATTTACAACCTCAAAAATTGAATCAATACTCTGTTTAATTATACTGGAATTTAACTCAGATTGAACTATTACATTATAAGTAGTTCCAAGAGCATCTCCTTGAATTCTTTTATAAATTGAAGAGTCAGTATTACAACTAATGAGTAATAATGATAGTAGAGAAAATATTTTAAATAAAATATTCATTAACCTCCGAAGTCGTCAAACCTAACATTCTCTGGCGGGACCCCGAAGTCTTCAGCCATTTTTTCAACTGCCTGATTCATTAGTGGAGGTCCACAGAAATAAACTTCAATATCTTCTGGTGAATCATGCTTAGATAGATAGTTATCAATAACTACTTGATGAATAAATCCAATAAAACCATCTCCATCTCCATCAAGTGAGTCTTTAACTTTCCAATTATCTTCCTCCAAAGGTTCAGATAAAGCGATATAAAATTTAAAATTTGGATAGTCTTTCTCTAGAGCTCTAAAATGGTCGACATAGAAAAGCTCTCTTTTAGATCTACCACCATACCAGAAAGTAACTTTTCTTCCTGTTTTAATAGTTCTGAATAATTCATACAGATGAGATCGCATTGGAGCCATTCCCGCACCTCCTCCAACATATAACATTTCTGAATCTGATTCATTAATAAAAAATTCCCCATATGGACCTGATATTGTAACAGTGTCGCCAGGCTTTTTGGAAAAAATATAAGAGGATGCAATTCCAGGATTTACCGACATCCAATCATTTTTTTTACCATCCCAAGGAGGAGTTGCAATCCTGACATTTAGCATTATCTCTCTACCTTCGGCAGGATAGGATGCCATTGAATATGCTCTTTCAACAGTTTCATTATTCTTCATATTCAAGGGCCACAGATTAAAGTTATCCCATTCTAGTTTAAATTTTTGAGGATCATCTGGATGTTCTTTAGGGTGAGATGTTATATCCATATCCTGATAATTGATATCACATTCAGGAATCTCAATTTGGATATATCCTCCTGCTTTGTAATCCATTTCCTCAGGAATTTCAATCACAAATTCCTTAATAAATGATGCAACATTATAGTTACTCTTAACTTTAGCTTCCCATTTTTTTATACCAAAAACTTCTTCAGGAACTTCAATTTTCATATCCTGCTTTACTTTAACTTGGCATCCAAGTCTCCAGCCATCAGAAATTTCTTTTCTTGTAAAATGAGGTTCCTCTGTTGGTAATATATCTCCACCTCCTTCAATTACCTGACATCTACACTGAACACAAGTTCCACCTCCTCCACACGCGGATGGAAGAAAAATTTTATTATTCCCAAGAGTAGTTAACAATGTATCCCCAGAGCTAACTTCAACATCTTTCTCACCATTAATTACAAGTTTTACAGGACCAGATGGTAAAAGTCTCTCTTTAGCTACAAGTAGCATTGTAACTAAAAGAAGGGTTATTACAAAAAGACCTACGGTGCTTGCTATTATTACATTTATATCCATTTTTTAGATTTTAATTCCCATAAAACTCATGAAACCAAGAGCCATTAAACCAGTAATGATAAAAGTTATTCCAAGACCTTTTAATGGATCTGGAATATTAGAATATGTAATTTTCTCTCTAATTGCAGCAATGGCAACTATTGCTAGATACCAACCAATTCCTGAACCAAAACCGTAAACAGCAGACTCAAAAGTATTTACAAAATCTTTTTGTTGCATAAATAGTGAGCCACCAAGTATTGCACAGTTAACAGCGATTAGTGGAAGAAATATTCCTAAACTTCCATACAAAGTAGGAGAAACTTTTTCAACGATCATTTCAACTAGTTGAACCATTGATGCTATAACAGCAATAAACATTATAAATGTTAAAAAAGATAAGTTTACGTCTTGAAACTGAGGTCCTATCCATGTTAAGGCACCAGGAGCCAGAAGATACTGGTCAATTAAATAATTAATAGGAACAGAGATTGTCAAAACAAATATTACAGCTTTACCTAAACCATCAGCTGTTTTAACTGTTTTTGAAACTGCAAGATACGAGCACATACCAAGGAAGTATGCAAATACCATATTCTCAATAAATATACTCTTAACGAATAAATTAACTAGATCCTCCATTTAATTGTTCTCTATTAGTTTTCTATTATAATATCTTTGTATCCATATGTATACACCAACAACAATTAATGCCATGGGCGAAAGAAGCATAAGCCCATTATCTTGATAACCTAAATCATAAAGAAACTGAGGTATAACGGGGACCCCCCAAAGTTCTCCTGAGCCAAATAATTCTCTGATAAAAGCGACAACAATTAAAATCCATCCATATCCAGCAGCATTTCCAACTCCATCTAGAAAAGATTTCCAGACACCATTACCAAGAGCAAAGGCCTCAAATCTTCCCATTATTATACAATTAGTAATTATTAATCCAATAAAAATTGCTAATTGTTTACTCACATCATAGGCATAAGCTTTTAAAAATTGATCAACAAGTGCAACTAGTGTTGCTACAACTAGTAGTTGTACAATAATTCTAATTCTTGTTGGTATAACATTTCTTAAGATAGAAACAATAACATTTCCAGCTGCCATTACAAAAATTACTGAAAGTGTCATAACAATCGCAGGCTCAAGTTTAACAGTAATAGCAAGAGCAGAACAGATACCTAAAACCTGAACTGTAATTGGATTATCATCATCCAGAGGGTCAGTAAGTAATGCTCTATTCTTTTTTGAAAATAAAGGTTCTTTTTCTTTACTCATTATTTAAACTATTAAAGTATGGTATATAATTTTCAATTCTTTCAATAATCATGTCAGATACACCATCACCTGTAATGGTGGCTCCTGATATTGCATCAATTTCATTATCCATCTTGTCAGAGTTGCCAGGATCATTATTTGTTTTTGTAAGATATACTCCAACAAAGTTTCCCTCTGAGTCATTAATTTTTTCATCATTAAAACTATCTATAAACCAATCCTCAGTTATTTCTGCACCAAGTCCAGCAGTTTCTGACTTATGATCAAAAGAAACTCCTTTTATAGTGTTAATATCATCCTTAAGAGCAATATAGCCCCATATTTCTGCCCATAGACCAGCACCTCTAAGAGGTATTACATAAAATTTTTGATCTTCAACATTAGCGATGTACAATGGAAATCTTTGAACATCTTTGTCTTTTTTTACTTCAATAGCAAGATTAATATTAAATGCATTTACCTGATCATCAACAGATCCGTCAGACCTTAAAGAGAGCTCTTCTTTTATATAATCACCATATAATGATTCTGATTCATCCCTACTAACGTTGATTCCAACTGATGAGAGGACATTTTGCATCTTCTCTTTTTTAATGTTTGAATTCTGAAGATCCTTTAACGACTCTGATGTAAACGATAATACTGAAGCTACCGAAATAACCATAATAACAGCAAAAATGTATGTATGTTTATTTGACTCTCTATTCATTATGTGGTTTCTAGTTTAACACCTTGCCATCTTTTTCTTCTCATGCTTACATTAGATTCTATAACGTAGTGGTCTATCAATGGTGCAAAAACATTCATTAATAAAATTGCAAGCATTACTCCTTCTGGGTATGCAGGATTAAACACTCTAATAAGTATACAGAATACTCCAACTAGGAATCCATATATCCATTTTCCTTTTGTGGTTTGAGCTGCTGAAACAGGATCAGTAGCCATGAATACAATACCAAATGCGAAACCTCCAACTAAAAGGTGATTATACCATTCAAAACTCATCAGAGAATTTGCACCCCAAAGATTAAATAAAATTCCAACTACAGAAGCTCCAATAACTCCACTCAACATGATCCTCCAACTACCAACTCCAGTTATAACTAGAAGCAACGCTCCAATCAAAACAAAGAAAACAGAAGTCTCAGCAACAGATCCAGGTATTGAACCCATAAACATGCTAGCTGATGAATATGCAACTTCTCCATTAGCAGCTAAAGTTCCTAAAATAGTTTCACCAGAAATACCATCAACATTAGTTGCCTCAGAAACCCATACTTTGTCACCTGACATAAATGTTGGGTAAGCAAAAAATGCAAATGCTCTTGCAGTAAGAGCAGGATTTAAAATGTTCATTCCTGTTCCACCAAAAGCTTCTTTAGCAATTAGCACAGCAAAAACAACTGATATCGCAAGCATCCAAAGAGGCATGTCAATAGGCATTATCATTGGTATAAGTAGCCCTGTTACTAGATAGCCTTCATTAACTGGATGATTTCTATAAACTGCAAATGCAAATTCAATCGCTAATCCAACAGCATACGAAACTGCAATCATTGGGAATATTTTATAAGCACCATGCAGAACGGCATCTAGAAAGGTAAATTCAATGTTGGTCTGAATAAAATATTGATATCCGGTGTTATACATCCCATAAAATAATGCCGGTACAAGAGCAATTATAACTGTTATCATTGTTCTTTTTAAATCAACACCATCACGAATATGAGACCCTTTAGAGGTTGTGTGATCAGGAACAAAAAGCATTGTTTCAAATGCATTAAATGCTGGATATAATTTTTCTAATTTACCTCCCTTTGTAAAAGGTTTTTTTAGTACATCTACTTGTTTTCTTATAAAATCCATTAGCCAACTTCTTTTAACATAATTTGAATTCCACTTTTAACTATTTCTTGAGCTTCAATTTTTGAAGTACAAGAAAAATCAACTAAACCAAAATCTTCAGGAACAACTTCATAGATACCCAGAGATTCCATTTTTTCAATATCTCCTCTCATACATGCTTTGATTAATTGCATAGGGAATATATCCATTGGAAAATATTTTTCCATTTCTCCAGTAACCACTATTGCTCTTTCTTCACCGTTAAGGTTTGTATTAACCTTCTTTTCACCTCCTAATAACCATGAAAATGAAGTTTTAGAAAAACTAGGAACTGAATTATACAAAAAAGGAAGCCATCCTAACATTCTAAATTGGTTTCCTTCCTTAATTACACTTAAGGTGTTATTATAGAATCCTAAAAAATCTGAATATTGAACTTTAGTTCCCGATAAAGGATCACCATTTATAAATCTATAATCTTCTGTATTAGATAATTGTTTTGAATCAACTAACGAAGAAATAGAGGACCCTATAACAGTATCAAAATACTTAGGATATTTCAAGGAATCCCCAGACACGGCTACAGTTCTTTTAGGATTATAAATTCCTGTCTTAAAAAAAGATCCAATGTTTGCGAGATCCTCAGGTTTAATTACCCATACTATTTCTCCAGAGTTTAATGGATCGATTCGATTAATCTGAAAACTTTCATTTCCTGAAGGATGCGCACCTTTAATTTTATATATATCTACATTCTGAAGACTAGTAAAATCACTTTCACAATTGTGAGGGATTGAGAGGTTAATTGGTTTATCAATCAATCTGCTCATAACATTAATACCAGTTTGAAGTTCATCCATTCTATTTTTCAAAATAAAAGCATAATCAGCTGCATATGGAGCAGTTGAGTGAATTGATACAAAGATGGATTTTGGAAGCCTATCTGGTCTTGCAATTATATTATATGGTCTCTGTCTTATGAAAGCAAGTGAACACGATTCGACAAGTAGTTCTAAAATTTTATCCTTTGTAATATTCGATAGACTTGGTATATTGAAATTAACAGTACTATCACCTTCTCTCTTTATTATAATATTTAGGATTTTCCTTTTAGCCCCTCTCACTATCTCAACAATTTTACCGCTTACTGGAGAAGCTATTTTTATTGATTCGTCACTTTTGTCGTGAAAAATTGGTTGACCAATAGAAACTTGATCACCTTCTCTTAAAAGCATGCGTGGAATTAAACCAAAGAAGTCATCTGGATTAAGAGCATAATTTAGACTCTTTTTAGCAACTTCAAGATCCATTGAAGCAACTCCTTTAAGATTTAGGCTAGCACCATTTGTAATGCTTATGTCTGTAGACATCAATTAGTAATAATTTATGTTGCAAATTTAATAATAACACATCAAGAAAAAAAAGTATTTTTATTAAAATTATTATCAATTTAATCTAATTTAGATAATCAAAAATTATGTTATGAATAACTCTATAGTTAATGTTCCAACTCCAGTAAATGAACCCATTAAAAATTATGAGCCAAACAGCCCTGAGAAAGAATCTGTCTTAGCAACATATAAAACTCTAAAGGCTTCAACTACTGATGTTAAAATGTGGATTGGAGGGAAGTTTATTGAAAGTTCAAGAACATCAAACATGTCTCCTCCTCATGATCATAAACATATACTTGGTAAATATTATTTAGCAGAAAAAAAACATGTTGAGATGGCTATAGAATCTGCTCTAGATGCAAAAGAAAAATGGGCTAGTATGAGATGGGAAGAAAGAGCAGCAATATTTCTAAAAGCCGCAGATCTTGTTGCAGGTCCATATAGAGATAAAATTAATGCTGCAACTATGCTAGCTCAGTCAAAAACAATATTTCAAGCTGAGATTGATGCTGCCTGTGAATTAGTTGACTTTCTTAAGTTTAATGTATACAGTATGCAACATATATATAGTCAACAACCAAAATCAGAATCAGGAGTATGGAATAGATTAGGGTACAGACCACTAGAAGGATTTGTTTATGCTGTAACGCCTTTCAATTTTACTGCTATTTCTGGTAATCTTCCAGGCAGTGCTGCAATGATGGGCAATACTGTTGTATGGAAACCTAGTGATCATCAGATATTCTCAGCTAAGATAGTCATAGATGTATTTAGAGAAGCTGGCCTTCCCGATGGAGTAATTAATGCAGTTTATGGTGATCCTGAAATGATTACTAATACCATTCTTGAATCTAAACATTTTGCAGGTATTCATTTCACTGGATCTACTTCTGTTTTTAAAGGTTTATGGAAAAAGATAGGTGGTAATATTGAAAACTATAATTCTTATCCAAGAATTGTTGGTGAAACAGGAGGTAAAGATTTTATTATTGGTCATAAATCTGCAGATGTAGATGAATTTGTTACTGCAGTAATAAGAGGAGCATTTGAATTTCAAGGCCAAAAGTGTTCAGCAGCATCAAGAGTCTATGTTGCTTCTTCAAAGTCAAAAGAATTTTTTAAGAAGTTAGAAAGTGAGATTGCAAGAATTAAAATGGGTAGCCCAGAGGATTTTAAAAATTTTATGACTGCTGTAATTCATGAAGCATCTTTTGATAAACTAGTTGAGGCAATTGAGAATGCAAAATCTGATAAGGATGCTGAGGTAATTATTGGAGGTGGCTATGATAAATCAATAGGATATTTTATAGAACCCACAGTAATTAAAACATCAAATCCAAAATACTACTCTATGGAGACAGAATTATTTGGACCAGTAGTCACAATTTATGAGTATGATGATAATAAATGGGATGAGACCTTAAAGATTGTTGATGAAACTTCTGAATATGCTCTAACTGGTGCAGTTTTTTGTGAGGACAGATACATACTAAGTGATGCTGTAAACAAATTAAAAAATTGTGCTGGTAATTTCTACATAAATGATAAATGTACTGGAGCAGTTGTTGGACAACAACCGTTTGGTGGAGCTCGAGGATCAGGGACAAATGATAAGGCAGGATCCTATCTAAATCTTTTGAGATGGGTTTCGCCTAGATTAATTAAAGAGGTTTTCGTTCCACCCAAAGACTTCAAATATCCTTTTATGGGTTAATTGATTATTTCAATTTTATTGATATAGACATTATTTAAAGGCCAATCTCTCTGGTCAGTTGGGAGACTAGCAATTATATCAACAATTTCCATACCATTAATAACAGTTCCAAAAATTGTATAGTTTCCATCCAGATGATGAGCTCCATCTTTTTTTTGAACTATAAAAAATTCATACGGTGATGCCATTTTATAGGGATTATCAATTGAACTACTTGGCATACTTACCATACCTCTTTTGTGAGTATGTCCCTTATTGAAATCATTAGGCAAAAGATACTTGCCAATCTTTTGTCTTTTTACAGAAGTTTTGATGTTATCACTGTTTCCTGCTTGTATTACAAAGTCATTAACTACTCTATAAAACTGAGTACCTTCAAAATAATTTGATTTAGTTAAATAAATAAAATTTGATCTATGATAAGGTGTGTTTGAAAATAATAAAATATCTATCTCACCATAATTAGTGTATATTCTTATCTTGTTCTCTTTATTACTTTTTTCATATTCATAGAGAAAGTCAATTACATTATCATCTGTTAATTTGAACTCTTCTTTGATCTCTTGATATGAAGTCTTTTCATCTTGATTTGAAATCTCTTCAACTTGATCAATAATTATAGTTTCAACACTCTTGCTTGTTTTAGTATTGCAACTAATAAGAATTATTACAAATAGTGAGATAAGGAGATGATTAATTAAATTCATTTTTATTTTAATTAATTAGAGTATGGAATGAAGACTATCTTTTTTGTTTTAAAAAAATCATTTGAAAAAAAATCTGATATTTCAAATATTTTATACTTATTGAAATTCTGTAGTTCATGTTCCAAGTCTCCACCCTTAAGGGTAATTATTCCATTAGGTATATTATTTCTTGATTTCAATTTAATATTCTTATTTACTATCGAATAAAATGTATCCATTTTAGATACGGCTCTTGATATTACAAAATCATACTTTTGGCTATGATTTTCAGCTCTATCATTGACAGTTCTTACATTTGTTAGAGACAACTGTTTAGATATTTCCTCTACAACTTTAATTTTTTTTGAAATGCTATCTAATAATGTAAAATTTACTTTTGGGAAAAGAATAGCCAGCGGTATACCTGGTAGCCCTCCTCCCGTTCCAACATCAAGAACATCTGTACCGTCAATGAATTTGTGGATCTTAGCAATTGAAAGAGAATGAAGTATATGATTTACATACAGATTATCAATATCTCTTCGAGATATAAGGTTAACTTTTGAATTCCAACTTTTATATAATTGGATTAAAGTATTAAATTTTTTAAGCTGATCCTGAGAAATCTTAGAAAAGTGTTTATCGAGATCAATCAAGTTAATAATTCTTTAATTCTACTAATAGCCTCTTTTATTTGTTCACGTGATGTAGAATATGAAATCCTTATACAATGGGGGTATCCAAAGGCATCCCCAGGCACAGTTGCTACATAAGCTTTTTCAAGAATTAGCATTGATAAATCATTAGCATTATTAACTAAATGCCCATCAAAGGTCTTTCCAAAAAGCTGTGAGACTTCTGGAAAAATATAAAAAGCACCAGACGGAGGCTGTTTTACATTAAAACCATTAATCTGATTTACTAAATCAATAATTAAATCTCGTCTGATTTTAAATTCATCAACCATATATTTTATTCTCTCTGGCGACTCTTCTAGTGCTGTAATAGCAGCTCTTTGGGCAATACAATTTGCACCACTGGTAATCTGGCCTTGCATTTTATTACATGCCTTAGCTAGAATCTTTGGTGCTCCAAGGTAGCCTATTCTCCATCCCGTCATTGCAAAGGCTTTCGATATACCATTTACTGTAACTGTCCTTTCATACATTCCAGGCAGAGATGCAAAGCTTACACTTTCAACTCCATAATTTATATGTTCATAAATTTCATCTGAAACAACTATTATATTAGGATACTTCATAAGCACTTTTGAAAATTCCAAGTACTCGTCCTTTGTAAATACAGAACCACTAGGGTTATTAGGAGAGTTGAGCATTACCATTTTAGTTTTATCAGTGATAGCAGATTCTAGCTGCGCTGCAGTAACCTTATAATTAGCATTTTCGTCAGGATGAACAAAAACAGGAATTCCATCTGCAAGAGAAACCATTGCGCTATAACTTACCCAATAAGGAGTAGGAATAACTACTTCATCACTTTTATTTATTAACGACATACATACATTTGCAATTGATTGTTTTGCTCCAGTAGAAACTACAATCTGATCTGTATTATAATCTAAGTTATTATCTCTTTTAAACTTTTTACAAATTGCTTTTTTTAAATCCAGGAATCCGTCTACAGGAGAATATTTATGATAATTTTCATTAATAGCATTTACTGCAGCGTCTTTAATATAGTCAGGGATGTCAAAGTCTGGTTCACCAGCACTCAAAGTAATAACATCAACTCCTTGATTTTTTAAATCATGAGCTTTTGCGGTCATTGCTACGGTTTGAGAAATAGGTAAAGAATTAATTTTATCTGATAACATTTTTATAAATTATTTATTTAATATTTTTTTTGATTATTAATTGATTCTTGATGAATTGCTTTGAAAATTCTTAGAATAAATTCTTCACTTAAACCATGGTCTTCGCCATCTAGAATCATCTTTCCTAAAATTTCATTCCATCTTTTATTTTGAAGAATAGCTACGTTATTTTCGGACTTTAGTTTTCCAATCCCTTTAGCAACTTCCATTCTCTTTCCAAGAGTTGTTAATAAATTTTGATCAGCTGCATCAATTTGTGACCTTAAATTATTTAGCTTATTCTGGTAATCTTCTCCTTGTGATGTTTTATCTCTAATCTTAAGGTCTTTCATTATCTCAATTAGTCTTTCTGGAGTTACTTGTTGCGCTGCATCACTCCACGCATTATCAGGGTCCCAATGAGATTCAATCATTAATCCGTCATAATTTAGGTCAAGTGAAGTTTGACTTAAATCAAAAATTAAATCTCTTCTTCCTGCTATATGAGAAGGGTCACATATTAGTGGAATATCTGGAAAATTATTTTGAAATTCAACAGCGATTTGCCACTCGGGATTATTCCTATATTTTGATTTATTATAAGACGAAAAACCTCTATGAATTACTCCAATATTTTTTATGTCAGCAGTATGTATTCTTTCAATACCTCCCATCCATAGAGAAAGGTCAGGGTTTACTGGGTTTTTAATTAAAACTATTTTATCTGTCCCTTTAAGTGCATCTGCAATTTCTTGAACAATAAAAGGGCTAACAGTTGATCGAGCTCCTATCCATAATATGTCCACATCATGCTCTAGTGCAAGATCAACATGAACGGAATTAGCAACTTCTGTTGCTAACATGAGTCCTGTTTCTTTTTTAACTTTTTGAAGCCACTTCAAACCAATAGCTCCAACACCTTCAAACATACCTGGTCTGGTCCTTGGCTTCCAAATTCCAGCACGATATGCAGTTACGTCAGTATCTTTTAGTTCATGTGCAATTTTTAAGACTTGTTCTTCAGTCTCAGCACTACACGGGCCAGCTATAACAAGAGGATGATCAAGATTCATTTGATCAAGCCAGTTACGATATTCTTTTTTGTTTTCCATAATTATTTAAATTATTCCTTTTAATATTTTCTTAATTCCATTGATTCTTCTCATTTCATCATTTAAGGTTTTTTGATCATTGACCTCAATTAATTTTTTAAAATTATTAATATTTAAGATGTATTCATCAAGAGACTCAATAATATTTTTTTTATTCTGAAGAAAGATTGAAGACCACATTTCAGGTGAGCTCTTTGCAAGTCTTACCGTTGATTCAAATCCACTGCCTGCCATACTATAAATAGTATGTTCATCATCTTCTTTGTCCATAACTGTTTTACCTAACATAAAAGATGAAATATGTGAAAGATGAGAAACATAGGCAATATGTTTATCATGTTCTTTTGAATTCATTGTTTTGATATTCATCCCCATTGATTTAATAATTTTTTTTGAATCTAATAGTAAATTGGGATCTGTTTTGTCAGTATCACACAGAATCATAACCTTGTCATTGAATAAATCTTTTTTTGCTGAATCGGGTCCAGAAAATTCGGTTCCTGCAATTGGATGAGCTGCCAAATAATTCTTTCTGTTTTGATGATTCTCAACCGAATTACAGATTTGAAATTTTGTAGAACCAAGATCAATTATTAGTGTATTATCAGATGTTTTATTCAAATAGTCTGAAAGTTGATCCTTAATTGACTCAACTGGTATTGCGAGAAATACAAAATCTAATTCAGGTATAAATTCTTCATCAAATTTTACATCAATAATTTTATTTTTTAGACAATAACTAACCGAATTATCATCTATATCATATCCATAAATTGTAATATTATTATATAAATCTTTCAGCTTTAATCCTATCGATCCACCTATTAATCCTAAACCAACTATACCAACTTTCATAATTTTTGATCTGTATATTCTCCAAGTATTTTAAACTCTTGAGCCATAAGCTCAATAATCTTGATTGCTTTTTGATAATTTTCAATTGAATCAAAAGTAATGTCAACAAAGAATGCATATTTACCAGGTGTTTTAATTACTGGAAGAGATTGAATTTTTGTAAGATTCAAGTTACAATCACTCATCATATTTAATATTGATGCTAAACTTCCCCTTTTATGATCAAGGATAAACTTTAGAGCAGCTTTATTATAATTTGATATATTTTTCTTATTCTTTTCAACTATGACAAATCTTGTCATATTATTCTTAATTGTTTGTATTGATGAATTCAAAATATCTAAATCATAAATTTCAGCAGCTTCTTTACTTGCTATTGCTCCAACTCCATTAATTTGATTTTCACTAATTTTTTTTGCAAATAAAGCAGTATCCTCACTTTCAACTAGCTTTATATTGGGATATTTAGTAAAAAATTTTGTGCACTGAAGTAATGCCATTGGATGAGAATGAACCTCCCTAATGTTATTAATACTTTGACCAGAAAGACACATTAGATTATGGTCAATACTTAGGCTATATTCGCCTGTTATTGACAAATTATATTCATCTATTAAAGCATAATTAGGAAGTATTGAGCCAGCTATAGAGTTCTCAATAGCCATCACACCATAATCAGAATCTTCGTTAATCACAGACTTAACAAGTTTACCAAAAGTCGAACATTCATTTAATTCGAATGAACTAAAATATTTAGCTGTCACCTTATGGTGAAATGATCCTTTGATACCCTGAATTGATACTTTCATATAAAAAAAAAGTCCTGATTTGACAGGACTATAATATTTTAATTCTTAATTACATAGTTATCCTGTCTTCTTGCTTAAGAAGTAGAAATAATAGTTAAAATAAAAATTAAATATGTTGTTCATAATTAACAAAAGTAAAATAGGTATCAATAAAAACAAACTTTTTAACCTATTTTTTGACTAAGGACCCATTAAGATATATAGAGTGTTCGATTAAAGTTGACTTCTCAAGGTTTTTAGAAACTGAACAATATTTATCAAAGCTTAACGCAGCAGCACGTACAATTTTATCACTTGGAATATTACCCTCAATATATAATTTAACATGTATTCTTTTCCATGGTTTACCTGGTGTAGACTCTCTTTCCCCTACTACCTCCATTTTATATGAATCTGGATCTAGCTTTTGTTTTTCTAGTATTGATATTACGTCTATACTACTACAACCAGCTACTCCCATTAGTAATAATTCCATAGGACTTGCCCCTTGGACATTATAATCTGGTGAATATTTTCGATCTAGTAAAATAGTGTGTCCATTTTCATTTGAAAGTTCAAATAAATACTTATCATTAATTCTGTCTAAATAAATTGCCATTATTTTAAAATTTTAATAAAGATATCTGAAATTTGTTTTGTTTCAATTAAAAATGCATCATGACCATGAAATGATTCAATAATATGATTTTTAATTTTTACATCTTGTTTTTTTAGTCTTGAGGTAGTGGTTTTATCTTCATTAGGTAAAAAGAAAATATCTGAGTCAACTGATATTATGTGAATTTCTGATTTTGAGGGCTTAATTATAGACTCTAAGCTAAAATCATCTCTAGTAATATCAGCAGATCTTAAAAGCTTATTTAAGAATTTGTAAGAATTAATACTAAACCTCTTGTGAAGTTTAACTGCATGATGATCAAGCCAAGATTCAACATTATATATTCCTTTTTCAATATTCTTTGATCTTGAGAATCTTTGATTCAGAGACTCAGGTGTTCGGTATAACAACATTGCATGAATTCGAGCATCTCCGACAGGGTCTCTTGAGTTTTCTAAAATTCTATCCTGTAAAAAGGTATTAGCTAATAACCAATCATTTGCTTTCCAATCGGAAGCAACAGGGATAATCTTATCTGCTATATCATTTTTTATTGCAGCCATTTCCCATGATAAGCATCCTCCTATAGATCCACCAATTATAGCATATAGTTTAGAAATTTTCAACTTTTCTAAAACTTTAATAAATAGATGCGCTACATCTCCTAAGTTAAATTCTAAACTGTAATCAAAGTTATTTTCATTAAATCCATTTCCTGGTATGTTAATACACAATACAGTGTATCTATTTAGATCAATTGCTTTATCGATACCTACAATTTCACTCCACCATCCATTTTTTCCACATACAAGAGAATTCCCCGTTAACGCATGATTAATAAGAATAATTGGAGCATTGCCTAATTTCTTTCCAAAAAACTGATAGGTTAATTGAAAACTTTGAAATTTATTACCTGATGAGGTTTCAAAGTCTTCAATTACTATCTTTTTTAGTTCATCTTTCAATATTTACAAAGATTTTAGTGCATTTTTCAAATCTTCGATCAAATCATCTGGATCTTCAAGACCAATACTCAATCTTACTAAATCAGAAGTTACTCCTGTTGACTTTTGTTGCTCCTCGTTCAATTGTTGGTGTGTAGTACTTGAGGGGTGAATGATTAAAGACTTAGAATCTCCAAAATTGGCTAATAAAGAAAATATTTTAGTACTATCAGTTAATTTTTTTGCAGAGTCAAATCCACCCTTTAATCCAAATGTTACAATTCCACTTTGACCATTTTTCAAGTATTTTTGAGATAGTTTATAATATTTTGAAGACTTAAGACCAGGGTAATTAACCCAAGCAACTTGACTTTGTTTCTCCAACCACTCTGCAACCTTTAGTGCATTCTTAGAATGTTGTTTAATTCTAACAGACAAGGTCTCTAATCCCTGTATTGTTTGAAAACAATTGAAAGGACTTGGTGCACTCCCAAGATCTCTTAGACCCTCAATCCTAACTTTTGCAATAAAGGCTGCTGGACCTAATACATCATGATAAACTAATCCATGGTATCCTGCTGATGGTTCTGTAAATTCATCAAATAGTCCACTACTCCAATCAAAATTACCAGCATCAATTATTATTCCACCAATTGAAGTTCCATTACCTGTAATATATTTAGTAGTAGAATGAATAACAATATCAGCACCATAATTTATAGGTTTTAATAAATATGGAGTAGCTACCGTATTATCAACAATTAGCGGGAGCTTAGCTTTTTTTGCAATTTTAGAAATTGATTCAATATCTAATACATCTAACTTAGGATTTCCCATACTTTCAATGTAAATAGCTCTAGTATTTTCATTAATCGCGTTAGAGAAACTATCAACCTCATTAGGATCAACAAAAGTTGTTGTTATTCCATATCTAGGTAATGTTACATTAAGTAAGTTATATGTACCACCATAAAGGCTATTAGAAGACACAATATGGTCCCCTGTCTTTAAAAGTGTCAATAATGTTGTAGCTAAAGCTGCTGATCCAGATGATGTTGCAACCGCAGCTATCCCTCCCTCTAAAGATGCTAACCTTTGCTCAAGGACATCTGCTGTGGGATTATTAAGTCTTGTATAAATATACCCAGGTTCAGCAAGTGAAAATAACTTTGCTGCATGGTCAGTATCATCAAACACATATGATGTTGTTTGATAAATTGGAACTGCTCTTGTTCCCTCTGTTCTAGTTGTGTTATGCCCAGCATGTAATGCTAAGGTTTGATCATTTTGACTCATAATTTAAGTGTTTTAATTAATTGATTTACATACTCTAATTTTTCCCAAGGGAATAGTTCAACCTCTATTTTCTTAATTCCAGAGTATTTAGAATTAAATGTCTTGGTTTTTTTTTCAGATTTTCTACCCATATGACCATATGATGCGGTCTCAAGATATATAGGGTCTCTAAGTTTAAATCTTGATTCTATCGAATGAGGTTTTAAATCAAATATTTCATTTACAATTTCCGATAGTTCTGAATCTGAAATTTTAATTTTAGACTTGCTGCAAGTATTTACATTTAGTGAAACTGGTTCAGCAACTCCAATAGCATAACCAAGTTGGATTAATATTTCGTCCGATACCCCAGCCTTTACAAGATTTTTTGAAATATGTCTAGCTGCATATGCTGCACTTCTGTCAACTTTACTAGGATCTTTTCCGCTAAAAGCACCTCCTCCATGAGCACCTCTACCTCCATAAGTATCGATTATAATTTTTCGACCAGTCAAACCTGTATCACCATGTGGACCTCCAATAACAAATTTTCCTGTTGGATTTACATAGAATTTTATATTATTATTAAATAATTTTTGAATTTCAGGTGCATATGTATCTCTTACTATTGGGATTAAAATTTTGATTATATCCTCCCTAATTTTATTTAACATTTTCTCATCGTTACTATCGAATTCATCATGTTGAGTTGAAACAACAATTGTATCTATTCTTATTGGGATATCATTATTATCATATTCAATGGTCACTTGAGATTTTGAATCTGGCCTTAAATATGGAATTTCTTTAGATCTTCTTAGTTTAGAGAGCTCTAGTAAAAGTCTATTTGCGATATCTAAAGTTAGAGGGATTGAATTTTCAGTTTCATTACATGCATAACCAAACATTATTCCTTGATCACCAGCTCCTTGTTCTTCTTTTATGTTTCTTTCTACTCCTCGAAGAATATCTTCAGATTGCTCATGAATTAAAGACATTACTGCACATGATTCTCCAGAGAATTTATACTGATCATTGTTATATCCTATATCTTTTATGATGTGTCTGGATATCTCTTGAACATCTATATAAGTATTACTTGACACTTCTCCAGAAAGTATTACTTGGCCAGTAGTTACTAGTGTTTCACAAGCAACTTTACTATTAGGGTCAAAAGCTAAGAAGCTGTCAAGAATTCCATCACTTATTTGATCTGAAACTTTATCAGGGTGTCCTTCACTAACAGATTCAGACGTAAATAGATACGACATAAAATTATTTTGTGAGAAAAAAAGTGAATGATTGCTTGTAAAAGAATTACTGCTTTAGCAATTTTTTTAAGAGGTTGCAATCAGTCAAATCCTTCCTCTGTTTAAGACAAAATTAAATAAAAAAATTTTATTTCAAATTATTCTGCTTTTTTCTTTAAAAAAAACCTGTTATTTTGGCTATAATTATGATAATAGCTATTGCAGGAAATATTGGTGCTGGAAAAACAAGTTTAACAAAACAACTTTCAAAAAGTTTAAAATATAAAGCATATTATGAAGATGTTATAGCAAATCCATATTTAGATGATTTCTATAATCATATGGAAAGATGGTCTTTTAATCTTCAAATTTACTTTTTAAATAGTAGGTTTAAACAGTTAGTGTCTATTGACAATAGCAAGGAAAATGTCATTCAAGACAGAACTATATATGAAGATGCTTTCATATTTGCTCCAAACTTAAATGCAATGGGCCTAATGCCTAAGAGGGATTATGAAAATTACTTATCACTATTCGATACAATGCTTAATTTAGTTAAACCACCTGATTTACTAGTCTATCTTCAGAGTAGCATTCCTAACCTAGTAAATAAAATTCATAAAAGAGGTAGAGATTATGAAAAGACCATCAGTATCGAATATTTGAGTAGATTGAACGAAAGGTATGAGGCTTGGATTACAGGCTATAACAATGGTAATCTTTTAAAAATCAATGTAGATGATCTTGATTTTGTTGAGAATAAATCAGATTATGAAACTATTCTTAAATTAATCAAAAAGGAACTTTAGTTATATCTTTCTCTATATTTTTGCTTCCCATTTTTATCATTGTATTATATTTGAAAAAAATTTAAAAAATGGACTACATAAATCTTATCCCCCTAGCTGGAATAATAGCTTTAATTTTTGTTTTTATAAAGAATTCATCTGTTTCAAAAAAAGAAGTTGGAAACGCAAAAATGGCTAAAATTGCTAAAAATATTGCTGATGGTGCAATGGCATTCTTAAAGGCTGAATATAAAATATTATCAGTCTTTGTAATAATTACTGCAGTTTTACTAGCATTTAAAGGTATTAATGAAGGTAGCAGCTGGTTAGTTGCAGTATCTTTTGTCGTTGGAGCGTTGTGTTCTGGTCTTGCAGGTTTTATTGGTATGCAGGTTGCGACAAAAGCTAATGTAAGGACTACGAATGCTGCCCAAGAATCTCTTGGAAAAGCACTTGAAATTGCATTTTCTGGTGGTTCTGTAATGGGAATGGGTGTAGTTGGTTTAGGTGTCTTAGGAGTTGGTTCTCTGTTTATAATTTACAGGCCAATGTTTACCGACATAAATACTGTAATACAAGTTTTATCTGGGTTCTCCCTTGGTGCCTCATCTATTGCATTATTTGCCAGAGTCGGTGGAGGAATATATACTAAAGCTGCAGATGTTGGTGCTGACCTAGTAGGAAAAGTCGAAGCTGGAATCCCTGAAGATCATCCTTTGAATCCTGCAACTATTGCAGATAATGTAGGAGATAATGTTGGGGATGTTGCTGGAATGGGAGCAGACTTATTTGAGTCGTTTGTTGGATCAATTATAGGAGCAATGGTATTAGGTGCTGCCTTTGTTGGTTTAAGCGAATTTTCTGGAATTGAAATTAATGCAGTATTACTTCCATTATTTATTGCTGCATCTGGTATCATTATGTCAATTATTGGTACTTTCTTCGTTAAAGTAAAAGAAGGAGGAGATCCTCACAAGGCCTTAAATATGGGTGAGTTTATTTCTGCTGGATTAATGATTGGTGTAACATGGTTCTTAATACAATATTTACTTCCAGATTCATGGGTTTTTAATGGTATTGAATACACTTCAGTGGGAGTTTTTGTTGCCACAATTAGTGGTTTGCTAGCAGGTCTTGCGGTTGGTAAAGTAACAGAATACTATACTGCAACTGGGAAAAAACCAGTTCTATCAATTGTTGATCAATCAGAAACTGGACCTGCAACTACTATAATTGCTGGTTTAGGTGTCGGAATGATTTCCACTGCCCTTCCAATAATCTTTATTTGTGGTGCAATACTAGCTTCTTATCATTTTGCTGGTCTTTACGGTATTGCGATTGCTGCTGTAGGTATGCTTGCAAATACTGGTATACAGTTGGCAGTAGATGCATATGGCCCTATATCAGATAATGCAGGAGGTATTGCAGAGATGGCAGAACTAGATCCTAAAGTTAGAGAAAGAACTGATAAACTTGATGCAGTTGGAAATACAACTGCTGCAATAGGAAAAGGTTTTGCTATTGCATCTGCTGCTCTAACAGCTTTAGCTTTATTTGCAGCATTTATGCAAACTGCAGAAATTACTGCTATAGATATTTCAAAACCTATCGTAATGGCAGGACTTCTTCTTGGTGCTATGCTACCATTTGTTTTTTCTGCACTTTCAATGAAGGCAGTTGGTAAAGCAGCAATGAGTATGATTGAAGAAGTAAGAAGACAGTTTAAAGATCTTCCTAAATTGAAAGCAGCTCTTGAGGTAATGAGAAAATATAACTCAGACCTATCTAATGCAACAAAAGAAGATTTAAAGATCTTTAATGATGCTGACGGTGTTGCAGAATATAGCAAATGTGTTGAAATTTCTACTCAGGCTGCATTAAGAGAAATGGTTCTTCCAGGCCTAATGGCTATATCAGTTCCAGTTATAATTGGATTTGCAGGTGGAGCTGAAATGTTAGGTGGTCTATTAGCTGGAGTTACATCATGTGGTGTTTTAATGGCAATCTTTCAATCAAATGCTGGAGGTGCATGGGATAATGCAAAAAAAATGATCGAGGAAGATGGAAGAAAAGGCACTGAAGCTCATAAAGCTGCAGTTGTTGGTGATACAGTAGGTGATCCTTTTAAAGATACTTCTGGACCATCACTTAATATCCTTCTAAAATTAATTGCTGTAGTTGCTCTAGTGATAGCACCTCTACTAGTAGGTTAAATATAGAGAACTTTTTTTACTGCTTTAATTACTTCTTCACTATTGGGAAGCCATTCTTCTAATAATACTGGGGAGTAAGGAGTAGGAGTATCTGCATTATTAACTTTTTCAACTGGTGCATCAAGAAAATCAAAAATTTCATTTTGAACTTTGTGAGATATGTCTGTTGAGATATTTCCAAAAGGCCAAGCTTCTTCAAGAATTACAAGCCTATTAGTCTTCTTTACAGACTCTAAAACTGAATCATAATCTATTGGTCTAAGGGTCCTTAAGTCTATAATCTCACATTCAATGCCTTCTTTTTCTAAGATTTCAGCTGCTTTATATGCTTCTTTTATTATTTTACCAAATGAAACTATAGTAACGTCTTTTCCTTTTCTTTTAATATCCGCAACTCCAATTGGCAGAGTATATTCTCCCTCAGGAATTTCTCCTTTATCACCATACATTTGTTCTGACTCCATAAAAATTACAGGATCATCATCTCTAATAGCAGATTTTAGTAATCCCTTTGCATCATAAGGATTAGAAGGTACAATTACTTTTAAACCAGGACAATTTGCAAACCAACTTTCAAATGCTTGAGAATGTGTTGCCCCTAGTTGACCCGCAGAAGCAGTAGGACCTCTAAATACTATTGGACATGGAAACTGACCCCCTGACATTTGTCTAATCTTTGCAGCATTATTAATGATTTGGTCAATTCCTACTAGAGAAAAGTTAAATGTCATAAACTCTATAATTGGCCTTGCTCCTACCATTGTAGAGCCAACTCCAACTCCTGAAAATCCAGCTTCAGATATTGGTGTGTCAATTACTCTTAATTCTCCAAATTCATCAAGCATTCCTTTAGAAGCTTTGTAAGCGCCATTATATTCAGCTACTTCCTCCCCCATTAAGAAGATACTCTCATCTCTTCTCATCTCTTCCGACATAGCCTCACATATTGCTTGTCTAAACTGCACTGTTTTCATATAGAATAATTTTATGCGAATTTAATGATAAAAAAAATATTTCCTATAGTGCTCTAATGAGATTTAAATTTTATTTAATTAATTTGTGCCATTATATTTTTGAATGGAATTAGTAGAGTTAAAAATTCAAGGAATCTCCTATAGCAATAATACCTCAAGTGCATTTGCTCTTATACTTCAGGAATTAGGTGGAAACAGAAAACTACCAGTTGTAATTGGAGGGTTTGAAGCTCAAGCAATTGCAATTGGATTAGAAAAAAAAATTAAAACTGAAAGACCACTTACACATGATCTATTTAAAAGGTTTGCTGACAAGTTTGGAATCAAAATAAATCATATAATTATTAGTGAGCTTACAGATGGTGTTTTTTTCTCGAACATAATATGTGAGGACAATGATAAAGTATTTAAAATTGATTCAAGAACATCTGATGCAATAGCTTTATCATTAAAATTTAATGCTCCCATTTTTGTAAAAAAAAATATTTTAGATGAAGCAGGCTTTAATGATGATCTAGAGTATTCAAAAGAGGTGAATCTTACTGATAGTAATTTTTTTGACAGTAAAGAGTCAGAAAAAAAATCTCCTAAACTAAAAGACATAAAGAAAATTTCAACAAATAAAATTAAAAAGATGCTTGAAAATAGCATTGAAGACGAAGACTATGAGATGGCAGCTAAACTTAGAGATGAACTTAAACTTAGAAAAAGTATATAATGAAACTATATCTAGATCTACTCAAACATATAAAAGAAAATGGTGTTGAAAAAAAAGACAGGACGGGTACTGGAACAATAAGTGTATTTGGACATCAAATGAGATTTAATCTTCAAGATGGTTTTCCATTAGTAACTACAAAAAAATTACACTTAAGATCAATTATTCATGAACTAATATGGTTTATAAATGGTGAGACAAACATCAAGTATTTAAAAGATAATGGAGTTACTATATGGGATGAATGGGCAGATAAAAATGGAGATCTAGGGCCTATTTATGGGCACCAATGGAGAAACTGGAACAGTGATGGGGTTGATCAACTTAATGATGTAATAAATTCATTAAAAACGAACCCTTTTAGTAGAAGAATGATTGTAACTGCGTGGAATCCAAATATAATCCCAGATAGTAAAAAGTCTTTTGAAGAAAATGTTAAAAATGGTAAGGCAGCTTTACCTCCTTGCCATGCTTTTTTTCAATTTTATGTTTCTGATAATAAGTTGTCATGTCAGATGTATCAAAGAAGTGCTGATGTTTTTTTGGGTGTCCCCTTTAATATTGCATCCTATTCTCTTCTAACTCATATGATTGCTCAAGTTTGTGGGTATGATCCAGGAGATTTTATACATACATTTGGTGATACTCACATATATTTAAATCATCTTGAGCAAGTAAAGCTTCAATTGACTAGAGAACCAATGCCACTTCCAATATTAAAACTAAATAAAGATGTTAAGAATATAGAAGATTTTAAATTTGAAGATATTGAGATACTAAATTATAATTCTCATCCCCCAATAAAAGGTAAAATTTCAGTTTAATAGATGACCAGCGAACTTACAATTATTGCCGCAGTCTCAAATAATAATGTTATAGGAAATAACAACAAACTTATTTGGCATATACCAAAAGATTTAATGAGGTTTAAAGAACTCACTTTAAACCATGCCATTATAATGGGAAGAAAAACCTTTGAATCTCTTCCAAACCCATTACCTAACAGATTAAATATAGTTGTAACCCGTAATACTAATTATAATCATGAAGGAATTTTAGTCTGTGAAAGTATTGAGGAGGCACTCACTCATTGTAAGAATGACTCGCAACCATTTATTATTGGAGGAGGAGAAATATATTCTCAAACTATAGAATTAGTTAATAAAATTGAGTTAACTAGGGTATATAAGGATTATGAAGGAGATGCATTTTTTCCAGAGATTCCAGAAGAGAAGTTTAAACTTATTAAGGATGACGCTCATGAGCTTAGTGGAAATGAGAAGATTAAGTATTCTTTCTTAACATACATAAAAAAATAATATGAAAGCATATGTATTTCCTGGACAAGGGTGTCAAAAACCAGGAATGGGCCAGAGCCTATATAATGAAATAATTGATTCAAGAGCTCTATTTAAAAAAGCTAATGAAATTTTGAATTTTGATATAACGGAGTTAATGTTTGAAGGGACAAGCGAAGATCTACTTCAAACTAGAGTAACTCAACCTGCAATCTTTATTCATTCAGTTATATTAGCTTTAACAACCAAATCATTTAATCCTGATGTATGTGCTGGTCACTCTTTGGGTGAGTTCTCTGCTCTTGCTGCATCAAATTCAATAAGTTTTGAAGATGGTTTAAAATTAGTTTCAATTAGAGCCAATGCAATGCAAAGAGCATGTCAAAATACAAAAGGCACTATGGCAGCAATTCTTGGCTTACCTGATGAAATTATTGAATCATCCTGTAATGATGTTGATGGAATAGTTAAACCAGCAAATTATAATTGCCCTGGTCAGCTAGTAATTTCAGGTGAGATTAAAGCAGTTGAAAAAGCTTGTATAATATTAAAAGAAAAAGGTGCAAAAAGAGCATTAATACTTCCAGTTAGTGGGGCATTTCATTCCGAATTAATGAGCTCTGCCACTGATGAATTAAAAAAAGGTATTGATGAAACGGAATTTAGAAAACCTAAATGTCCAATTTATCAGAATTTTACTGGAAAGTCTGAACAAGATCCATCAAAAATTAAAATAAATTTATTAAAACAACTAACTGGAGCTGTACTTTGGAACCAGAGTATCAATAAAATGATAAATGATGGAGTTAAAGAGTTTTATGAGGTAGGTCCTGGTAATAATCTACAAGGACTAATTAGGAAAATAGATAGAAATATAGCTGTAGACAAAATTTGAGACTATTTCTTGTAAACTTTTCCATCTTTCATTACAAAAACAACATTTTTTAAAGTAGAGATATCTTCGTGAGGGCTATTATTGGTAGCAATTATATCAGCATAAAAGCCTTTTTTTATTTGTCCTAACAAATTCTCCATATTTAAAAGTTTTGCATTAGTAATAGTTGCTGCCCTTAAAGAATATTCAGTAGGAATCCCTATTTCATCCCAATAAACAAATTCTCCTGCATTATCTCCATGAGGAAAAACACCAGCATCTGTTCCAAAAGAGATTGGAACTCCCATTTCATATGCCTTTTTTGTAGATGCCTTATTTTGAACTCCAACCTCTAGTGCTTTAGGAATAATTATCTCAGGATAATATCCAGGAATACTGGCCATTTTTACAACATGTTCTCCTGCACTTATAGTTGGGACTAAATAGGCATTTTTTTCTTTCATAAGCTTCATTGTTCTTTCCTTCATTATTGATCCATGCTCTATTGTTTTTACACCTGCTTTTACTGCTCTAAACATACCTTCGTCACCGTGAGCATGAGCTGCAACATGCATACCATAGTCATTTGCTGTACTTACTATAGCCTTCATAACTTCCTCTGTAAATTGAGGGTTTTGTCCATTTTTTGCCATACTCATAACTCCACCGGTTGCTGTAATCTTAATTAAATCTGCACCATTTTTATATCTATATCTGACAGCTTTTCTTGCATCACTTATTGAATTAACAACTCCATCTTGTGGACCTGGATCATCAAATAAATCTTGCCTATATCCATTAGTAGGATCTCCATGACCACCAGTTGTAGCAATAGTTTTTCCTGAAGTAAAAATTCTTGGACCTACTACAAGGCCTCGATTAATTGCATTTCGAAGTGCAATATTGACTCCTGAACCTCCAACATCTCTGACAGTAGTAAATCCTGCTAATAATGTTTTTTTTGCGACTACTGTAGATTTGAATGCAACATCCACTTTACTGTCTTGGAATCTATTAATATATTTTTCCTTTCCTCCTGACTCACTTTCCATATGAACATGAAAATCTATTAAACCTGGAATAATTACTTTTGTTTTTAGATCATATAATTCTATATTTTGATTTTTTGGTTCAATAAACCCATCTTCAATAGAGCTTATAATATTATCCGAAATTATAATAGTCTTATTTGATAAGTACTTACCTGTATTTGATTCATAAACTTTTCCAGCGTGGATATACTTATCCTGAGACAAGAGAGTTGATGTCACAAATAAAAAGAATATTAATTTTTTAACCATTGATTTAACTAAAGTAAAGGAAATGATGAATTATTCAAAAAAACTAATGATAGTATTAGTAATGTATTTTATCTGTTTTCTTGACAATTCAGTATGCATTGGTAAAGAAATAACCTGATTTTTAACTTCATTTGTAACAGGGAAGTCTCCCTCTGAAAAGAATTCTTGTTTGTATGCCTTTTGTTCATGGAAACCTAAAGGATAATATATTCCAAATGGTATATTGTTCTTTGACAAATGTTCTGTAAGGTCATCTCTATTTTCAGCAGGAACCTTAATCGTATACTGATGATATACGTGAGAATCAATATCTGATTCTACAAATGGAGTTTTAATTTTTTCAATTTTTTCAAATGCTTGATTATAAGAATGTGCTGATTCCTGTCTTCTTTTATTATACTTATCAAGATATTTTAATTTAACGTTTAGAATAGCAGCTTGAATTGAATCAAGTCTTGAATTAACTCCAATTGCATCATGATAATACCTTTCATACATTCCATGGTTTACAATACCTCTCATTTTATATGCTAGATTATCTGAATTAGTAAATATTGTACCCCCATCACCATAACAGCCTAAATTTTTTGATGGAAAAAAAGATGTAGTTCCAATATCACCTATAGTTCCTGACATCTGTTTTTCTGAATTTGAAAACTTATATTTTGCTCCTAATGCTTGAGCATTATCCTCAATTACTTGAAGATTGTTTTTGTTTGCAATCTCAATTATTTCTTCAATTCTACAAGACTGACCAAAAAGATGAACAGGAATTATGACTTTCGTTTTTTTAGTAATCTTACTTTCTATTAAGCTAGGGTCTATATTAAAAGTTCTTGGATCGATGTCAACAATTACTGGCTTTAAACCCAATAAAAGTATAACCTCAATAGTTGATGCAAATGAAAAGTTAGTAGTTATGACTTCATCTCCTCTTTTAAGGTCAAGTGCCATTAATGCAATTTGAAGAGCATCTGTTCCATTTGCACAAGGTATAACGTGTCTAACATTTAAATAATCTTGTAAATTATTTTGAAATTCTTTAACAACAGGTCCATTTATAAAGGAGGTGGACTTAATTACTTTTTTAATCTCTCTGTTTATTTGCCACCTAATTTTCCTGTATTGACCGTTTAGGTCAACCATATTAATTTTTTTCATTGAAAACAAAATTAAAAAAGTATTTTTGGAAAAAGGATTTAGTGAAATTAATTTATGAAATATTTATCATTACTATTAATGCTTTGAGCATACCATTTAGATTATTTTCAAAAAAAGTAAATCTATTTCACCAAGGTAGAAAAGATACCTTTAGAATTTTAAAAAAAGAGATTAATCCCAATGAAAAAAATATTTGGTTTCATGTATCATCACTGGGAGAATTTGAAATTGCCAGGCCTATAATTGAAGAATTAAAAAGTAAAGTCAATAACTTAAAAATTCTTGTCACATTTTTCTCACCATCTGGCTATGAAAATGTTAAAAATTATAAACACGCAGATTCTATTACTTATCTTCCAGTTGATTCTTCAAATAACTCTAAAAAATTTATTAAATATGTAAATCCTAAAGTTGCAGTAATTATCAAAAATGATTTATGGCCAAATTATATATCTGAATTAAAAGATAATAACTCAATTATTTATTCAGTTTCTTCAAAGTTTAAGCAGGCTAATTTTTATTTTGGAATTTTTGGTAAATGGTTTTTAAATAGATTAAAAATGATCGACTTTTTTTTTGTTCAAGACAATAACTCAAAACTAATTCTTAGCAAGTACTCCATCCAAAACGTAGTTAAATCTGGCGACTCAAGATTTACATCTGTAATTAAAACTCTGAATGAAAATAAAAGAATCAATAGTATAGAAAAGTTTATTGATAATAATAAATGTTTTATTGCTGGAAGTGTATGGACTAGAGATATAAAAATTATAAAAGAGTCTATAAGAAACAATAATATTAAGTCTATTATTGCACCTCATGAAGTATCACAAAAAAAAATAAATGAGTTAGAGAATATTTTTGAAGATTCTTGTGTCAAACTATCATGCCTTATAAAAGAAGAAGACTTTCAAAAAAATGTATTAATTGTTGACTCAATTGGTCAACTTAAGCACATGTATAAATATGCAAACTTTTGTTATGTTGGTGGAGGTTTTTCAAAAAATAGTCTTCATAATATTCTAGAGCCTTCAGTTTTTTCATGTCCAGTTATAATAGGAAATTTATATTATGGATTTAAAGAGGCTGAAGATTTAATAGATTTGGGCGGTGTATTATCAATCAAGAATTCTGTTGAATTTTCAAAAGTATTTAGTGAGCTATGTCTAAGAGAAGAAAAAGAAAAAAAATTAGGTAAAATAAATTCAGACTATGTCTACGAAAATGAAAAAAACAACAGAAAAGTTATTGATTCGCTAATAAAAAATTTAAATTAATAATCTTTTTTAATTTACTTTACATCATGATTAAAAAAACCCTTTTTCTTTTAGTTACTTTAAGTTGTTTTACAGTCCAAAGTCAAAACTCAAAAAAACCAAATATTATTATGATGCTTGGAGATGGTATGGGAATTTCCCAGATTTCATCTGGAATGTACTCTAATAATAATTATACATCTTTGGAGAGATCCAAATATGTTGGATTGATTAAGACTCACTCATCAGACAAATTAATTACTGATTCCGCTGCAGCTGGAACTGCAATGTCATCTGGTGTAAAAACAAAAAATAGAGTGGTTGGAATGGATGATAATTATAAACCAGTAAAAAGTATTTTAGAAATTTGTATGGATTTAGGTTACTCAACTGGAATTATAGTTACCTCTACTATAGTTCATGCAACTCCTGCATCATACTATGCAAAAGTTAAAAATAGATATCAATACGAAAATATTGCTAATCAGCTTGCAAAAAGTGGAATAAATTTTTTTGTTGGAGGAGGTGAAAGATATTTTAATGATAGGTCAGATAATAGAAATTTAATAGCTGAGATGGAAGACTATTTTTTTGCAACTAGTATAGATACATATAAGAATAATAATTCTAATAAAATTGGATATTTAACTAGTTATGATGAACCTATTGAAAAACATAAAGGCAGAGAGCCATCTTTACCAATTCTGGTTGAATCTACAATTCAAAAGTTAGAGAATCTAGATAAACCCTTTTTTCTTCTTATTGAATCAGCTCAAATAGATTGGGCAGCTCATGATAATGATCCTATGCACATGAATAGCGAGATGATTGAATTTGATAATACAATTAAAACAGTTTTTGATTTTATAGATAAAGATGACAATACTCTTGTTGTAATAACTGCTGATCATGAGACTGGAGGAGCAGCAATTACAGGAGGTAATCTATTAAAATCCAAGGTTAAAAATAATTATGTGTCTGGAGATCATACTGCTACTATGGTTCCGGTTTTTAGCTTTGGATATAAGGCCCAAAACTTTAAGGGTGTTTATGATAATACCGAAATTTTTGATAAATTAAGGACAATCATAGAGAAATGAAAAAAGTACTTTTAGTTTTTGTAATATTTACTTTATCATGCGAAAATGAGCCTACTAATGTTGATGTCCTAATTAGAGGTGGTGTTATTCACGATGGCACCGGAATGACAGGATATGTTGGTAATGTTGCTATAAATAATGACACAATTTTTTATGTAGGGAAAAAAGATAATTTTATCGCTAATCAATTAATTGATGCTTCAGGAAAAGTAGTTTCTCCAGGCTTTATAAACATGCTTAGTTGGGGATATAATACCTTAATGCAAGATGGAAGATCCCTAAGCGATTTAAAGCAAGGAGTTACATTAGAGGTTTTTGGTGAAGGCACTTCTCCTGGACCTCGTGGATCTATAAATAGTAATAACTATGTTTCTTTTGGTGAAGCAATGGAGAATTTAGAGTCAAGTGGAGTATCAACAAATATTGCCTCATACCTTGGTGCCGCAACAGTTAGAATTCAAGAAATTGGGTATGCAAATAGAAAAGCTACTCCTAATGAAATGGAATCAATGAGAAATATTGTTAAACTAGCTATGATGCAAGGTGCAATTGGTATTGGATCCTCTTTGATTTATGCTCCTGGAGATTATGCAGATACGGATGAACTAGTTGAACTATCAAAGGTTGCATCTTCTTATGGTGGAAGATATATTTCCCATATGAGAAATGAGGACTTTAGAGTTCTTGAAGCCGTTGATGAATTACTTGAAATTGCTGAAAGAGCTGATATACCTGCTCAGATTTATCACCTTAAAACTTCTAGAAAACCAAATTGGCATTTATTAGATTCTGTAATTAATAAAGTTGAAACTGCAAGAGAAAATGGATTAAGGATAACGGCTGATATGTATACCTATCCTGCTTCTTCTACAGGCCTGACAGGTGTTATACCTACTTGGGTGCAAGAAGGTGGAAGACAAGCATGGATCAATCGTATGACAAAACCAGATGTAAGGGAGAGGCTTTTTGAAGATATTAGAAAAGAACTTTCAGAACAACCACCTGAGGATATTTTAATGGTTGGTTTTAATAAACAATCTATGTCAAATAAATACCGAGGTATGACTATTGCTGAGGCAGCAGAATTAAGAGGTGAATCTCCTGAAGAGGCTATAGTTAATTTAATAATTGAAGATGGAAGTAGAATCCAATGTATATATTTTAGCATGTCTGAAGAAAATGTAAGAAAGAAGATTATGCTACCATGGGTTTCTTTTGACTCAGATGCTGGATCTTACTCAGATATTTCAAAAGACTTTATAACACATCCTAGAGCTTTTGGAAGTTTTGCTAGGGTTCTTGGTAAATATGTAAGAGATGAGAAATTAATTACAATGGAGGAAGCTATTCGTAGATTAACTGGATTTCCTGCAAATAATCTAGGTATTAAAAATAGAGGATATTTAAAACCTGGTTATTTTGCAGATGTTGTAGTTTTTGACCCAGAACTAATTGAGGACAAAGCAACTTTTGAGAAACCACTTCAGTTTGCTGTTGGAGTTGAAGATGTATTTGTAAATGGTATACAAGTACTATCTGGAAGTGAGCATACAGGTGAATATCCTGGGAGATTTGTTAAAGGAGCAGGTTATAGACCCTCTAACTGAAATAGTGCGGGTGAAGGGACTCGAACCCCCATGCTGTTAGGCACTAGATCCTAAGTCTAGCGTGTCTACCAATTTCACCACACCCGCAAAAGGTGAACAAATATATATAAGTTTTTAAAAATATATGAACTATGAGCACATTATCTGAAGACGAAAAAAGTAAATACTTAAAAGAGCTATTTGAATTTTTGAAATTACCATCTGTAAGCGCAGATTCTAAGTTCTCAGATTATATGAACACAACAGCAAATTGGTTATCAAATGAGCTTTTAAAGTCTGGTTGTGATTCATCAAATGTTTATGAAACTGATGGGCATCCTATAGTTTATGGTGAAAAAATAGTCAATCCTTCATATCCAACAATTCTCGTGTATGGCCACTATGATGTTCAACCACCAGATCCATTGGAACTTTGGACTAGCCCTCCTTTTGAACCAGTTATAAAGAAGACCAATATTCATCCAGAAGGTGCAATTTTTGCAAGAGGTGCATGTGATGATAAAGGTCAAGTATTTATGCACATAAAAGCTTTTGAACAGCTAATAAAGAAGAATAAGCTTAATTGTAATGTAAAGTTTATGATTGAAGGTGAAGAGGAAGTTGGAAGTGAAAATTTAGAGAAATTCCTTATTGACAAGAAATCTAAACTAAGTGCAGACGTTATACTAATTTCTGATACTGGGCTGAGTAGTCTTGATAATCCAACCTTAACAGTTGGACTTAGAGGTTTATCATACATGGAAATTAAATTAACTGGTCCTAATAGAGATCTTCATTCTGGCACATATGGAGGAACACTTGCTAACCCTATTAATACTTTGTCAGATATTATAAGCTCTCTTATAGATGAAAATGGTAAAATAGTTATTCCAGGATTTTATGATGATGTTGTAGAAATTGAAAAATCCAAACGTGACATAATTGAAGAAAAATCAAAATTTAATGTTCAAAAATTTAAAGATTCATTGGGCCTCTTTGATGTAAAAGGTGAGGAGGGATATTCTACATTAGAGAGAAAATCTATTCGTCCAACTCTAGATGTTAATGGTATTTGGGGTGGGTATATCGGTGAAGGATCTAAGACTGTTATTCCAAGTGAAGCTCATGCAAAGATTTCTATGAGATTAGTTCCAAATCAAAATTGGGAAAAGATAAGTGAATTATTCAAAAAGCATATTGAGAATATTACACCAAAAACAGTTTCAGTACAAGTCTCAACCCACCATGGAGGGAATCCATATGTTACTCCAGAAGATTTTAAAGGCTATGAGTCTGCAATAAAAGCTTATAAAGATAGCTTTGGAATTGACCCTATTGCTCAAAAGGACGGGGGAAGCATACCAATAGTTCCTATGTTTGAAAGTATTTTAGGTATTAAAACTGTTTTAATGGGATTTGGACTTGACAGTGATGCAATTCATTCTCCGAATGAAAACTTTGGAGTTAAAAACTTTTTTCTTGGTATAGAGACGATCCAAAACTTTTATAAACATTTTGGTGATTAAGCAAGCTTGTCTGGATTCTTATTAATAAAACTTGACCAGTTTGAATATTTTTTTTTCACATTTTCACTATCAAAATTAAAATAGTGACATACAGCGGCAGCTAGACCATCAGTAGAGTCAAGATTTTTTGGTAATTCTTTTATATTCAGCATACTTTTTAGCATTTTAGCTACCTGCTCTTTACTTGAATTACCATTTCCTGTAATTGCCATTTTTATTTTTTTTGGTGAATATTCAGTTATTGGAATGTTGAAATTTAATGCTGCAGCAATTGATACTCCTTGAGCTCTTCCAAGTTTCAACATTGATTGTACATTTTTACCAAAAAATGGAGATTCTATTGCAATATAATTTGGATTATGATTTTTGATTAACTCAGATGTTTTTTGAAATATTTTTGAAAGCTTAACATTATGATCATCTGTTTTAGGTAGTTTATATTCGATCATGTCAACTAGATTCATTTCATTTTTGATTATTTTTATTACTCCAAAACCCATAATATTTGTCCCAGGATCAATTCCCATAATTATTGAGTTATCATTAAGCTTTTTATTCATATTTAAGTTTGAATGGGAGATTGAAACTTACTTCCACGAACTGTCCAACGTTTGTTTTTATTGCAGGTAATGCATTTGGAATATTTTCTACTGCACTTTTGATCAAATTGATTGATGTATTATCTAATTTATTTGAAGGATTAAGTTCATCTAAACTAAATTTTCCAATTGTATCTATTCTAAGTGTAAGTATGTACTCATTTGAATCTACAGGGAAAACTTTATTATCAAGAAAGTTATTTATTTCTATTTCAATAATATTTCTAAAACAATCTAAATGCTGATTATTTTTTAAATTTTCACAATCAGGGAATGATGGTGGTTGATCATTAATACTCCACAAAGATGCAGATACAATTTCAGAATCAGAAACAGACATACGTTTAGAGTCACAGGATAGCATAGTGATCATTAGAAATGACCACAACATATAAAACTTAATATTCAAAATTAAGTTAAGCACAGCTAAAATTACGATTTTTTTATAGCTTTGTCCAATGAAGATATTTCTAATATCTGTTGGTTTAATTGCAATTGCTTTTTCAGGTATTGCAATTAAACTAATATTCAAAAAAAATGGAGAATTTTCTGGTACTTGTGCTAGTCAAAGCCCTTTTTTAAATAAAACTGATGAACCTTGTGGCATATGTGGAAAAATTCCTTCAAGCTCTGAATGTGCTAATGATATTCAATGATCAAATTAATCTCTAAACTTGGACCTGGTTTACTTTTTGCCGGTGCTGCTATCGGAGTTTCACATCTAGTTCAGTCTACTCGAGCAGGAGCTGACTTTGGTTGGGGTTTAATTTGGGCATTAATATTAGTAAACATTTTTAAATATCCATTTTTTCAATATGGCCCTAGGTATGCAATGGCAACTGGTGAAAGCTTATTAGATGGGTATTACAAAGTTGGAAAAATTTTCTTAGTAACATACTTTATATTGAATGTCGCAACAATGTTTACAATCCAAACAGCTGTAACAATTGTAACAGCTGGGCTTGCTTCAAGTCTATTTGGTCTGACAGATAATATGGTTGTATGGAGCCTAATAATTACAATTGGATGTTATTTAATTTTATTATTTGGAAAATATCAGCTTTTAGATAAAATGATTAAAATCATAATTTTAATTCTAGCAGTAAGCACAGTATTTTCAACAGGTGTAGCTTCATTTAACTCAAGTGAAATATTAAATCTAAAACAAGTCTTTCCTACAGGGACTGGTCTTGTTTTTTTAGTTGCTTTCATGGGTTGGATGCCAGCACCTCTTGATATATCAATTTGGCACTCTATTTGGGCTATTGAAAAAAATAAAAATGAAAATATTTCTAAAAAAGAAAGTCTATTTGATTTTAATGTTGGGTACATTTTTACTGTTATTTTAGGTATTTGTTTTGTGAGTTTAGGCGCTTTAGTTATGTACAATTCTGGAGTTAGTTTTTCTAATATTGGTAGTGTATTTGCAGGTCAGTTAATTGAATTATACACATCTAATCTAGGAGATAGTTTTTATCTAATAATTTCAATATGTGCCTTTACTACAATGCTTAGTACAACTATCACCTGTTTAGACGCTTCACCAAGAACTATGTCAAGAGCTACTCAATTATTAACAAATAATAATAACAAAGACTATTATTTTCACTGGATTTCTATTTTATCAGTAGGTACAATGTTAATATTTTATTATTTACTTTCTGAAATGGGAGCTTTGGTTGAATTAGCTACTATTCTATCCTTTGTTACTGCACCTTTTTATGCTATTTTAAATTATAAACTAGTTGTTAGTAATAATATGCCTGAGTCCCTCAAACCCTCTAAATCAATGAGAATCCTCAGTATTGCTGGAATTTTATTTCTTTCTATTTTTGCTCTAGGATATATTTTGACTAGTTTTATTTAGTTTGTATCTTTGTAGGATGTCAGTTTCAAAAACAGTAAATAAAGGATGGGTAAAGCTGAGCTTACCCAGAAAGACTAAAAACAATGTCAGAACTAAAAAGCCTAGTTGGATTCGTGTTAAACTCCCTATTGGTAAAAAGTATACTGAACTTAGATCTACTGTAGAGAAAAATAATCTTCATACAATCTGTGTCTCTGGAAATTGTCCTAATATGGGAGAATGTTGGACTGAAGGAACTGCTACATTTATGATTCTTGGAAATATATGTACAAGATCTTGTGGCTTTTGTAATGTTCAGACAGGTAGCCCATTACCAGCAGATGAATTTGAACCATTTAAAGTTGCTAGATCAATAAATATAATGGGAGTTAGACATGCAGTTTTGACATCAGTTGATAGAGATGATTTGAAAGATGGAGGTTCTTTAATATGGGCCGAGACTGTCAAAGCTGTAAGAGATTTAAATCCTAAAACGACTATTGAAACACTTATTCCTGATTTTAAAGGCGAAACTGAAAATATTGATAGAATTATCGAAGTTGCACCTGAAGTAGTTTCACACAATCTTGAAACGGTAAGAAGGCTAACTAGAGAAGTTAGAGTTCAAGCAAAATATGACAGGAGCTTGGATGTGTTGAAATATTTAAAAGATAATGGAATAAACAGAACAAAGTCAGGTATTATGTTAGGGCTTGGAGAAGAAAAACATGAGGTTTTGGAGACTTTAAATGATCTCAGGAAAGTTGGAGTTGATGTTATAACTTTAGGTCAATATCTTCAGCCCTCAAAGAAACACTTACCAGTGAATAATTTTGTTAGTCCAGAAGAATTTAAAGAGTTTGAAATCATTGCAAAAGAAATGGGATTCAGACATGTAGAAAGTGGGCCCTTAGTTAGATCTTCATATAAAGCGCATAAACACATTCTTTAATCTTTATTTATATATTCTGAAATTGTTTCGTTAAAATTAAATTCATTCATTTCAGCATTAAATTTCATAGACACTTCTATGTAGTAGATTTCTCTGTCATTAATCTTTGGGCTTAATCTTCCGTAATCTTTTTCAGTTGTCAATATTATTTTATTATTGGACAGTTTCCTTATTTTATTAATTGAAATCTTGTTAAAATTATAATGATCAGAATATTTTAAATGCTCAAAATTAAAGTCTTTACTTTTTAAAAAATTTACAAGGTATGATGAATTAACTATTCCGGTTACTAAAATAAATTCCCTTTCACCTAATGTGTCAATATTAATCTCACCCAAATCAGATTTTATTTTTTGTTTGTATGTTAACGTGCTAAAAAAAACCTTTTGATTATCTTTTGGATTTAGAGATTCTATAAACGAATCTTTATCTTTTGTCTTAAGATCAGCTGGGCACTTAGTAACAAGAATTAGATCAGCTCTTTTATAAGAATCCTTATTCTCTCTTAAATTTCCAATCGGAAGAATTTCATCCTTATAAAAGGGATATTGAAAAGTGGTTGCTAATATCATTAAGCCTGGTTTCACAAATCTATGCTGAAAAATATCATCCCATATACACAATTCTGTACTTGGTAAATTATCAAGAATAATATTCATTCCTTTTCTACGATCTTCACAAACAACTACATTAATTTCAGGATGTTTAGAAAAGAATTGGAATGGTTCATCTCCAATTTCGTAGGCGTTTGAACTTTCAGAGGCATGCACATAGCCCCTTGTTTTTCTGTTATAACCTCTACTTAAAGTTGTAATTTTTTTGTTTGTTTTAAATTTTTCGATAATGTAGTCAACTATGATAGATTTTCCTGTTCCTCCAGTTGAAATATTACCAATACCAATTGTTGGAATTTTATATTCAATTGAGTCGATTATTCCAATATCAAATAGTAAATTTCTAAAAGAGGAGTATATGCTGTAAAATACTGAAAGAGGATATAATAAAAATTTCATTTTTTTCACCTGAGGAAGATAATATTATATTTGCAATGAAACTATTCTTATATGAAAGTTAGTAAAATTGCCGAAATTCTAAACAAATGGATGCCAACATCTATTGCCGAGGACTTTGATAATGTTGGTTTAATTGTTGGAGACCCTAAAAGTTTAGTTAAGAAAATTCTAATTACATTAGATACAACTATTGATGTGGTAGATGAGGCTATAAAAGAGGATTGCAATCTTATAATTAGTTATCATCCAATTATTTTTAATGGTTTAAAGAGAATAACACCAGACTCAGGTTATGTCCAAAAGTCTATAATAAAGGCTGTAAAGAATAATATCTCTATATACGCTATTCACACTTCACTTGATAATCATCCAGAGGGAATCAGTTATTTTCTATCAAAAAAAATAGGATTAACTTACCTCTCAACACTTATTCCAAAAGAAACTGAACTTAAAAATCTAAATACTGGAATGGGAGTTATTGGTCAATTAGATAAGTCGTTAGATGAAGATGTCTTTTTTGACTTATTAAAGGAAAGGCTTAACTTAAAGTATATAAGGCACACAAAAAAACTTAATAGAAAAATATCAAAAGTCTCAATCGTTGTTGGCTCTGGAAGTTTTGCAATAAAAAACTCATTGGATTCTAATATTGATGCGTTTATCACATCAGATTTGAAGTATCATAATTTTTTTGAAGCAGACAATAAGGCTATTTTGGTTGATATTGGTCATTACGAGAGTGAAAACCATATAAAATTTGTAATAAAGGAATTTCTTAATAAAAAATTACCTAATTTTACGCTCCTTTTATCTAAAGAGAATGTTAACCCAGTAAAGTATTATTAAAATGGCAAAAAAAGTTGAAACATCAGTTGAAGAAAAATTAAGAGCTCTTTTTGATCTTCAATTAATAGACTCAAGAATTGATCAAATAAGAAGTATCAGAGGAGAACTTCCTTTAGAAGTTGAGGATCTTGAAAATGAAATTGAAGGACTAAACAAAAGACTTGAAGGATTTGAGAATGAAATCAAAGAAAGTCAAGATGGCATTAAATTTGAAGAAAATTCAATTAAAACTTCAAAAGAAACCCATAAAAAATATGAAGGTGATCTTAAGAAGGTCAGAAATAATAGAGAGTATAATGCCATTGTTAAAGAACAAGAATTTCAAGAATTAGAAATTAAGCTATCTGAAAAAAAGATTGCTCAATATAAGGAAGCAATAGAGAGTAAGACTGTTGTTAGTAATGAACTTAAAGATAAAATTAAGGATAGAAATTCACATTTAAAAAGTAAAAATTCTGAGCTAGGAGAGATACTTAAAGAAACCGAGAAAGAAGAAAAAACATTATTAGAGAAATCTAAAGAATTTGAGAAAAAAATTGAAGATCATCTTATTGCTGCCTACAAAAGAATTAGATCAAATGTTAGAAATGGTCTTGCGATAGTCCCAATTGAAAGGAATGCATCAGGAGGCTCATACTTTACTATCCCTCCTCAAGTACAAATGGAAATTGCTTCAAGGCAGAAAATTATTACTGATGAATATAGTGGTAGAATTCTAGTTGATCCCAAGTTAGCTGAAGAAGAAATGGATAAGATGAAGTCTATATTTTCGACCTAAAAGGCAGATTCGGTAATTTTCTCTTTGTTTTCTCCTTTAAAATAATCCATGTATGTGAATCCAGGTTCAATACTATAAGAACCAACGTCACCATCTTTGTTCATTGCTATATATGCAACTTGAAATTTATTTTCTTGAGAATTTGATGATACAATCCTTTTAACAGCAGCCTCACATGCCTCATGAGGAGACTTACCTTGCCTCATTAACTCAACAACTAGAAAAGATCCAACAGTTTTTAATACTTCTTCTCCAAGGCCTGTCGCTACAGCACCTCCTACCTTATTATCTATAAATAGACCAGAGCCTATTATTGGGGAATCTCCAACCCTTCCTCTCATCTTATACGCTAATCCACTAGTTGTACATGCTCCGGAAATATTTTTATTCTTATCGAGGCATAGCATTCCAATAGTATCATGATTTTCAATATTAATAATTGGTTTATACTGCTCACTTTCAAGCCATTTTTTCCAATCTTCTTTTGACTTTTCTGTTAATAGATCTGTTTGCTTATACCCTTCCGAAATGGCAAAATCATGCGCACCTTTTCCAGCAAGCATTACATGGGGTGTTTTTTCCATGACATCTTTAGCTAGTCTAGCAACATTAACTATATTCTCTACGGCTACAACTGCACCACAATCTCCAAGATGGTTCATTACGCATGCATCGAGTGTTACTTTTCCTGTCCTATCTGGAGCTCCACCAAATCCAACAGTTGTATTTTTAGGGTTTTCTTCCTCAACAGCAACACCTTCAACAGCTGCGGTTAGTCCATCAATTCCCTTATCTAGCAATAAACCCGCTTTAAGATTTGCTTCTGTTGTTTTCCATGTTGAAATAGATCTAACCATAGGAGTAAAATTAAAATTTTTAGCCTTGAGTCTTGTCGATAATGAAGACATTAGACTAATACTAAATATATCAAAAATAAAATTTCGTCTTTTCATATTTTAGTTTAAAGCTCTTAATCTCTGAATAAGAGGGGGATGTGAATAATGGAAGAATACATAAAGTGGATGTGGATATATATTAGAAAGGCTGTCAACTGAAAGTTTTTTTAATGCTAGAGATAAGTCCTGTCCATTAAATGTTTCTTTTGCATATGCATCAGCTTCAAACTCATTTTTTCGACTTATATAATTCATTAAAATACTAGATAACATTGATATTGGTGAGAAAATAATACTAAATCCAATAAGTCCAAGATGAAAGCTTGCTGCTGAACCTCCAAGTGCAAGAGAAATCTCTGGAAGTTTAAGACATAGTTCAAAGAAGAAGGTCATAACACCAATCTGTATTATGGACATAATTAATCCTGAGAATATATGTTTTTTCTTAAAATGTCCAACCTCATGAGCAAGAACAGCAACCAGTTCATCCTCTGTATGTTTTTCAATTAAAGTATCATATAATGCAATTGTCTTTCTTGGTCCCAATCCACTAAAAAAAGCATTTGCTTTTGTAGATCTTTTTGATCCATCAATTACATATATATTTTTTAAAAGGTATCCTACTTCTTTTGAATATTTTTCAATTTTTTGTCTTAATTCACCATCATCTAGTGGTTTAAGTTTATTAAAAATTGGTACAATTAAGTCTGCATAGAACATATTTATAAAAATTATTAAAAAAGAGAGTCCAATCCATAGCCATAGCCAGAATCCATCATTTAAATTATCATATAAGTATAATGCTAAAAAAAGAAGCGCACCACCAATAAGAATTGATAGCAAAAATGACTTTAATATATCAAGAAAAAATGTAGATTTTGTTGTCCTATTGAAACCAAATTTTTCTTCAATTACAAAAGTATTATAATATGAGAAAGGAATTGATATAATTGAATTTAATATAAATAGGATTAAAAAGAATAATCCAGATTGAGCAAAACCTGAATGAATATTAAAAGGCAAAAGAGATTTTAAAATATCTGAAGTGATTAGTTGATCAATAAATCCATATCCATTAAAAAGTAAAAGACTCATAATGAATAAAAAACTTATTGAACTTGAAAATAATCCAATTTTATTTTTACTTAAAGCATAGTCTTTTGCTGTTTTATATTTTTCCTTATCATAAAAGTCTTTTAATTCATTTGGTATTTCATCTTTCCAATTTTTATGATTTATATAATCGAGAATATTTGAAAACAAATAGTTGTAAACTACTAATGATATAATTATAAAAAACCAAAATTGAGTTGTCATAAATTGAATTTAGTTATTTTAGTTTTAAATGTAATAAAAGATGATTAATAAGTATACAATTATAGGAACTTTAGGTATTTTAATTTTTAGCTCTGGGCTATGCATATTAGGTGAAGCAATTATAAGAAAATCTGAAAACTTAGATTTTTTTTTAATAGGAACAGTATCACTAATCTTAATCAATACTGGTGCATGTATAATGATAAAGACAAGAGAATTATCTAATTAGATTGATGGGTATCGTATAAATAAAATGGAAGAGCTAAAGAAAAGCCAATAAAAAAAGGTAGAATATACCTAAATATTTTTTTTGGATTAGACCAATATGTATAGATTATATATATTAGAAATGTTATTGCTGCAAAACTCAAGTCATATGAGATCATTGAGACTGCATAATTTTCATATAGAAGACTCCAGAAGCCATCCATAGCCCAATCATTGAATTTTAAAAACATGTACAAATTATAATAAGGGAATATGGTACCTAGTATACATAAAATAAGATATATTTTTTTCATGATAATCTATATAAAGTTCTTTAAGGTTTAATTTTATTCTAAAAATTATTCTCTAATTTAATAAGAATAATTTAAGTAAGATTAACTAAAAATCATTAAACACTAACAATGAGTAATTCAATATTTAGAAAAGATGGAACAGCTCAAGGTGTTGCAAAACAACGATTGATTGAATCTCTAGCTAAACCTAACAAACGCATTATATATGACCCATATGCAGATAAATTTGTAATTGGAGCAAGTATGATAAAAATTATGGGACATAAGTTTAGTGTCTGGTTAGGAGATAAAATTGTACCTGGAATGCATGAACATTTAATTTCTAGAACACGATTTATAGATGATCTAATTGAGGAAAGCACCCATAATGGCATAGAACAATATGTTATACTAGGAGCGGGTTATGATTCAAGAGCTCATCGTCTTAAACTTCCATCCAAATTAAAAATATTTGAGGTTGATCAGCCTGAAGTTCAAGAAAGAAAACTTTCAATAATTTCTGATAAGACACCTAATATGGAAAGTGTGACTTATGTTAGTGTTGATTTTAATCACCAGTCTCTTTCAGAACAACTTTTGAATAAAGGATTTGATCGAAATAAAGCAACTTTATATACACTTGAAGGAGTATCTCAGTATATTGAAAAGGAAGCACTTAAATCGACTTTAGAAGAACTGGCTAAATTAAACCCTAATTTAAATTCAAAAATTTTTATTTCCTATGTAAATAAACTTTTTAAAGAAGACCCAAAAGCCTGTTTTGGTATGGGTTATCAAAAACCAGAGAAAGCAATCAAATTTATTACAGATGGAGCAGCTAAAGTTGGTGAACCTTGGATATCATTTTACTCAGCTAGAGAAATTAGGGACTTACTATTTCAAAATAATTTTACTTTAAAAGAAGATAAAACATTAGCTGATCTGAATTCTAAATATTTTACACCAGTTGGTAGAACCATACCTGAAAATCATATTTTTAAACTTGAACATTTTATAGTAGCAGAGAGTAGAGTTTAAGCTCCATTTTTATTGATTGATTCTCTCTGGATAATCAGTAATAATTGCGTCTACTCCCATCAATTTCATTCTCTTTATATTCTTGGGGGAATTTATTGTGTATGGAAAAACTTTAATATTATTAGATTGTATTTTATTAACTATTTTCTTTGTAAGAAACTTATTATCTGGGTTTAGGGCAAAAGCATTAATTTCTTTAGCTAATTTAATGGCATTATCAATTTTATATAATGAGTCTACTAGAATTGCCATTGGAATATCCTTGTTTAAATCTCTAAACTTTTTTAACTCATCCCATCTGAAACTTGATATTATAAATTTTGAAGGTGGGAGATTAAACTTTTTCAAATATTCTATTATGACATTATTAGTCTCAGAGGCTGTGTTAATACCTTTAAGTTCAATATTTAAAAAAATTTTTTCTGGAATTATATCTATTACTTCATTAAGAGTTGGAATAGATAAACCTCCTTTTAATTCTACTTTTTTAATTGAGTCTAATGAAATTTGTTCAATAAATGCATTTGAATTTGATAGCCGACTCAACAATGGGTCATGGTAAACTACTAATTCTCCAGTTTTTGATTTAAATACATCAATTTCAATTCCATCAACATTTAATTGAATTGCTTTTTTGACAGACTCAATTGTATTCTCGAGAGCGTGACCCATTGCACCTCTATGACCAACAACTATTATATACTTATCGGAGGCACACGAACCTGTAGATAAGACAACTAATAGTAATAAAATATTTTTAGACACTATTTTCTATTTAAAACAGTAGATGATGCCTGAGATTTTGCAAGTACTGTAATATCACTGATGTTTACATTTTCAGGGCAATTAACAACATAGGAAATTACTTTAGCAATATCATCTCCAATTAAAGGTTTTAATCCTGAATAGACAGAATTAGATCTTTTTTGATCATTCTTAAATCTGACCATTGAAAAGTTAGTTTCAACTAGACCTGGATTAATTTGTGAGACTTTTATATTATGTTTATTTAAATCTATTCTCATACCATTTGAGATTGCATCTACAGCAAACTTTGATGCACAATATATATTCCCTTTTAGATAAACCTCTTTACCAGCAATTGAACCTATATTAATAATATGTCCACTATTTTTTTTTATCATAAAATCTAAGACATATTTACTAACATATAGAAGTCCCTTTACATTTGTATCAATCATCATATCCCAATCCTCAATTTCCCCTTCATAAATGAAGTCAAGTCCATGAGCATTTCCTGCATTATTTATTAAAACATCAATATTTTTCCAATCATCACTTAGACTTGATATTTTTTCTCTGACATCTTTTTTTTCTCTGACATCAAATTCTAAAGTTATTACATCTGTTTTTTTTGAGAGAGAACTAGATAATTCATACAGCTTCTTTTTATTTCTTCCACATAGTATTAATGAAAATTTATCTGACAATTCATTGGAAGTCGATTCTCCAATACCTGAGGTTGCTCCTGTTATTAATGCAATTTTATTTTTTTTCATTTAATTAAAGTATAAGTAAAGAAGACCTGCTACCAAAGCACCAAGAGATGGACCAAAAATAGGAATCCAACTATAAGCCCAATCTGAAATTTTATTTTTTCTAGGTATAAGTTGGTAAATAATCCTTGGGCCTAAATCCCTTGCAGGATTAATTGCATATCCAGTTGTTCCACCTAAGCCTAATCCTATAACCCAAACTAAAATACCAACTGGAAGTGCGCCAAGTGATCCTATCCCAAAATTAGCATCAAGACCTTCTACAATAATGTTAGGTTCAACAATATACAAGATTCCAAATATTAGAATAAATGTTGCTAGAAACTCACTAAAAAAATTATTTTTAAAATTCCTAATCGCAGGTGATGTACAGAATGAACCCATAACTTTGTTTTCATCAGTTGTTGACCTGTAATGATCTATATAAAACAGATATGTTAACCAGCTACCTAGCATAGCTCCAAGTACTTGAGCAATAATATAACCTATCATTAATTCACTTGAAAATTTTCCAGCAACAACTAGTCCAATTGTAACTGCTGGATTTAAGTGAGCACCACTAAATTGGCCTGTAATATAAGCTGCAATAAATACAGCAAAACCCCAGGCAGTTGTGATTGTAATTAATGGAGTTTGATCAAAACCTTTTGTTTTGGATAGGCTAACATTAGCAACGATACCAGAACCAAGAAGTAATAGTATTGCTGTTCCAATGAATTCGGCAATATAAGGACTTATCATACAGTATAATTTTTTATTAATTTATTAAATTTTTTTAACTCGGTATCAATCCATTCTTGATCTTTTTCTAAAACGTCAGCCATTTTTTTTGCAACTTCAGGCGCTATCAATTTAGACTCATTTGAATCTAAAAAAACACATCTAGTCCTTCTTGCCAAAATATCCTCTAGCGTAAGCGCCATCTCATGAATTATTGACCATTCTATAATATTATTTGATATATAAAATTTAGTTGATAGTGAATTATTATCATCTATACCTCCTAAAGATTTTACTATTTTCTTAAGAGATCCATATACATGCATAGGATCTGAGAAATCAACCTTTTTCTTATAACCAAAAAGTTTTGTCTTTTCAGTTTTACATTTTTTCTTTTTGAGTTTGTTAATTGAAATTGCAGTATCAATTGCATCCTCTGAAATTTTTCTATAAGTAGTCCATTTCCCACCAAGAACACTTATTAACCCAGAAGGTGAAATATCAATTTTATGGCTTCTAGAAACTTCTTTAGTTGACTTCTTATCGTTTGTTGCAGCAAGCGGTCTTAATCCAGCAAATACACTTTTTATATCACTTTTATTTGGCTTAATCGTCATATATTTACTTGCATTATTTAAAATAAAGTCAATTTCTTCTTTTAAAGGTTTTGGCTCTTCGCTAGCATTTTTAATTTGAGTATCAGTTGTTCCAACTACTACATAATTTTTCCATGGAACTGCAAAAAGGACTCTTCCATCAGAAGTCTGAGGTATTAAAATTGCATGTTCACTTTTTAAAAATTTTTTTTCCAAAACAATGTGAACACCTTGACTTGGTTGTATCATTTTTTCAATTTTTGGTTGATCCATTCTAATTATTTCCTCCGCAAAAACACCCGTTGCATTAATTACAACTTTACTTTTAACTTGATATTTTTTTTCATTAATTGAATCTGTGAAACTTAATCCAATAATTTCATTATTATTTTTTATGAGGCCATCTACATTACAATAATTTAATAAAGCAGTTTTTTTAGAATTTGCTGAGAGAGCTAACGTAATAGCCATTCTGGAATCATCAAATTGACCATCGTGATAGATAACTCCTCCTCTAAGCCCTTTTTTATTGACATTAGGTATTAATTTTTCCGTTTCTCCTTTTGAGATTATTACTGATTTACCTAGACCAAGTTTTCCTGCCATCATATCATAAATTTTCATTCCTATTCCATAAAAGGGACTAGCCCACCAATCATATGTAGGTATTACAAAACTTAAATCTTGAACTAAGTGTGGTGCATTTCTCTTAAGAATTCCTCTCTCTTTTAAAGATTCAATTACTAGGGTAATATCTCCGTTTTGAAGATACCTTACCCCTCCATGTATAAGTTTTGTACTTCTTGATGATGTACCTTTTCCAAAATCATTCTTTTCTAAAAGTAAAGTTTTATAACCCCTTTTTGATGCATCAACTGCAATTCCAAGACCCGAGGCACCTCCCCCTATAATTACAATGTCCCATTCAAGAACTTTGTTTAATTTAATAATGGAGTCGTTTCTATTCATTATCCTTAAGAAGTTTATTAATTCTAATCTCCCAAAGATTAATTATCTGTGATGAATCATTTTTCAAATTTGGGTTAAAGGATCTATCTTCTATCCATAAATCATTTAAATCTGAAATATTTTTCCAAAAACCAGAAGCTAGCCCAGCTAGGAAAGCTACTCCAAGTGCTGTTGTCTCAGTAGTTTTAGGTCTTACTACATTGGTTTGTAATAAATCTGATTGTATTTGCATTAAAAGATCATTATTGCTAGCCCCACCATCTACTTTCAAATCCGTAAACTTTATGCCTGCATCTTTTTGCATTTCAATAATTATATCTCTGGTTCTAAGAGCAATTGATTCAAGTGCTGCTCTGGCAATATGTCCATTTTCAGTTCCTCTGGTGATACCAAAAATTGTTCCTTGTGCATAAGGGTCCCAATAAGGAGCAGCAAGACCAGATAATGCAGGAATAAAAGTTACACCCCCATTATCTTTAACAGTATTTGCAAGATTTTCGACTTCAGGTGCATCCTTAATAATAGCTAATTTATCTCTAAGCCATTGAATAAGAGCACCAGCAACAAAAACACTACCCTCAAGTGCATATGTGAGTTCTCCATTTATTCTCCAGGCAATTGTTGAAAGCATTTTATTTTTTGATTTTACTGACGATATCCCAGTATTCATAATACAAAAGCATCCAGTACCATATGTGTTTTTTACATCACCAGGATTAACACATAACTGTCCAAATAATGCGGCTTGTTGATCACCAGCTATTCCAGCAATTGGAATTTTACTACCTAAAATTTCCTCATCTGTATAAGCTGATAATGCAGATGAATCAACAACTTTTGGTAATATAATTCTTGGAACATCAAAAATTTCTAATAATTGGTCGTCCCAAATGTCGTCCTTTATGTTATAAAGAAGAGTTCGGCTCGCATTTGAAGGGTCTGTTATATGATATTTTCCTTTACTTAAATTCCATATCAACCAGGAATCTATTGTGCCAAAAAAAAGTTGACCCTTATTAGCTTGTTCTCGAATGTCACTATTGCTATCAAGAATCCATTTTATTTTTGTTGCAGAAAAATATGCATCAATTACTAAACCTGTTTTATTTTGAATAAGTTCACTTTTATTATCTTCTTTTAACTTATCACAAAAAATTGCAGTCCTTCTGTCTTGCCATACAATTGCATTATAGACTGGTTGTCCAGTATCTTTATTCCAAATGACTGTTGTCTCTCTTTGATTGGTTATACCTATTGAGTCAATATCTTTAGGATCAATTTTGGATTTTTGGATGACTTCTCTAATTGCTTTTAGCTGGGTATTCCATATCTCTACAGGGTCATGTTCAACCCATCCTTCTTTAGGAAAAATTTGATTAAACTCATATTGTGCAATATCTAAAATTTCGGCTTTCTTATTAAATAAAATTGCTCTTGAACTTGTAGTTCCTGCATCAATAGCCAATATAAACTTGTCCATAAATTCTTTATTGCAATTTAAAAAAAAACCCTCCAATGGAGGGTTCAATTTTTAATAGATTTATACTGTTAAAATAAATCTAGTCCCAATATCCACCATTTTGAGTTGTAACTGATCCTCTATAGGTTGATATAGGGTTAACTCTTTTAAAAAACTTTTCAAAGGCAGCCTGTTCAGAAGCATTCTTTGGTCCAGTATTCAATTGTGAGACATAATTTGGATAATTAGCATAAATGTAGTGAGTCATTCCTGATTCTCCAGCTGTGTATTGACCTAAAGAAACATATCCATCTGTTTCTATAGAATCCATTAGCTCAGCAAAAGCTTCTCCAAATTCTCTCTGATCCTCAACATAAAAAGACCATTCCTGAGAGGAATATACATCTTGACCTTGTTCACCAGGAATTCTAATTAAAGTTTTACCTTGAGTTATAGAAACTATCTCTGCAACTTGAGTAATATTTCTATTGTATGCAGAATAAGTTTCACCTGATCTTAAATCTCTTAACTCAGATAGAGCTTCAGCACTTCCAATAAAATTTAAAATATGAGTAGCCTCATTCCACTGAGATGCATTTACAACACCTGCAAGGGTTACAGAGGCACCATCTGGTATTTCAATACTTGAATAAAAATTATCAACTAATTGATATACAATTCCTGCACTTCCAGATTCAACAGCTATTGCTACTTCCTCCCAGTGCACTTGATCTTGAGCATAAGCTTTATTTATAAAAGCTATCAAGGCTAAAGAAATAAAAAATATTTTTTTCATTTTTAATTTGATATTATGATTAATTGCTAATATAAAAAAACCCCTAATAAAAGGGGTTTAAATTTTATCAGAAACTGATTAGTTATAATTTTTAATAGTTCTACTACCAAATCCAAATACAAATTCAAAAGAACCAGAAGCATCTCCTACAAATTGACCTGCTGCGCCAGAATTAATAAATTCAGATCTTCCCTCTAAAAAGTCTGCAAGATTATTAGCTCTAACAACCCAATAATGAGTTACTCCTTCCTCTGCTCCAAGGACTGCATCGTGTAATTCAAAAGATCCTTCATCAAAATCTAATGAATTCATCATCTTACCAAAAGCAGATCCAAATTTTTGTACATCAGTTACATTAATTGCAAATACAGCTTGAAAGTCAGACTCTAAATTAGATGGATCAAAAATCATTGGTTGTCCAAGAACTATCTGCTCGACCTCAACAAAGTCTTGGAAAGCATTAAAGAAGAGGACTCCTTCAACAGTTGGAGGATTTCCGCCTACACCCCATTGAGCAAAGTCCTCTGCCGACTCACCCAAAAAACACAGCTGATGTGAGAAGTTAACATCACTATTACCAAATTGTGTTTCAAATAAAGTTACGGTATATGGAAAATCATCAACTGACTCCATTAGATTATCCAAAGATTCAATAAATTTTTCTTGACCCTCGGATTCAACGCTAACATTTAAACAAACCCACGTGGGAGTCTGAGCATTTAAATTGATACTTGTTAAGATAACAAGTAATAGTAAAATAAATTTTTTCATTTTAATTAATTTATGATTAGGCTTCAATATAAAAAACCTACAATTAAATTGTAGGTTTTTAAAATTAATTTTTAATTAAATTTTAATTCCAAGATTTCACATTAAACATACTAAAAGTTCCTTTGAATTCAGAATAAGCATCTGTTTCTTTTATAAAATTAAAGAAGGCAGCCTGTTCCTCTTCAGTTTTAGGGCCAAATTCAAGCATTTCTTGATAACCTGAATAAGTTGTATACACATAATGGGATTCACCTTCAACACTTTGACCTCCAGTAATTGCACCTAAAGATAGATATCCATCTGGACTCCATACTAATGTCATTCTATTAAATGCATCCACAAATGCAAATACATCCTCTACCCTCCATTCCCAAACTTGAGCAATATTTCCATCAGTCGAATCTGTATTTAGTCTTATTACTGATGATCCAATAGAATTTGAAATCGTTTGACCATATTTAGAAAAATTTGTAGAATAATTATCGTATTCAGCACCTGATCTTAATTGTCTTAATTCAGTTAATCCTGCTGCTGTTCCTGAAAATGTCATATAATGAGTAGCTTTATGATCTTCGTCACTGTGATAAACCTGAGTTAGTGAAATTGAAACTCCCTCTGGCAAATCAATACTACCATAAAAGCTATCCAATAAATCTACTAAATCCGATCCATATCCATCGTTTACTACAATTCCAACTTGATTCCACACAAGTTGATCTTGAGCAGATAAGCTAGAAAGGTTTAGTGCAAATACACTAAGTACTAATAAGAATTTTTTCATTTTAATTAATTTAAAGTTAATGATGCTAATATAAAAAAAGTTAAAAAAGAATTACCTCTTCGACTGTTTTTGTTGTAAAACTTGTAATAAACTTTTAATTATAAATTAACTAAAGGAGTAAATCTATCTTAAAAAGCTTCCACCATTTACATCAATTGTAGAGCCAGTTGAATGATCCATCTTGCCTGAGACTATTAATGAAACTATTGGTGATATATCTTTTGGCTCTGTTAGTCTATCCAAGGTGATCCCTTTTTTTACGATATCCTCACCATGCTTATCAATAAAACTCTGAGCCATATCAGTTCTAACAAATCCAGGTGCAATACTTATTGCTACAATATTATCTGTTTCTCCAAACGATCTAGACATAGTTTTTGTTAATGAAATAATTCCACCTTTTGAACATGCATAGGAAATATAGTCTTGCTGCTCTCCTCTAAATGCAGCTCTAGATGCTATATTTATAATTCTTAATCTTGAGTTAATCTTTTTCTCTCTTTTATATTTTAGAAATTCTTTAAAAATTATTGATGGAGCTTTAAGATTTACATCAATTGTTTTATCAAATATCTTACTCCAACTATTAATATCAACGGAGATATCAGCTGATTCAGCAATACCTGCGTTATTAATTATACAATCAGGAAAAGATAGTTTATCAATAGTATTTACTACCATTTTTTTTATCTCTTCTTGCCTAGAAAGGTCAGCTTGAATCGAGAATGAACCCGTCTTATCTTCTTTCAAAACTACCTTTAAAGGAGATTCATTTTTATTATAATGAAGTGCGAGCTCATGTCCCTCAGCTAAAAGATCCTGAGCTATTTTATATCCAATGCCTTTTGATGATCCTGTTAATAGTACTTTCATTTTTTATATTTTTCAAACCAAGCTATGATTGCATTAACCTTTGCAATTAAATTACTTGGCTTAGAGGCTATTCCATGATTAGCATTTGGAATTCTTACAAGCATAGTTTCAACCTTATTTAACTTTAAACCGGCATAAAATTGTTCACTCTCAGCCATTGGAGTTCGATAATCTTTTTCCCCAGTAAGAACCATAGTAGGAGTTGATACATTTCCAACATAACTTATGGGTGACCTTTTCAAATAACTCTCAGGATCATCCCATGGAAAATCTTTAAACCAGTATTTATAAAAGTACCCAATATTATCTGCGTATAAGACAAAGCTATACCAATTAATTACTGGTTTTGCTACAACAGCAGCAGCAAACCTATCAGTTTTTCCAACTATCCAAGATGTTAACACTCCTCCTCCACTTCCACCAGTTACAAAAAGTTTAGATTCATCTATGTATCCTTTTTCAATAACATAGTCTACTCCTGACATTAAATCGTCATAATCTTGACTTGGATAATTATGATGAATCAAATTTGCAAATTCTTTTCCATAGCTTGTACTTCCCCTTGGATTTGTGTATAAGACCACATATCCTTTAGAAGCAAAGAGTTGAACCTCTGATGAAAAATGAAATCCATAATTTGTATGTGGACCACCATGAATCTCTAAAATTAAAGGATACTTTTTTGAACTATCAAAGTTTGGAGGTTTTACAATCCATCCATGGATCATTTTGCCATCATAAGAAGAATCGTACCATATCTCTTCAACATTTCCCAACTTTTTATAATCAAATAAATCCTTATTTAAATTTGTCAATCGCTTTTTAGATCCTCTAAAGCCAACAGCCAGGTCAGCGGGATTATAGGCTGTCCCATAAGTAAATGAATATCTATTATTCTTAGATAAACTAAAAAATCCTCCGCTGTAGGGTCTTGAAAATGATAAACCTCCAACTTGATCTACTTCAACTTGAAGTTTTCCATCTAGTGAAGTTGAGGCAATTTTAGTTATTCCCTTATCATCAAACTGAAAAAAAATTTTCTTATTATCACCCGACCAGTAAATATTTGAAATATTTCTATCAATATCTAGTTGAATTTTATATTTATCTGATCCATCTGAATTCATTATGTATATTGAGTTTTGTTGGTACCCTAAATACTCATCATCATAACCTAGATATGCAATCATTGAGTTGTCATGAGAAACTTTTGGACTGTAATCAGGACCATTTCGTGAAGTAAGTGATTTATGGTCACCTGAATCTAAATTAAGGACATATATTTCAGAATTATTGGGATTGTAATCAGAGTATTCATTAAGATTTGCAGAAAAAATAATTTTATCATTTCCAAGCCAAACACCCTGTCCAGCTCTTTTTTCAGGTTTTATATTACTAATCTGTCTAGGTGTTCCACCATTAATTGGGATTATAAAGAATTGGACCTCTCCAGGTTTTCTAAATCCCGAACTGTCATACTTGTAATTTAAATCTGATATTTCAACTGGAGGATCGTTCCATTTAGCACCCTTGGGCTTATCTGGCATCTCGATTAAAGTATCCCTTTCACTATCAATAAATGATGAGAATAAAATATAATTATCATCTGGTGACCATTGTGTTGATTCAATTGAATATTGAAAGTTTGTTAATTTTTGAATTGAATTATTATCTAAATCAAACAGAAAAATTTGAGGTTTTCCTTCTCTATTTGATTGGAATATAAATTTGTCTCCTTTATTGGACCATTTTGGAGAATTATCTTTAAAATTTCCTGTTGTTATTGGTCTATTATTTGTCCCTTCATAATCTATTAACCAAATATTTGAAAAACTTTCATCTGTCATTATATCATTAAAGTTTCTTTGATATAATACTTTGTCTCCACCAGGAGATATTTGAGTATTAGAAACATATTCTAAGTCAAAGACATCAATGGGTTCAAAAATATTTGAGATTTGAGAAAATGCATTAACAGATACAAGAGATATTAATAAAAATTTTTTCATAAATTAAATTAATTAGTAATATTTGATTTTAAAGTTATTAAAATTAGAATGTTAAAAAGAATTAAATACTTAATAATATTATTGGTTATTTTTTCATGTGAAAAGAAAAATAATAGTCCAAACATTGTCTTCATTTTAGCTGATGATCTTGGCTACGGTGACTTATCTTCTTATGGATCAGAAACAATTGAGACAATCAATATTGATAAACTTGCTGAGGATGGAGTTAAATTAACATCATATTATGCAGCTCAACCAGTATGTTCGGCATCAAGAGCAGCAATACTTACAGGTGCTTACCCGAATAGAATAGGAATTTATAATGCCTTTGGGCCTACATCTGACTCAGGTATAAGTCATAGAGAATATACCCTAGCTGAGATGTTAAAAGATAATGGTTATAAAACAGGAATTTTTGGTAAATGGCATCTTGGAAGCAAAAAAGAATTCTTTCCTTCCAATCATGGTTTTGATGAATTCTACGGAATATTGTATTCAAATGATATGTGGAGATGGCATCCAGAATATCCAGAGGCATATCCACAAGATTTACTTTTGTACAGAAATGAAAATGCCCTAAAAGAGATAATAGATCAGTCTAACTTAACAAAAGATATCACATCTGAAAGCATAGACTTTATTGAAAAAAATAAGGATAGTCCTTTCTTTCTCTATATTGCGCATTCACAGCCTCATGTTCCACTTTTTGTATCTAAAGATTTTGAGGATATAACTGGAAATGGACTTTATGCAGATGTTATCACAGAGATAGATTATTCAGTGGGAAGGGTTTTAAATAAAATAGAAGAGAGTGGACTAACTGAAAATACAATTGTTGTTTTTACATCTGATAATGGACCATGGCTTTCTTATGGGAATCATTCAGGCTCTTCTGGGATATACAGAGAGGGTAAAGGAACAACTTGGGAAGGTGGAGTTAGAGTTCCAAGTATAATTAAATTTCCAAAAGGATTAAAACCCAATGAAATTGATGAGCCAATAATGGCAATTGATTGGATGCCAACTTTTGCTAGTATAACTAATTCAAAATTATCCAAAAATAAAATTGATGGTAAAAATATTTGGCCTCTATTATCTGGTAAAAAGAGTAAATCACCTCATGAAAAGTTATACTTCTACCATAGGGTTAATGAACTACATTCAATTAGAATGAATAATTGGAAAATTCATTTATCTAGAACTTACAGGTCTCTTAACGGAAAAATGGGAGGAAAAGATGGAATCCCTGTAAAGTATGATATGAATCTAATAAATAAAAATGAATTATATAATTTAAAGGATGATCCTCAGGAGAGAATTAATGTCTACAATAGATTTCCTGAGATCGTAAAAAAAATGGAAAAACTAGCTGATGAAGCAAGAAATGAACTAGGTGATAATTTACTTGGTATTAAGGGAAATGAAAATAGGGGAGAATGAATGTGGGCGCTGAGGGATTCGAACCCCCGACCCCCTCGGTGTAAACGAGGTGCTCTAAACCAACTGAGCTAAGCGCCCTATAGATAGGGTGCAAATATAGTTTATTTTAAATTTTCTATCATATACTTTATTAATTTAGTTATATGAAAAATAATATCAAACTTTTAGATGGGAGTATGTCCTACCCATTAGAGTTAGATGGTTATAATCTAAATAATAGACTTTGGACTGGAGATGCATTGATTAATAATCCAGAACTAATTAAAAAAATTCATAAAGGTTATATCAATTCAGGTGCTGATTATATTTTAACTTCTACATACCAAATTAGTTATGATATTTTAAAAGAAGAGGGAATAAATTCGGATAAGATCAAAGAGATATTTCAAAAATCATTGAACATAGCCAAAGATGCAATTAAAGAGTCTAATACAAATAAGGATATAAAAATTGTAGCTAGTTTAGGCCCATTTGCATCTTACAAGAAAAGTGCATCAGAATATGTTGGTCTTTATGATTGCAGTGATGAAGAAATACTAAATTTTCATGTTAATAATCTTAATATAATTAATGAGATTAATTATGAAGTTATTTTATACGAAACCATACCATGTTTGAGAGAAATAAAAATACTATCTAATATTTTTGAAAAGCTAGATAAAGAAATATGGGTTTCTATGACATGTGATGATGATATAAATTTCAGGGATGGTTCATCAATTTCAGAAGCTTGTAATATCCTTTCTAACTTTGATCATATAACTACTATTGGTCTTAATTGTTTTTCTCCACTATTTGTAAAAGAGGCATATTTAATGATAAAGAATAATACAGAAAAGAAAATTATAATTTATCCTAACTCAGGAGAAGTTTATAATCCAAAAGAAAAAATTTGGATTGGGAAAAAGTTGTATGAAGACAAAATGATAAAAAATTGGTTAAGTTTATCTCCTGATATCATAGGAGGATGTTGTAGGGTAGGTTATAATGAAATTAAAAAAATGAGAGAAGAAATAGATAATTATGAATAATATTCTAGCAAATTATATAATATCATTTGTTGCTGTTTTGATATCAGTATCATTGGGAATTCTTACTGGAATTGATGAGGTAAGAAATGGAATTATTTTGTCTTTCATTTTTCATTGGTTATTATTTATACCTGCATTTATCTACAAAACAGAAAAATTTTATGACCTAACTGGAAGTCTTTCATATATAACAATCATATTTTATGTACTAGTATCATCCTACAATGGTGTTATAAACTTTGGAAATATCATTCTTTCTTTATTAATAATAATATGGACACTAAGATTAGGAACTTTTTTATTTTTAAGAATAAAAAAAGCAGGAGAGGATAAAAGGTTTAGGGAAATTAAAAAATCATTTAGTTGGTTTTTTATGGCATTTACTTTTTCCGGAATGTGGGTGTCAATATGTGCTCTATGTGCATTAACTGGAATATCAAATGGAATAGAATTAACTGGAGTTACTTACATAGGTATATTGTTGTTTGTAATTGGATTAACATTAGAAATAATAGCTGATACTCAAAAGACAAATTTTAGAAAGATTAAGGATAATGAGGATAAGTTCATAACAACAGGATTATGGAAATACTCCAGACATCCCAATTATTTAGGTGAAATAATTTTATGGATAGGAGTAGCAATAATTAGTTATTCATCACTAGAGATAAATCAACTATTTACCCTTATATCTCCAATATTCACATATTTACTTCTTGTATATGTAAGTGGAATAAATTTATTAGAAAAAAGCGGCGAAAAAAAATGGGGAAATCTTAAAGAATATAGAAAGTATAAAAAAGAAACTCCAAGATTATTTTGGTTTATTTAACCCTATACATAACATATAATAAATATAAAAATATAGAGTTTTTAGTAAATTCTAAAACTAAAACCTAATTTAATAAAGAACAAATCATTATTTAAACCTTTTACCATTGATAAATCTAATTGTTTATCGTTGTCAATAAGATATGTTATACCTGAGTTAAAATTAGAATTAGAGATATTTGAATTTGAATTACCAAATAATTCAAAAAAAATAGAAAAAGAACCTAGGGTTTTGTCATATAATAATGAATAAACATATAAGCCGTCATAATTTGTAAATTTATTATAACCAATATTATAACCCATTTGAGAGTCAGAAGTTAAATTATGGGACACTAATAATTTATTTAAAAAGCCATATTCATTGTTTGAAAAAACCTCAGGAGCAGTTGGAATAGAAAGATATGTTAAAAAGCTAATATTAGTATTAAGTTTATCATTATCTAATAATTTAAACTTTGAACCTAATTCAAAATCAGCAAAAGAAGAATTTTTTTGGTAAGATATTTCATCATTAATGATGTAATTACTATTTATTCTTACCTCAACTCCATTTAAAATTCCAATTCTAACTAGCGAGTTGATCTTTGACTGTATTTCTTCAATTGAAACCCCTGTCTCAATTTGAACGTAACCTTTGTCTATTAAAAGTGGAGAGTCAGTTTGACTAGGTCTATCAGTTATTATCTGAGAATAGATAGCTGAAGACTTCAATATTAAATAAAGAAAAATTAAAAATTTATTTTTCATAAAATACTTTTTGCAATAAAGTTGCTACCAGTTATTAATATTAAGTCTTGATCTGAACATCGCATTTTCACAGTATCAAGTAATCTTTTAGGATTCTTATCAAAGATAATACTTCTACCTACATTTTGAATAATTTCGCTAAAGCCCATTCCTCTTTCCATGTTAATAGATGTAAAATAAATATTTGAATTTGAAGGTAATGTACTAATAAGCTCATTTATGTTTTTTCCTTTTATAAATGCTAGAATAACATGTAATTGATTGTATTTGGTTTTAAGTAATTGAGAAGAGATACTTTCAAATCCAGCTAAATTATGCGCAGCATCAAATATAATTTTTGGATTATTACTTACGGTTGTCCATCTTCCTATTAATTGACTATTCTTTTTAATATTTGATATACCAGCTAATATTTTATCATTATTTACATTATTTAAATTGAGTGCTTTGCAAGTATAAATAGCAGTTTTTATATTGTTATTTAAATAAATTACATTAGAGTAGTTTTTTTGATCATCAAAATCGGGAACAAATGTAATTGTTGATGACATTTCTTTAGCTTTTTTAACAAAAATTTCATCAACAATATCATTTCTTTCTCCAATTATAATTTTTGAATTCTGTTTGAAGATACCAGCTTTTTCATTTGCAATCATTTCTAATGTATTGCCAAGAATATCTGTATGGTCAAATGAAATATTAGTTATGACAGAAATTAATGGGTCTATAATGTTTGTAGCATCTAGCCTTCCACCTAAGCCAACCTCAATTATCGAATAGTCAACTTTAGATTTTATAAAATAAGCCAATGAAATACAAAATGAAAGCTCAAAAAAACTTAATTTTAATTTTTCTATAAGATTCTTATTATCCTCAATAAAATTTATAATAAAAGACTTTTTAATCCTCTGATTATTAATTTTTATTCTTTCCCTAAAATCATAAAAGTGTGGTGAAGTGAAAATTCCAACTTTATAATTAGATTCCTGCAGTATAGATGAGATATAGGCTGATGTACTCCCTTTTCCATTTGTTCCACCGACATGTATAAAATTTAGTCTTTCTAAAGATAATTCTAGGGCTGAAATAAATTTAATGACATTATTAAGGCCGGGGTTATATGCTTTTTTACCTATAGCTTGATATGAAGGTAATCTACTTAAAATCCAATCCTCTATGTTTTTATAGTCCAATATTTTATACTAAGACATATGCCTCCAAAAGAACAAAAGTTATAAACCCAGAAATAAAACCTATGAAGGCTAACCAGCCAATCTTTTTTAAATACCAGAAAAATTCAATTTTCTCCATACCCATTGCAACAACTCCTGCAGCTGAACCAATAACTAATACACTTCCACCTGTTCCAGCAGAATATGCAATTAAATGCCATAGAGAATCATCTATTGGCTGAGAAAACATACCTATTGATGCTGCTACTAGCGGGACATTATCTATTACAGCAGATCCTAAACCTAAAAGTCCTGCGACTATTCTAATATCCGGTATTACTGTCTCTAAATACTGAGCAAATTCAAATAAATATCCTATTGATTCTAAGGCCGCAACTGCCATCAATATTCCTAAAAAGAAAAGAATACTTGGCAATTCAATTTTAGTTAAAGCACTATGAACAGGACTTTTACTATGCATAATACTATCATCGTTAGGTGTGGTAATATTAAATTTTGTTCCACTAAATATTTCTGCAAAAGTCGCAACAATTGCTAATGATAACATCATCCCAACATATGGAGGTAGTCCAGTTATAACTTTAAATACAGGAACAAATATTATCCCTCCTAACCCTAACCATAACATCGTAGTACCTATACTTGTTATATTACTTTCATCATTATCCACTTTACCAACATTTCCTTTAAACGGTTTTAAAAATGAAGCAACATATACCGGGACAACCATACATACTATGGATGGAATAAAAACATAATATAATAACATAGGCACTGTAACTTTATCTGCAATCCAAAGCATCGTTGTTGTTACATCTCCAATTGGAGACCATGCTCCACCTGCATTAGCAGCAATTACAATTAGCCCTGCAAACCATAATCTTAAATTCTTATCTCTAATAATCTTTTGCAAGATTGTTATCAATACTATTGTAGCGGTAAGATTATCAATAATTGCTGATAGAATAAAAGCAAGTATAGCAAATATCCATAATAGACGTTTTTTAGATTTAGTCCTTATAAAGGATTTAATCTTTTCAAAACCATTGTAATAATCTATTATTTCTACTATTGTCATTGCACCTAAAAGAAATATTAAAATTTCAGATGTATGAGAGAGATGATAAGCCATTATTTTTTTGACTTTTGTAGGTATTAATTCCCGTAATTGTGTATCAACTTCAAATACAGGTATATTAAAAACTGCAATTATAGCCCATAAAAAAGCCATCATTCCAAGCGCTGGTATTAGCTTATCAATTCTAAGGCTATGCTCAAGTGTAATTAATAAGTAACCTGCAATAAATATTCCTAATAATATTGTTTCCATTTAATTAAATTTTTATTCCCATGATTTGAGCATAACTCTAGTTATACTTCTTGTGTATTCTTCGTCTTTTGTAGCATCCAACCACTCATTAACTGCATTAGATTCTTCTTGACTTCCTAAATTTCCAAAATCAAGCGCAGCAACTAAATCAGGAAATGTTGCATAAATGTAATGTGTCTCACCGTGTTCAACTCCATGAGTTGTTTGCCCAATAGAAACATATCCTGATGAGTCTCCAAACACAGACATTAAATTGGCAAAGGCAGTTATGAATTTTAAAGGGTTTTTTACCTTCCACTGATGAGATTGAGCAATCGTTTCTTGCCATTTGTCAAGGTTATACCTTACTAAGGTTACTCCAGCAGTTATTGCAAATCCATCCCTATCTGTTAAAGAATTTAATCTTGATAAGTAAGCGTCCCATTCAGGACTGAGTTTTCTTGACTCAAATTTTGCTAAGTTTTCTTTTGATCCTGCAAAATTTAAAACATGAGTTGCTTTTTCGCTTGAACCTTTATACTCAATACTCCAGAGTGAGACTCTTAAACCTTCAGGGATTTCAATATTGGAGTAGAACCCATCAATAAGATTAAAAACAGCCTGGGTATTTTCAAATGGTACATTTAAGTTTACATTTTGCCATGTAATATTTTGTGCACCTAGAGAAAGCGTATATACGGAAGTTAAAATTATAAACACTTTATTCATCAATGTGATTTAAGGTGATGTCTAATTTAATAAAAAAATAAATATCAAGGTTTATATATTTTACCTGAGCAATGATCTTTCTTAGCTCCAGTTACTGAAGAATAACAATTGTTGATTCCTAGAACCCTAAGTAACCCTATGAAAGAGAAAATTAAAGCTTCTTTATATTCAATTATTTTTTGACTTGGAATATTTATTTTTGAATTAGTTAAGTTTTTAATTCTTTCAATAAGATAATCGTTATATGCACCACCTCCTGTTATTAATATTTTATCTTGATGTGTAATATTTTCCGCAATTTGAAATGCAAAGTGGTTTGAAAATGTATTCATTAAGTCTCTAATTGTCTCACCTTGAAAGCTTTCTAAAATTGAATGAATCTTATCATCGACCCATTCAACACCCAATGATTTTGGAGGATCTTGTTTATAATAAGTTAATTTATGTAAATGATTATATAAATCTTCATTAATTTTTCCTGTAGAAGCAATATATCCACCCTTATCGTATTTTAATTCTATTATTCTTGACAAATAATTAAATACAATATTTACAGGGCAAATATCATAGGCAATTATATTATTTTTAATTCTCTTTGTAATATTTGCAAATCCACCAAGATTAATAAATGTATCATATTCAGGAAAAAGATACTCTTCTCCAACTGGTACTAAAGGTGCACCTTGGCCACCCAATTGTACATCTTGTACTCTAAAGTCACAAACAACCTTTTGATTAATATATTTTGCAAGAATTGGTAGATTTCCGATTTGATAAGTGAGTGATCTAGATGGTTGATGTAAAGCTGTATGACCATGTGAACTAATGAAATCTATTTTTTTTATTGAAAATTCATTTATAAAGTTGATGATGTATTTAGACAAAAGCTTAGTGTAGTCTGAATCAATTTTTATAATAGAATTAATTTTTTCTTTGCTTATGTTCTGTAAAAGACTGTTCCATTTTTTTTCATACTTGTAAGTCTTTGAATTCATTATTTCATATCTCCAATGTTTATTAAGTTTAAAATTTACATATACTATATCCAATCCATCTAAAGATGTCCCAGACATTATCCCAATTATTTTAAATTCTTTCATTCTAACTAAAAAAGTTCCACACCAAGCCAAGCCTTACTGACATATCTCTATATGGGCTAAAAGGATCTGAGTAATAGTCATAGCCAGTAAATGAGCTATTTAAATGTTCAACTTTTATAAAAACTCTTGTTTGTTGAATCTTTGCATTAAAAAAGAAATCAAATCTTGGAAAGTCTCCAATCTCACGATATTCTAGAGTTACAAATTCAGATATTAAAGGATTATAATAGTCTGCAAAAAATTTAGTAAAGTAATTAAAGGTAATTCCAGTTTGAATAAATAATGATTTATTAAAAACCTCAGAAGAATACATAATTGTATTTCTAGTTACCCATTCAGGCACATTGAGTGCTGATATATTTCCAGAAGAAACCTCTTGTTCTTTTTGTTGATATCTTGCTGTATTAACTAAACTAAATTTACCAAAATTAACTTTGCTAAATAGTTTTAAATCATAGTAATTTATTTTACTATCAGCCTGATTAACTACAGCAAGTCTTTTATTATCAGTTTCACCTTGTAACGAATTTGTAGATTCTCTAAAAAAAGTATAATTATCAATCTCATTATAATTAGCGGTAAGAACAATCAACTCCTTATATGACAATTTCAAATTTATATTTGAAACTTTTTCATCATAGAGGCTATCATTGAACCAATTATAACTTTCGTATGCACTTCTAAAAAATTTAAAATTGAAATTTGGAGACTTTTCAATAATTGAAGAACCAAGCTCAAAATTTATATTTTTAATTGGACTTCCTTTAAAGTTAAATGAGATATAATCAGATTTAAATTCATCTTTAATAGACTTATTATAATTGAATTCGAAACTATATTTTTTAAGCATCTTTTTCCAATCAAAACTTAAGTTAGATTGGTCTGAATTTAGCTGGAAGGGAAGGTCATCCATCTCTTGAGCATTATATCTTTTAAAATTGTTTTTCCAATTAGTTATGGAATATGAAAATTTAAAATTTCCTAATTTATTAAGGTTAGAGGATAGGATTAATTTATTTTCTTGTTCAATAAATCTAGATTGATCTGAAACTTCTTCAACTTCAATTAGCTCCCCAAAAGTTATGCTTTTAAAATCGTCATTATATTGATTTTTTTTATACTCATGTGTAAATTGATAGTTTAAGGCTAATGATTTGATACCTTTAGTTTTATTCTTTATTAAAGCATAGTGAAAATCTGAAAAAAATCTTTTAGAATATAATGACCCTTCAGCAAAAATCTGAGGACCAAGTCTTGACCTATCCAAATAACCATCATATTCAATCATTTTAAATGATCCATCATCTTCAATAATTTGATTACCAGATTCATCAAGCACAAAATATTCAGTTGCTTGTTCAAAAAAATAAATACTATCTGAATCTAACCCACCATTTTCTTGATTGAAAATATTCTGAGATACAAAGTGAAATCTCCAATGAGATGATTGATTTTTAGATTTGAAATTTGAAGAAAATCTAAACTGATTTCCTCTTGATCTTGTATTTATGTATTTTCCTAGAGATTTATAACCTTTGTGAGCAATTGTAAAATTATACTGGGGATTTAAATTTACTGAAACAAGCATATCTAAAAGTTGGCCCTGTTCAAATGTCGACTTTGCAAAAATTTCTGTAAAAGGTGTGGGAACATTATAATACCCGATATCCTCTTTCTCAAAATAATGGAAATGCTTTCCTCTTACTCCAACATCAGGTTTTGAGAAATCCCTAAAATTATAAGCTAATTTGTTATATGTATGGGCTGAGTTAGCAAATGAAATTAAATCAAATGAATCCTCTCTTAAGAAATTAAATTTATAGTCCTTGTATATATTAAGAGTAGTGTCAATATTATCAATTCTTCCATCTAAGTAAAATATTTTATAATAGTCAGTATTTAATGTATCCTTATCTTCTTCCTTACTTTTTTCTTTAAGCTCCTCTTTTTTTGCTTTTATCTTCCCCTCTAAATCAATTGATTGTGTAAATATGCAATTATGTATCAAAAAAAAAGAGAAAACCAGAAAAAACTTCTGCATGTATTTTGTAATTTCATACTAAGTTAGTGTTTCTTTATAAATTTTGATTTTTTAAAATGTTAATGAATAATTTTTCTGATTCAATTTTTGAGGCTGGCGTTGATGAAGCAGGAAGAGGAAGTCTAGCTGGTCCTGTTACTGCTGCTGCTGTAATCTTACCTAAAAATTACAAAAATAAGTACCTAGATGATTCAAAGAGGCTATCTGAAAAAAAAAGAATTGAGTTAAAATATATAATAGAAAATGATTCTATTGACTTTGCAGTTTGTTCAATTACCCCTGCTGTAATTGATAAAATCAATATTCTTAATTCTACATTTAGGGCTATGCACGGTGCATTAAATAATTTGAAAATTATTCCAAATTTTATAATAGTTGATGGGAATAAATTTAAAAAATTTAAAAAAGTTAATCATAAGTGTATTGTAAAAGGTGATAGAAAATATCAAAATATTGCTGCTGCATCTATTCTTGCCAAAACATATAGAGATTTATACATGATTGAGCAACATGATCGTTTTCCATATTTTGGATGGGATAAAAATAAAGGCTATGGAACAAAATACCATATAAATAGTATTTTTAAACATGGGTTTACAACGCTTCACAGAAAAAGTTTCACAATAAAAAAATCACAGATAAAATTAGAATTATAATTATGAAATTTAAAATACTTTTTTTGTCTTCATTATTGATTTATTCTTGTACTAATTATGAAGATGAAACAATTTCGCTCTTTAACTTTTTACCTTCTGATTCTAAAGTAATAATAAATATAAATGATTTAGATAATACAAAAGATATTTTAAATAATAATGTCGTATTACCAATTTTATTATCATCATCAAAAGAAATTTCTGATCAGCTAAACTTACTTTCCAACATAAACTCTGAGAGACAAGGACTTCTTACATTATCTACTTATGGTAAAAATGAAGTAGCTTTCACTTATATTAGAAAGTCAAACTCATTTGACACAATTTCAGAAAATGATACCTTAAAAAATAAATATCAAAAAAGTGAACTATTTTTTCAAAAAATTAATGATAAAGAGTTATTTAAAGTTATAATTGATGAATATATGGTAAGCTCTAATAAAGATATAATTCTTGAAAATATCATCAGGGATTTTAATTCATCCAAAAATAACGTTGACTCTGAATTTAAAAAAATTATAAAAACTAGTGATCTTGGTGAACCATTTAACATTTATAGTAAATCTGACAATCTAGGTAAGCTAGATAATAAATTAGTTGATATATCTTTTTTTCCAAAATCTAAAACTTCATGGGTTGGCTATGATTTTAATTATTCAATTAAAGATATATACTTATCAGGGATAACTAGAATTACAGACTCAATAAATGGTAAAATCAATATTTTAATGAATTTACCTCCCTCTAAAATTAAAACTGATAAAATTATTCCAAACTCATTTTTAACTTTTTTAACTTTTTCTATAAGTGACTCTGAAAGATTCATATTTAATTTCAAGGATTATTTAAAGTATAATGATTTATCTACTCTAAATTTGAATTTTGACTCTTTGAATATTGTAGATGAAATTAGTTTTGTTGAAGATCAAGAAAAATTTATAGTTCTTAGTCTAATAAACAATGAACAAATAGATAGACACTTTAGTTTGGAAAAATATGATGATAACTATAATATTAATAAGATTGTTCTAGACGAAGATTTAAAAATTCTTTTTAAAAGTATTGATAATGATATTTTTGGTGAATATGCTGTTTTATTAGGAAATCTATTAATCATAACAAAATCAGTTTCACAATTAAAAAAAGTAATTAATTCAAATAGAATCAATGATAATCTTGGCTCAAACAATGAATATTTAAGTTTTAAAAAGCAAAAATCAGATAGCTACTCTTTTTTATGGGTTGGAAATAATAAATCCATAAACTCAAATATTATAGATGATAAAATCTATCCATTTAGGTCATTTAGCGGAAAAGTAAATAACGATGTTGTGCTTCTAGAGTTTAACTTATCAAAAACTGGTTCAAAAACCATAGATGAAAATATATATACAGAATTTTTTCTCACATTCGATCAAGAAATTATTTCTGACCCTGTATGGTTAAAAAATCATTTAAATAATGGGTTTGACATTGCGTTTCAGGACGGTGAAAACTATCTGAACTATATATCAAACAAGGGAACTCTTAATTGGAAAAAAAAATTATCCGGAAGGATTGTGGGTGATATAAAGCAAGTTGATATATTTAAAAATGGAAGACAACAAATGGTTTTTAGAACTGCCAAAAGACTTTATTTACTTGATAGAAATGGAAATGAAGTTAAACAACTTACTTTTCCAATTAATTCAAGCTTGATAAATAATCCCATCTCAATTTTTGATTATGAGAAAAATCGAAATTACAGACTTTTAATTACTGAGGATAATCAAATCAAAATGTATGATTCTAATGGTAGTATAGTTCGTGGTTTCAAACCTCCACTTTTTGATTCAAAGATTATCAATAGTCCAGTTCACATTAGAATTGACGGTAAAGATTATATAGTTGTTCAGTTAGAAAATGGTAGTCTAAAAATTTTAGATAGGAGGGGCAGAGATAGAATAATTGTTGATAATAAAATTCAATATAGCAATAACCCTATTTTTAGTTATTTAGAAAACTTCACCACAACAGACAGACTAGGTAACCTCATTAAAATAGATACTAATGGAAATTTAATTAAGGAGAACCTAAACTTATCAAGTGAAAATTTAATCGATGTAGTTGATAATAACTTGATTTATCTAGACGAAAACATTTTAACAATTAAAGGTATTGCTGTTGACTTACCTTTTAGTAAATTTTCAAAACCAAAAATATTTATCGATTCAAAAAATATTTTGGTAGGTATAACAGATTTAAACGAGGATAAAATCTATTTATTTAAAGATAATGGTGAGTTAGTAAAAGGGTTTCCAATTAAAGGGAACTCTTTAATTGATATTAAAGATTCTGATAATGATGGTAAAATTGAGATAATATCTAGACTTGATAAATTCTCAATTGTATCATATGAAGTTAATTTGACTCAAAATTAATTTCTGCATTAAAAACTAACTTAAAGTTCTCTACCAATCTTAATTTAACCTCATTAATATCAATATTTTCTTTTTTAATCTCTTTTAAAGATGTTACTCCTTTATTTTTAATTCCACATGGTATAATGTGATTGAAATAACCTAGGTCTGGATCAACATTAAAGCAGAGTCCATGCATTGTTACCCATCTACTTGCTCTAATTCCAAATGCACATATTTTTTTTGATAATCCATCTTTATCTTTGACCCATACCCCGGTTTCACCCTTTATTGTGAATCCAGTTAAATTATATGTCTCTAAAGTATTAATTATTACTGACTCTAATTTTCTTAAGTAAAGGTTTATATCAGTAAAAAAATTATCTAAATCAAAAATTGGATAACCCATAATTTGTCCCGGACCATGATATGTAATATCTCCACCCCTATTAATTTTAAAAAACTCTATCTCCCTTTTGATTAATTCGTCTTTATCAATTAACAAATTAGATATTTGCCCACTCTTTCCAATTGTATATACATGATTATGTTCAGTTAAAATGAGAAAATTTTTTGTTGGAATCTTTTCATTTAATTTCCTGTTTTGAACTTTTTGATCAATAATTTTTTTAAAAATTTTTTCTTGATACTGCCAGGCATCTGAAAAAGATAGTTTTCCAATATCCCTTACCTGAATTTTTTTATTTTTCATTTTCATTCAAATATAGAAATTTGTAGTTCAATGATTACTTTAGAAAACTTATCTTTGTTTAAATAATTCCGATGACAGAACAAGAAAAAATTCGTAGAGAAAAGCTTGAAGATTTAAAAAGACAAGGAATTAATCCTTACCCTGCAGAATTATTTCCAGTTGATAGCTTATCTATTAACTTAATTGAAAATTATAAGGAAAATAGTAAAGTAGTTATTGCTGGAAGAATTATGTCAAGAAGGATTCAGGGAAATGCTTCTTTTGCTGAGATTCAAGATAGCAAGGGCAGAATTCAAGTATACTTTAACCGAGATGAAATATGTAGTGGAGAGGATAAGACAAAGTATAATACCATTTATAAAAAGTTATTGGATATAGGTGATATAATTGGTGTTAAAGGGACAATGTTTAAAACAAAAGTTGGTGAAGTTACTGTTTTAGTTAATGACTTTACAATATTAAATAAGTCTCTTAGACCTCTTCCACTCCCCAAAGTAGACTCTGACGGAATAGAATATGATAGTTTTTCTGATTTAGAACAAAGATATAGACAAAGATATATTGACCTGATTGTAAATTCTCAGGTTAAGGACACTTTTATAAAGAGGACAAAGATCATAAATACCATAAGAAAATTTCTTAATGAAAAATCATATCTTGAAGTTGAAACTCCAATTTTACAACCTATTCCAGGAGGTGCAACAGCTAGACCTTTTATTACTCATCATAATGCATTAGACATCCCCTTATATCTTAGAATCTCAGATGAATTATTTTTAAAAAAATTAATTGTTGGTGGATTCGAGGCTGTTTATGAATTTTCACGGGATTTTAGAAATGAAGGAATGGATAAAAATCATAATCCTGAATTTACCATTCTTGAACTTTATGTTGCATACAAAGATTACTTTTGGATGATGGAGCTAACTGAGTCATTAATTGAAAAAGTATGTTTAGAAATAAATGGCAAAACCAAAATTCAATATGATTCAAAAATAATTGACTTTAAAGCTCCTTATGAAAGAATATCAATGTTTGAGGCTATTAAGAAATTTACTGGATATGATATTTCTAGTATGGATGAAAATGAGTTAAGATCAATTTGTAATGAATTGTCAATAGAAATAGATGAAAGTATGAGTGAAGGAAAATTGATTGATGCAATTTTTGGAACGAAGTGTGAAAAGAACTTCATAAACCCAACTTTTATTATTGATTATCCAAAGTCTATGAGTCCTTTAACAAAGGAACACAGATCTGATCCAAATCTAACAGAGAGGTTTGAGCTAATCATTAATGGGATGGAAATTGCCAATGCTTATTCTGAGCTAAATGACCCAGTAGATCAACTAAAAAGATTTGAAGATCAACTTGAGTTAAGTAAGAAAGGTGATGATGAAGCCATGTTTATTGATATGGACTTTATAAAATCATTAGAATATGGAATGCCTCCAACATCAGGTATTGGAATTGGACTTGATAGATTGGTAATGTTAATGACTAAGCAAACATCAATCCAAGAAGTTCTATTTTTTCCTCAAATGAAACCGATAAAAGTAGAGCCCTCAATTACTGATGATGCTAAAATTATTCTCGATAAGCTTTTAGAAAAGGGTGAATGTGATTTAAATATCTTTAAGAGTGAATTTGATTTTTCAAACAAAAAATGGGATAATTTAACAAAAGAATTAAGAGGAAAAGATTTAATTAATATTTATAAAAAGGGTGATGAATTACTCATCAAACCGAGTTAAGTTGAATCTTTCAATTAAGCTTATTAATTTTTCCGCATATCTTGGATCGGTTGCATAACCTGCAGCTTTTAATCCAAAAGCCCATCCTTTATAATCTTTTCTTTTTAACTCAAATAAACCATTATATCTATCCCTGTCAACTAAAAACAATGAATGATCACGGTATGATTTTAAGGGGTTTTTATATGATCTAAAACACTCATCTTCTTCATCGTCATCATGTCTAATTGATTTACCTTTCCATCCCATGTGGCATTTAATTCCAAAATGATTATTTGCTTTTTTTGCTAATGTACTTTCTCCATAACCAGATTCAAGTACTCCTTGTGCTAAAGTTATACTGGCTGGTATTTTATAAAATCTCATATTCTTAATAGCAATAGGAGCAAATTTTTTAATATAAAGTTTGATTTTATCTTCTACGGAGCTTTCACCTAATGCTACTGTTTTTATTGTGGAGCATGATGAAAATGAGATTAGAATCAATAATAGAAAGAATTTTTTCATAACTTTACTACGAAGGAAAATTATGAAAAAAAAGATCTCATTAAAAATAATATTATTCACATTTATTTTTTTTATTCAATCTTGTGGAATATATGTTTATCATGACTACGACTCTGATGTAAATTTTGATAATTATAATTCCTACTCCTTCAATCAAACTGATATAGATGAATTGGAAATTTCAGATCTTGATAAAAAACGGATATTAAAATCATTAGATCTTGGATTAAAATCCAAAGGTCTTGAAAGATCAAACTCTCCTGATCTACTTGTGACTTTTGAGACTAAATCTAAAGAAAGGGTTTATGTAAATAATTATTTACCCTACGGCTGGTACCCTTTTGCATATCGTTATCCATACTCTTCAAGTTACTCTAGTATTCAGGGAACTCTTTATGTCAATCTAATTGATAGTAAGAATCAACAGCTTGTATGGCAGGGTAAAGGTGTTGGAGTCCTCAATGAGTACTCAAAAGATAGGGATAAAATGATTAATGACTTTGTAGTTAAAATACTTAAAAAGTATCCACCTACATTTGATTAACTATCTCTTCAGACTTAGATATTACAGAACTTATACCTTTTGAATTAATCCCTCCTCCAGTTGCATAAAAAGCCTGTCCACCTCCACTACCACTTATTAATGGTGATAAGTCTTTTATAATCTCAGATGCATTAATTCCTTTAGTCACAACTAAGTTTTTTGAAATATAGCAGGAGATAAAAACCTTTTCAATATTATTAGATAGAAGAACTATGAAAAGATTCTCTATTTGATCTGCTAGCATAAAGCATAACTCTTTTATTGATCTTGGGTCTAAATCAACCTCACCTGAAAAAAAGTTTATATCACCTAGATTTTTAATTTTTTCTGATATTTCTTTTTTAGCTTCTTGAACCTTAGCTTTATTTTGGATTTCTATTTCCTTTTTTAATTCTTTATTTGCTTTTTCATTGGCAGCTTTTTCTTTAGAATCTTTCTTCTTTTGTGTCTCTGCCATAATAATTTTTTCATTACATGTTGCAGTAATTCTTCTAATTCCAAAAGCTTGTGAACCCTCCGATATAATACTAAATGCCTTTAATTTACTTGTGTTTTCAACATGGGTTCCTCCACATAATTCATACGATTCATTAAATTTTACAGTCCTTACCTTATCTTCATATTTTTCTGTAAATAAACCAATTGCACCATTTTTTATTGCTGTTTCATAATCCTCTTCTCTATTCTCAATAAGAGGGATTGAATCTTTTATCCTTTCATTTACAAAACCATTTATAGAATCTATATCATTGTCAGAAAGTTTAGATTGATGTGAGAAGTCAAATCTAAACATATCTTCCGATATCATTGAACCTCTCTGTTCCACATGACTTCCAAGTATTTTTCTTAGTGCTTGATGCAATAAATGTGTACTAGTATGATTTGATTCAATCATTGATCTTCTACTATTATTAACTTTCAGTTTTACTTTAGATTTAAAATCTGAGGGTAAGCTAGTGGTTAAATGTATTATGTCAAGAGTATCTTTAAATGTATCTATAACCTGTATTACATTACCTAAGGATATAATTTCACCAGTGTCACCAATCTGGCCTCCACCCTCAGGATAGAATGTTGTAATATCTGTTACAATATGATAATTTATTTTACCATCCTCTGACATAGCTTCTCTGTATTTACAAATATTACCTTCAACTTCCAGAAGATCATAACCCATAAAAACACTACTATTAATATTATTATTTATTATAACCCAATCTGATAAATCATCATTCTTTTTTGACTTTGATCTATTTTTTTGAATTTTCATATTATCATTGAACCCCTCAATATCAACTTTGAAAGATTTTTCACCAGCTATTAAAGATGTTAAATCTATAGGGAATCCGAAAGTATCATATAACTTAAATGCATCATCACCTTTTATAAGTTTATCATTAGGTTTAGATTCTATTAGCTCATTAATTAAATTAAGGCCTTGATTTAATGTCTTGAGAAAACCTTCTTCCTCATCCTTTACGATTGATTTGATAAAATCTTTCTGAGTAACAATATTTGGATAAAGCCTAGAATATTTATCCTCAATGGTATCCACTAATTCATGTATAAAAGGTCTCTGAATGTCAAGGTTAGTATAGCCATATCTAATTGCTCTTCTAAGAATTCTTCGTATAACATAACCAGGACCTGTATTACTTGGAATTTGTCCATCCAATATTGAGAATACAATAGCTCTAAGATGATCCGATATTACTCTCATACCTATATCAACTTTTTCATCTCCTGCTAAATACTTTTTATTAGAAACATTTTCTATTTCTTTAATAATATCTGAGAACAGGTCAGTTTCGTATGTAGAACTCTTGTTTTGAAGCACCATACACAATCTCTCGAGCCCCATACCAGTATCAACATATTGTTTGTCAAGTTTTTGAAGAGATCCGTCTTTTTTTCTATTAAATTGAATAAAAACTAAATTCCATATCTCTAAAACTTGGGGATGATCTTTATTTACAAGTTCAGATCCTTTAATTTTCTTTTTTTCAGAGGGTGACCTAAGATCAACATGAATTTCTGAACAAGGACCACAAGGGCCTAGATCTCCCATTTCCCAGAAATTATCTTTCTTATTACCATTTATAATTTTGTCTTCAGAAAAATACTTTTTCCATTCATTGAGTGTGTCTTTATCATAATCCAGTTTATCCTCTTTCGAACCCTCAAAAACAGATACATAGATATCTTCACTACTTATTCCATAGATGTTTGTCATCAGATCATATGACCATCCAATAATTTCTTTTTTAAAATAATCCCCAAAACTCCAATTACCGAGCATTTCAAAAAAGGTATGATGATAAGTATCGATTCCTACTTCTTCAAGATCATTATGCTTACCTGATACTCTTAGACATTTTTGAGAATTTACTACTCTAGAAAATTTTGGATTTTGATCTCCTGTAAAAATATTTCTAAACTGATTCATCCCTGCATTAGTAAACATTAAATGTTTATCTGTTTTGTTGATTACAGATGCTGACGGAATAATCTGATGCTGTTTATCTTTAAAGAATTGGAAAAACTTTTCTCTAACAACAGATGAATTCATTTTTTTTATATTTGTACTAATTTCAAGCCTATTAAAGCGTTGAAATTACAACAAATTGAACTATGTCCAAAACTAAATATTATTTTGATTCTGAGAATTTAGAGTTTGTTCCAATTAAAAGAACTTTGCTTCAGCGTTTTTACAGATTATCATTATTTTTAATTAGTTCAGTAATTATTGGATCTTTTATAACAATAATCCTTCTAAATACTGATTTCATTGATACTCCTAAAGAAATTGTCCAGGCTAGGGAGATTGATAATTATGAATTACAACTTAGAGTTTTAAACAAAAAACTAGATCAAGTTGAATCAACGCTAGCAAATATTGAGGATAGAGATAATAGCCTATACAGAGTATATTTTGAAGCTAGTCCAATCCCTATGGAGCAGAGGAGAGCAGGATTTGGAGGAGTAAACAGATATAATTACTTAGAAGGTTATGATAGTTCGGATCTAATTGTAAACACTACTGAAAGGGTTGATGTTTTGACAAAAGAACTAGTAATACAATCTAAATCGTTAGATGAAATTGAGCTTCTTGCAAAAAATAAGGAATCTTTACTTACATCTATCCCTAGTATTCAACCTGTGAATATGTCTGACTTAAAGAGGATGGCTTCAGGATACGGTTATAGAATAGACCCTTTTACAAAAATGAGAACTATGCACTTTGGAATGGATTTTTCTGCCAAAACAGGCACTCCTATATACGCAACAGGTGACGGTAAAGTTGTAAGGGCTGACAATAGAGCTGTTGGTTTTGGAAACCACGTTAGAATTAATCATGGTTTTGGGTATGAAAGCATTTATGCTCACATGAGTAAGATCACTGTTAAAAGAGGCTATAAAGTTAAAAGAGGAGATTTAATTGGATATGTTGGAAATACAGGTAGATCTGTAGCTCCACATCTTCACTATGAAATAATTAAAGATGGTAAAAAAATAAATCCAATTAACTTTTACTCTGGCAGTTTATCTCCAGATGAATTTGAAGAATTAGTGAATCTTGCATTACAAGAGAATCAATCTCTTGACTAAAACATGTTCGGAACCCTTCCAGAAAAAAAATACTACAGTATAAGTGAAGTTGCTACATACTTTGATGTTAATACATCACTTTTAAGGTTTTGGGAAAAAGAGTTTAAGCAAATAAAACCATTGATAAAGCCTTCTGGCATAAGAAAGTATACTCAAGAAAATATTGAAACCATCTCCATTATTTATACTATGCTAAAAAAAGATGGACTTACAATTCAAGGTGCAAAAAAGAAGCTTAATTCTAGAGATATTTCAGAATCTGAAAATCTATTAATTTTAAAAAAGCTCAATAAAATTAAAAGTGAGTTAAAGGAAATTAAAAAAAATCTCTAATTATTTTTTTCTTAAAAATATATCGATTGGCACTCCAGAAAAATCATAGTTTTTTCTAATTTGATTTTCGAGAAACCTCTTATAAGGATCCTTTATATATTGAGGTAAGTTACAGTAAAAAGCAAACTGTGGATATTTTGTTGGTAATTGTCTACAAAATTTAATTTTAACATATTTTCCTTTTGTACTTGGAGGGGGTTTTTGCTCAATAATTGGCAATATTAAATCATTGAGTTTCTTTGTTGGTATTTTATAATTTCTTCTTTCATTAACTTCCATTGCAATCTTGATTGCATCAAAGATTCTTTGTTTTGTAAGAGCAGAAATAAATACAACCGGAACGTCAATGAAGGGAGATATTTTTGAGGTTATTTCTTCTTCAATTTGTATAGAAGTTAAATGATCTTTACTTACCATATCCCATTTATTCACAAGGATTACAACTCCTTTTTTATTTTTAGCTGCAAGCCAAAATATATTTTGAACTTGAGAGTCAAAACCTCTCTCTACATCAAAAATAACTAAACAAGTATCTGAATTCTCAATAGCTCTTATGGATCTCAAGATTGAATAAAATTCAATATCCTCTGAAACTTTAGTTTTTCTCCTTATTCCTGCAGTATCGATTAATTCAAATTCAAAGCCAAATTGATTATATTTAGTATATAGGCTATCTCGAGTTGTTCCTGCCACATCAGTTACAATAAATCTATCTTTACCAATAAGAGAATTAATAAATGATGACTTTCCGGCATTAGGTCTTCCAACAACTGCAAACTTTGGCACATCAGAGACAATTAAGTCCTCTTTTGGAAGTTTTTGTGCTAGTAAATCTAGAAATTCACCTGTTCCAGATCCATTAATAGATGATAAACAGAATAAATTTTCAAAACCCAATGAATAAAATTCATTAGAGTCATCAATCAATTTAGAATTATCAACTTTGTTTACTAAAAGTAAAGTCTCTTTTGAAGATTTGTGAAGCAGATCAGCTATGGACTGATCAACTCCAGTGAGGCCATCTTTAACATCAACTAGGAAGAGGATTACATCAGCCTCATCAATTGCTAAAATTACTTGCTTATCAATTTCTTTTTGAAAAACATCATCACTAGCGGGAAGATATCCTCCTGTATCAATAACACTAAACTCAATACCATTCCAGTCAGACTTTCCATAATGTCTATCTCTAGTTACACCACTAACCTCATCAACAATTGCTTCTTTACTTTCAATTAGCCTATTGAAAAGAGTTGATTTTCCGACATTAGGTCTCCCAACTATTGCTACAATTCCACTCATTTATTTATACCCAAATTTTTTTAAAGAAGAGGGATCATTTCTCCAGTTCTTTTTTACTTTGATAAATACTTCTAAAAATATTTTCTTTCCAAAAAATTTCTCAAGATTATTTCTTGCCTTTGTTGCGACTCTCTTTAATGCAGATCCTTTATGACCTATCAAAATTCCTTTTTGTGACTCTCTTTCTACTAGAATTAAAGATCTGATTTTGATAATTTTTGTTGATTCCTTAAAGTCTTCAGTAATTACCTCAACAGAGTATGGAACCTCTTTATCATAATGAATTAGAATTTGTTCTCTTATAGACTCATTTACAAAGAATCTCTCAGGTCTATCTGTAAATTGATCTTTAGGAAAAAATGAAGGGGATAGAGGAAGCTTTTCTTTAAAAATTTCAATTAATTCATCCACAAAGAATCCTTCAATTGCAGATATAGGATAAATATCTATATCTGGAAAAATTGATTTCCAATGTGATATTGAATCCTCTAATTCTTGTTGACTGGAAAGATCAATTTTATTAATTAATAAAATTATTGGAATTTTAAAAGAGTTTAATTTTTTTACTAAAGACTCATCAAATGGTTCTTTATTCCAAACTTCTTCAACAATTACCAAAAAATCAGAATCTATCAAAGTTTCATTAATAAACTTCATCATTGCCTCTTGGAGCTTGTAACTAGGGTCTAATATACCAGGAGTGTCAGACAAAACAATTTGATAATCATCTTCATTTATTATACCCCTAATTCTGTGTCGAGTAGTTTGAGCCTTAGATGTTATAATAGACAGTTTCTCTTTCATTAAAGAGTTTATCAAAGTTGATTTACCAACATTTGGTCTACCAATTATTGAAACAAATCCAGCTTTATGTTTATTATTAGACATTTCGCCAAAGATAACTACTTAAATTCAATGCTTTAAACCTAAGTAATGAAAGTTTACTATATTTGCACTTCAAATCGCGAGGTAGAGCAGTAGGTAGCTCGTTGGGCTCATAACCCAAAGGTCGCAGGTTCGAGTCCTGCCCTCGCTACTAAAACAATAAAACGGTTATACTTTTATAAAGTGTAGCCTTTTTTTTTATTTTTACATAATGAGAAAGCTATTTATTAAAAGACAAATTATATTCTGTCTAATATTCACTTTTTTAACTAGTTGCGATAACTCAAGTATTAGAGAAAATAATATTGATGAAAAGGAAATTATTGCATACTATCCAGGGGGTAAAGATTTAATTGATCAGTATGATTTAAAAGGAATAACTCAGCTAATATATAGTTTCCTTCATTTAAAAGGTAATAAGTTAGCAGTAGATAATGAGGAGGATAGTTTAACAATAGTTCATTTGGTTAACTTAAAAAATAAATATCCAAAATTAAAAATTCTTGTTGCATTAGGAGGCTGGGGCGGGTGTAAAACATGTTCAGATGTTTTCTCAACAGTTGATGGCAGGGAAGAATTTGCTTCTTCAACAGCAAAAATTTTGGAAGATTATAATTTAGATGGCATAGACTTAGACTGGGAATACCCTGTTATTCCGGGTGTACCAGGTCATAAGTATCAAGATGAAGACAAAGATAATTTTACTGACCTTATCATAAGATTAAACGATTATTTAGCTTCTGAACATATAATAAGCTTTGCAGCTGGTGGTTTTGATTCATTTCTAGAAAAGTCAATTGACTGGGATAAAGTCATGCCTTTAGTTGATCATGTTAATATAATGAGTTATGATCTGTATAGTCAAACAAAAACAGGTCATCATACACCCTTATATTCAGTTAATACAGATTCATATTCTGTTGATAGTGCGGTAAGATATCTTACTAAAATTGGGATACCTAAAAGTAAAATAATAGTTGGAGCAGCATTTTATGGAAGAATATGGGAGAATGTCGCAGATATAAATAATGGCTTGTTTCAAAATGCTAAATTTAGAAAAGCTATTTCTTTTAATAAGCTTGATAATCTTGATGACGGTTTTAAATTTTATTGGGACGAAACTGCAAAAGCTCCTTATGCTTTTAATAAAACTAAAAATGAATTTTTATCCTTTGATAATAAAGAATCTGTCTCACTTAAAGCTAAATACGTTATTGACCAGGAACTGAAGGGAATTATGTTTTGGCAACTTGGTGAAGATTTATCGTCAAATGGACTTTTAGAGGCTATAAAAAACAGAATATATAAAAATTAATTAAATGGGTTTTATTAATAATCCAATTTATGTGTTACCCATATTTTAGATTTCTGATGACTTATATTTTTTAAAAAATTACTTCATCAGAAATTTGCTGAAGAAAGGTTAGCACCTCATCTTCTACAATACTGTAATATATATCTACTCCTTTATTATCAATCCCTTTATATCGATTTGACAGGTTTAAAGAAGATTCTGAGCTTATGTGGGAAAAAATTATACAACTTGCAAGGTATGAACCGTTTGGGTTTGGATGCTTATCATCTTCCATAAATAAATTAAACTGAGGATATTTATTTTGAAATAATTTAAATCCTCTGCCAACTGGAATAATTTTAGCAGAACTTCCATCAATTATTTGTTTAATTTTCTCTTCAATTGGATACTCCTCATTATTCGTATTTAATTCCTCCATAGATGGATACATCCATGTTGAGAAGAAATGAATTTTTGTAGAATCTGGGATCAATGAGGCAATTTGACCAAAGTAAAATTCAGAATTGCCATTAGCATTTGTTAAGATATTAGTGCTATGCTCTTGAATAATTACATGATCGAATGTCTCGCTCTCTAAAATAGATTTTAAATCTTGATTATTCCAGAGGATCTTTAATGTTGCTGATGGAACAGTAAAATGACTAATATCCCAATTAAGACCTCTTTCAATAGACATTCTCTCTACTTGAGAAGGAAGATTCCAGTAAAATGTAAAACTATTTCCAATAAATAATATTCTTTCATTTATTGTTGTAAATGGAAAGGATTCCAATTTCTGAGTATTAAAATCTGCTGCACTAGATGTGCATGAGCTTAGAATTATTAATACTATAAATCCATAAATATTTCTCATTTAATTAATTTATAATAAGTTAATTTAAATTAACACTCTTTACAAGAACATTTATTAAATTTAAAAGTGAATAATTATTTATTAGTTCCGATCTTACTTATAAACACTCAGCTAATAATTAGCCAAGAAAAAAATATTTATGAATATTTACCAAAGAATAATGAGCATCTTATTCATCATGATGATTGGGGTAAGAATAACTACAATAAATTATTAGACGAGTTTAATTCTTCCCCTTTAAATAAAGGGGATATAATTTTTTTAGGAAATAGCATAACTGCTGAAGGAAAAGACTGGAGTTCTAGGTTGGGTAACTCAATAATAAGGAATAGAGGAATTGGTGGGGATACAACTGATGGCGTGCTTGCTAGGTTGGGGGAAATTATTGATTCTAATCCAGCTGCTGTCTTTTTGTTGATAGGTATAAATGATTTGTATAATAACACAATTGAAAAACCATCAGTGAGCTATATTGCCAACAATATTATAGACATCGCAAAAAAAATTAAATCCAGTTCTAGCAACACAAAGGTTTATATTCAGACATTATTGCCAATATCCAAACAGAAGTCATTTAAATATTATGATTTGTACAATCAAAATATTAAGAAAATCAATAAAATTATAATTGAAAACCAACAACAGGGATTATACACTGTTATTGATTTACATTCATTATTTGTGGATAATAAAGGACAGCTTATAAATGATCTTACCTATGACGGATTACATCTTAATGAACGGGGCTATGTAATATGGTCAAACTTTATTAAACCTATAACAGACTTACTTTAAATTATATAAAAAAAACCTGTGAATTCCTCCACAGGTTTTAATTGTAATAATGTTATTATGCGATTGAGATTTAAACTAAACAAAAATCAACATATCAAAAAGCTTAAAGCATTATTACTTTAATGTAATTATTTAGCCCACCAAAGCTTTGTTGCTTGCCTATCTGGACCTTGAATACTAGCAGCAGCTTCAACATTAGCACCATTTGTGTTATAAGGACCTGAACCATATCTCATTCTTTGTGGATAAGCTCCATTAAGGTCACCTAAAACAAAAATATCATCGTCAGAAACACCTGCACTAAGCTCAGTTGGATATCCAGTATCTCTAACTACAGCCCAAGCTTCAAAACCATTAGTAAATAATGCCATCCATCTCTGTGTTGCAATTTTCTCTAAGTTTTGATCAGTACTTCCATTAAGTTTAGCCATATCTTCATTGGCTAAATATGTATCAATATCTCCATCTTCAACGTCCCATAATTGCATTGCATGTCTAATTGCAGTTTGATAGTGACTTTGTGCATCACCACTAGCAAGACCCTTAGTTATAGCTTCAGCGATCATAAAATGACTCTCTGCAGCGGTCATCACAACAAAAGGAAATATTGGTTTTCCTGAGTTATGTTGATTAACTACAATATCAGCAGGCTCAGACCAAAGTTTTCTGTCTAACAGTGGTTTAATTTCACCATTAAGTCTAGTTGGTTGACCAATATAGTTAGTATTCTCAGGCATAGTAATTGTATATCCACCAGCACCATCAGAAGTTTTTGTGTATGTAGCACCTGCACTATCAAGAATACCTGTTAGGTAAGAGACGTGCTTATCAAATAATGCAACTCTTGTACCTTCAGCTGGCTTAGTCCACTCAATTGTTCCACCTTTACTTGGCTTAGCATATTTAGTAAGTCTTGGATCGTTGTTATCTCTAAGAGCATCAACCAGTGTTTTAGCAAGATGCCAGTTTCCACCACCATAGAATGGACCCCATACATCTCCATAAACCGCACTAACCCATGTACTAATTTCTAAATCTCTTTGAAGCAGTGCATCAGTATCAGCAAGAACTCCACTAGAAATTGCAGAAGAAATTGCAGATGTAGAAAATCCTTCACCTGGTGCACCATGTGCTCTTAGACCAAGTCTTAATTTAAGACTATTAGCAAGTTGTTTCCATGCTTGAAGATCTCCATTAAAGAAAAGATCATTTTCACCTAACATATCTACACCAGATCCAGTAGTTGCATCATTTCCTATTAAAGCAATCGCTTCATCAAGATCAGAAACTAGAGTAGAGTAAATAGTCAATTGATCATCGTACTTAGGAGTAGTTATATCAGGATCCGAAGCCTCTGAAAAAGGAACCATACCAAATGTATCTGTATAATATTGATAATAAAGTCCTTTCATTATTAATGCAATTGCATAGTATTTATCGTTTTCAAGAGTACCCCCTTCTTTTACAAAGTTTGTAAAAGCAGTTAATGTACTATTATAACTAGCAAACCACGCATCGTGTACTGCACTAGTATAACCTGGATTATAGTTGTATCCTAAACCATCATCCCACCAGTTTGATTTATAACCGAATGAAGTATGCCCAGCATATCTATCTGAGTGAATAATTGGACCTCTCCAATAAGGATATCTATTGGGTGCAAATAGTCCTGTTTGTGCGTTAGTTACAAAATATTTTGCACTTACATCACTTGGGGCTAAAGCATCTGGCTTTTCGTTAATCTCGTTGAAATCATCAGTACACGAGATCATCAAAGCCATTAAAGCTAACGTTGTTAAAAAATAATTGTTTTTCATAGTTTTCATGATTTTTTAAAAGTTTAAAGTAAGATTCACACCTAGGCTTCTAGTAGAAGGTAGGTTATTTAGGTTAAAACCTTGTGCACCAATTGCAGTTCCTAAAGTCATCTCAGGATCTACATCTGGAGCATCTTTTGAGAAGAAGAAAAGATTTCTTCCAACAAGCTGAAGAGAAGCGCTTTGAATACCTAAAGATTGAGTATTAGGGATTTGATATCCAATAGAAAGCTCTCTTAGTCTTATATTATCTTGATCGTATATATAGTTCTCTACTGCAAGGGATCCCCAATATTCTTGACCAGTAATGGCCTCAGTATTTGTAGCACCAGTTGCACTATTAATTCCATCTAATGTGATACCAGATTCTCTATATTGAAGAGTTCTTTCACTAACTCCATATGAATCTAGATTTCTAGAAGTATTAGAGTAGAACTGACCACCAAATCTTCCATCAATTTGGAAGCTAAGTGTATAGTTTCCATATCTGAAAGTATTTACCCATCCAGCTAAAAAGTCTGGTTGAGCAGTACCTAAATACTCATTAGGATCTGAACTTTGTGGTCTACCATCTTCTCTTAATAATTTTTGACCAGCATCGTTTGTTTCCCATACCGCACCATAGATATCACCTATTGTTCCACCAACTTGAGCTCTTAAAGCAACTTGACCATCGTTTGTAGTCATATAAGTAAATGTTTCTAAATCATCAATCAACTCTAAAAGCTCATTTTCATTTTTAGAATAGTTTAGAGATGAATCCCAAACCATTTTACTATTTTGAATTATTCTACCACCAAGAGTAATTTCTACACCTTTGTTTGAGACTTTTCCAACATTTTCTTTAAAGAACTGGAAACCAGTTGCTGCTGGAACAGGAACATTAAATATCATATCTGTAGTCTCTTTGTCATATATAGAGAAGTCAAAAAATAATCGGTTATTTAACATAGAACCTTCAAGTCCAAATTCAACGGATGTTACCTGTTCAGGCTTTAAGTCTTCATTTAATTTAATACTCGGAGCACTTAAAGTAGTAAGGCCAAGATATCCTTGACCTGGTACATCAAATGTTTGATATAATTGGTATGGATCTGTATCATTCCCAACTTGTGCATATCCAGCTCTAAGTTTTAATAAATTAAATACCTCTTGTTCTGGATCTACAATACTATTTAGTAAGGCAGAAACTGAGGCAGAATTATAAGTATAAGATCTATTTTCCTCTCCAAGTGTAGATGACCAATCATTTCTTGAAGTTAAATCAATATATAAAAAGTCTTGATAAGCAAAATTAGCACTTGCAAAAGCTGAGTTAACTTTCTTAATTGTTAAAGGAGTTTCATTTGGAGCTAAAATATTAGCCGCATTATTTAGGAAGAATTTTGTTGGAATCTTAAAGTTTTCTCCGAACTGATAATATCCCTGGTATGTTCTTTTTGATAAACTTCCACCAGCATTTACAACAACATTTAGATCACTTGTTATGTCTTTTTTAGCTGTAAATACAAGGTCTGTATTTAGTTCACCCGAAGAAATAGTATTTAAATCCATTCTACCTCCTCTGTAGAAGTGATGTCCTGGTTTCGTTATTGTTTTAGTTTTAGAATCTGTAATATCAGCACCTACTCTAACGAATGCGCTTAACCAGTCTGTAAATTCATAGTTAATTTTTGCAAAACCAAAAAATCTATTTCTTCTGTCATTTCTTTCATCGTGATTTGCCATCCAATAAGGGTTTGCTGTTTGAGAATTTGAGCCACCATAGTTTAATACTTTAAACTCATCTGTTGTCCCAGGATTATCTACTTGATATTTCTTTAAGTCATTTATATCAACCGATCTAGGCATTTGATAAACAACCCCCATGATTCCTTCACCTCCCATTTGCTGACGACCATTTACTTCTTGAGTGAAATATGTTGCTTTAGCATCAATGGATAGCTTATCAGATAAATTCATTACTCCTCTTAAATTAAAGTTATGGCTAATCATAGATGAATTAGGTATCATACCCTGTATATCACTATTAGTATAAGAAAATCTAACAGATCCTTTTTCTGTAGCATTTTGAATTGACAAAGATGTTATAGCTTTAATACCAGTATTGAAAAAATCTTTAACATTATCTGGGTAAGCTTGAGTCACTCTTGGCACACCATCAAAATACATTTGTGTTGAACCCATTTTTGGACCCCAAGAGTTACTACCATAATCAGAGGCTATATCAGTATATGCAGTACCTAAAGTACCTTGAGCATATTCATTTTGAAAATCAGGTAAAAACATAACTGTATCAGCTGTTAAATTCGTATTAAGAGAGATACCTAAACCATCAGTTTCAGATCCTGTTTTTGTAGTAATTAGAATAACTCCATTACCAGCTCTAGAACCATAAAGTGCAGATGCATTTGGTCCTTTTAGAACAGAGATTGATTCAATATCGTATCCATTTACATCTGTTATACCCCCACCAACTACTGTTGAACTATAATCAGCATTTTGACCTGACTCAATTCCATCAGCATTTATAGGAATACCGTCAACAACAATAAGAGCTTGATTCATTCCATTTACAGAGTTGTTACCTCTTAATGTAATTCTTGATGCAGAACCAATAGAACCTGATTGTGTAATATTCAAACCTGCAACTTTACCCATCAAAGAACTTGCTATATTATTATCTTTAACAGAATTAATTTCATCACCATCAACTTCTGTAACAGAATATCCAAGTGATTTTTTTTCTCTTGTTAGACCTAAAGCTGTAACCACAACTTCATCAAGAGCGTTATCTGAGCTCAGTTGAACGTTAATTGGAGATGACCCTACAACTATTAGTTGTGAATCGTAACCAACATAACTAATGACCAAAGTACTTCCTTGCGGTGTTTCAATTGAAAAGTTACCATCAAAATCGGTAGTAGTACCTTGAGATGTTCCTTGTACAACAACTGAAGCACCTGGAAGAGGTATTCCACTATCGTCACTAACTGATCCTGTGATCTGTTGTGCAACTGCTGAAAGACTAAAAGTCAAAGAGAGCAAAGCACATAGAAATGTATTTTTTTTCATAATTATCTATTAATTAGTTTTTATATTATTGCTAAATATAATGTCTTTTATTAAAAAAAACTTAAAAATTAACTACTGCAAATATACTGCGGTAGATTTATTAAATTTTCATAATAAAGCTATTTAAATCTTCCCCATTAGATAATTTAAGTTTTTTTGATAATCTATATCTTTGACTTTCAACCGTCCTTATTGAAATTCCTGAGATCCTTGCAATCTCATTATTTGAATGGTTCATCTTTATATAAGAAGCTAATCTGATATCAGTTTGAGTTAGTTTAGAATAAGTATTGAGGTTTTTATAAAAATTAGGGTATACTTGGCTAAACATTTTATCAAAATCACTGTAAGCTTTCTCAGAATTTGCCATGTTTGCTATTTCATTTTTTAAATCTTCAGAGTTAGATTCTTTTGATTCTAGTTTACCTTTAATTCTATTTAAGTACTCATTTGTTTGAGTAATAAAATTAACTTTACTAAATAATTCTCTCTGTTTCAAATCTAACTTGCTCTGGATCTTTTCTTTTTGTAGTGCAAGTCTTTTATTCTTTTCTTTTTGTAATGCAAGATTAAATCTATAGGATACTATTATAAGTGAAAAGATAATTAGGGTAAAAATAGAAGTTAGAATTAATCTTGTATTTCTTGCCTGGTAAATCTTAATATCATTTTGCTTATCACTAATAAGAATAAAATTTTCAAGAGCATTAAATTGTTTATCTATTAATGCACTAGATTGATTTTCATTGTAAAATATAATTGAGTCTTTAACAGCCAATAGTTTTTCTTTAGCCCCTTCCTTTTTATATATTTTTTCAAGAAGCTTATAATTGTCTATTTTTTGAAAATCAGAAAGGTTTAAGTTATTTAAATTTTCTTTTATCAAACTCGAAGCATTCTCAAATAAACCCATTAAAAAGAATACATTAGAAATTCTAAAATTAATCTCTGGCACTACAATAGGTAGCTCCTTAGAAAGGTCCTTTGCAATAGATAAATATTTTAGTGATTCTGTTAATTCACCTTTTGAAATAAAAAATTGTGAGTAAACCAGATTTGCATTGTAAAAAAGTGCCTCATATTCTTTTGTATAATCTCTTGATGAATATTGATTGTAGACATTCTTTATGTTCTCATAATTTTTTATTAGCAGCTCATCATCCCCAGATATTTGGAATAATTCCATGTAAGCTAAATATGTCTGAATAATGTCTATTTGCTTCCCCCTTTTTTTCCTGCTTTCTAAAACTTTATCTAATAAATTTCTTGATAATTCTATTTGTCCTTGATTTCTTCTAATAAATGATAAATTCTGAAGTACTGTATTAGTGCCATAGTATATTTCTTCCTCATATTCTAAATCAAATAATTTAAAATTTTCTAATGCTTCATTATAAAATTTTTCTGCATTTGAAAAGTCATCATTTGAAAAATAAACATTACCCATAATTACCAGTACCCATGGAGGCTTAGTAACAAGTTTGTTTCTTCGTTGTTTTGGTTTGAGTAGATCGTAGAGTTCTAAAGACTTAGATAAATATTCAAAAGAAGTTTTATAGTCACCAAGATAATATAATGTTTCACCTATGTAATAATTTGTATTAACAAAGTCAAGTGAAATAATTTCTTTATCCTTTATTAAATCAAGAGCAGCATACCCAAATTCAATTGCTTTTTGATAATCTCCATTCTTGTACTTTATAATGGAATCATTAAATGATTTTATATCTTCTTGAATACTATAAGAATAGAAGCTGTTTATGCATAGACAGATATGAATTAGATTAATATTTTTTATAAAGAACCTCATTTAAAAACCTTAACCGTCCCTTCCCAATCCGGATCTGATGATCCAATCCACTTATTATTTATTGAATCAAGTGCAATTGCATGAATTCTTCCAAATTCTCCTTTATATGGTACTTTCTCAATTTCATAGACATCAGAATCTAGATTATTATAAAATCTATCAACTCCTAAGTGAGTCTCAAGCTGAATCGGACCATTAAACTTATATACTCTTGGTAGAGCCAAAGATTCATTTAAATTAAATTTTTGCTTAAGATACCTATAGGATACTTGAGTTATAGCTGTTGGAATTTTATTTCCCCCTGCAGCACCCAATGCAAGAATTACTTCATTATTTTTGGTAAATAATGTAGGAGATATATTAGATGATACTCTGTCTCCTGGATTTATTTCATTTAAATATCCACCCAGATATGGTCCCATGGTAACATTATAAAGAAAACCAAGACCATCAGTTGAGACTTTTGAACCCATTATGGGTCCGATTGTCTGAGTTAGAGAAACAACGTTTCCATATTTATCTGCTGTCGTTAGATGAGCAGTATTACTTGCAGAATAATCTTTGTCGATAGAATTTGATATTTCAAATCGATGATTATTTATCCCTTTTGCAATTTTTTTTGCTTTACTTAATGACAAAATACTTTTTAATGAATCTTTATTATTCTGAAATGGCCTATTCATATATGCTATTTCTGATGCACTCGCAACTTTTAATGGCCACTGTTCTTTTGACTTTATATCCAAATAATCCATAATTTGAAGAATCTGGATAGTTATTGCACCATATGAAGGTAGATATAGAGAATGAGCTGTATAGCCGTTAAATTCTCCCGTTAAAACCTTTGAATCAATAGCTTGATAATTTTTTAAATCTTCTAAGGATATGTATCCTCCATTAGATTTTATGTCATTTACCATTTTCAAGGCAACTTCACCCTCATAAAAACCAGATTTTCCATTTTTAGAAATTAAAGTAAGTGTGTTTGCAAGATCTTTTTGAATTAATTTATCTCCTAATTCAAATGGCTTACTTAACTTATTTAAAAAATATTTTTTTGATCCATTGAATTCTTCAATCTCTGATTTTGCACCTGCCATCCTTTTTATTGCCTTTGGTAAAATAATAAATCCCTTTTCAGCAATATAAATAGATGGCTCCATTATTGTTTCTAGGTCAAGGATTCCATGTTCGCTATGTAACTTTAAAAGACCTGCAACAACACCAGGAATTCCAATTGTTTTATAGCCGTAGCTCTCCAGATTATCCAGATCTAGATTATTGAAACTCTCAGGTATTTGAGTCATTGCATCTACCCCACTTATTAAACCATCCGACTTTCTGTAAATAGCTTGTAATCTACCTCCAATACCACTCATACTTGGTTCAACAACTGAAAGAGTAAATGCAGCAGCAACTGCGGCATCAAAAGCATTTCCACCTAAAGAATAAATTAATTTACCAGTTTCTGATGCTATAGGATGTGGTGAGGATATAACACTATTCTCATAAATATGAATGTCACTATTACAAGAAATAAACAAAACTGAAAAAAATAATGCTTTTAAGCTTTTTTCATTAACCATAAAATAAATTTAAAAAAGAGGACCTGCTATTTAATATAACAAGTCCTTAATTTTAATAATTTAAATACTATTGATTCACCTGTGTTTTAGTGAAGATACCGGGATCATCAGCAGGAGCATTTGAATTAGAATTTAACTCATTTGCAGACCATGGCATTCTCTCCGGGTAAGGAGCTCCAGGGCCTAGAACTAAAACAAAAGGAACAGAGTATGCGGCATCAGAAGCTCTTAATCTTCTAGCATCATTAAAAGGAATATGCATTCCAAATCCTGAAACATATCTTTCCTCTATAACCTCTCTAAGAAAGGCTGTTTTTGCATCAACGCCGTCCTGATTCTCAATTCCTCCTGAATTAAAGTCTGAAGCAACATAAGCTTCATACTTATATGGCTTTGAAGAGTGATTACCATTAATATTACCTCCTGAATTTAGCCATGCTCTAACATTATTAAGATGCGGTAGTCCGTCTGCTACTCCACCTTGTCTTGCTTTAGCCTCTGCAAGAATTAACTCATTTTCAAAATATGTAACCATATTTTGAGGCTCATCCTCTGAAATAATACCAGTATTTGCAGAACCACTGTTATTGTTTATTATATAGTAGTTATATCTAGCTGTTTCATCAGTTTTAGAATTATTTCTGTTAATTGAATTTGAACTATTTAATAATTGTAGTAAATAGCTCTCAGTATCACCAAACTTATTTCCAAGATCACCTGACCTTGAACCATTTAGAATTGTAGCAAAAAGATTAACATCCCCACTATTTTGTGATGCTGGTGGATCATATTTCATGTCACCAGATGCAGAACTAATTCCGTTGTTTGCAGCTGAAGCCGCAGCACTATAGTTCTTTTGATGAAGATTAAAACGAGCTATTAAAGTATATGCAGCTTCAATCCATTGATTTTTATCACCTCCAAAATAAATATCTTGTGATAAACTACTTGCAGCCGCAGACTGTAATGTTGATATTCCAGAATTCAACTTTTGAATTGCAGCCGTATAAACTGAAACTTGAGAATCAAAAACTGGATCTTCAATCTCTGGATTACCTGCTTCACTATAAGGGATATCTCCCCAAAGAGATGCAGCCGTTCCAAATGCATGACCTTCGATTATCTGAGAAATTCCAACAAGTAATGTATTTGATGAGTTTTCCTGAATTTGTCTCATATTGCTTAAAACTCCAACATAAAGTGCATTCCACTCACTATTTGACTCAACTGTTGATAAGCTATATCCATAGATATTAGCATATAAGGACGTAAAGCCAATTAATTGGCCTGAATACATACCACTAATTCTATTCAAGTGTCCAAGCTGCATCTGAATATTGGCTAACTGAGAACCTGTTAAAAATAATCTATCCTCAACATCCGTAATCAAAATATCATTTGGATTTGAATTAATGTCTTCATTTAAATCTTCACATGAAAATGAGAAAACTAGAATGATTGCTAAAATTGATTTTGTAAATAATTTTTTCATTTTTAATAATTTATAGTTAGACTAAACAAGAATCCTTTTGTCTGTGGGTTTGTAAAATATTCAACCCCTTGAGCAGTACTTACTCCGATTGTATTAATTTCAGGATCAAGACCCTCAACTTTATTAATGTTAATTAGATCTCTACCGCTAAACGATAGCATAACATCACTAAGTCCAATCTTTTTTATGGATGGAGAATCCAAGACATAACTTAAAGTAATATCTCTAAGCTTCGTCCAAGTTGCGTCTACTACGGCAAAGTTATAAGCTTGGTTATCACCAAAACCTCCTCCAATACCTGTTCTATACCAACTCTCATCAAGAAGTACAGGTCCACCTCCAAAATCTCTAACCCTACCTCTTACTGTTGTACCAGCTGCAATTGTATTACCTGCATAATTAACAAGGTTTTGGTCAAGAGTCATTCTGTTAGCTGTTTCTTGATTAGTTCCAAACCTGTTAAGTACCCATAATGTTCTTGGAGAAAATAATCCTCCCTCTGAGTGTTCAAGAACAGCATTAAGTCTCCAATTTTTATATCTCATATTTAAAGAAACTCCTCCTCTCCAGTCAGGATTAGGATCACCTAAAACTTCAGGGCTTGATGTTATTTGAGGAAATCCATTAGAGTTTAGTATAAAGCTACCATCAGGATTTTTCTGAGATGATGTTCCATAAAGAGCCCCTAAAGGATATCCAACAACAGCTCTAGAACTTACAGAAGCACCTGGTGATAAATTAATTGATTCAGTTCCATATAAGTCTGTAACTTCATTCTCATTTGTAGACCAATTAACAGAACCTGAAAGACCAAAATCTGTACTATTTATAAAGTCATAGCCCAAATCAAGTTCAATACCATTATTTGTCATTTCACCATAATTTCCATATTGAGTTGAGAAACCTGTAGAAGGGGAAAGTGTAACATCTAAAAGTATTCCTTCAATTATATTATCATAATATGTAAATGATAATGATAACTTATCATCAAAAAACCTGAAGTCACCTCCTATTTCCCATTCAGTTTTAATTTCAGGCTCAAGGTTAGGATTACCTAAATTGTTGTCTAGTCTATACCCTCCTCCAAATAAGTTACTGTCTAATGGATCACTGTAAGTAGAATATCCGAATCCACCCTCAGCTAAAGTTTCAAATTTATGAGCAGATGGTTGAACACCTACCTGACCCCATGAAGCTCTTAGTTTTGCGAATGAAATTAAATTTGAATCTATTTCATTTTCAGTCAAAACCCATGCAGCATCAGCAGCAGGATAGAAGAATGTTCCGTTAATTGTAGATGATGCTTCTAAAGCACCTGAAATGTTAACGAATAGCTCATTATTAACATCAAAGTTAAGTACACCATAACCTCTGTTTGATCTTCTAAAAGTTCTAAAATTATCAAATGAAGATGCTTCAGCAGAAGTATTTAAGGCAACAGTTTGCTTTTTAGAGTTTACTAAAAATCCTGTTATATTTCCTGAAATACGATTATACTTTCTATCAAAATAACTCCAACCTGCAGTTGCAGTTAGATTAATTACATCTCCAAGTTCAAAAGTTGCTTTACCAATAAGGTCTAATGATGAAACTCTAACATCTATAACATCTTCTTGAAATTGTCCATTCGCTCTTGAACTAGCATCTCCAACAGGGAAGAAATATGTTCTTTTATCATCAGTAACATCAACATTACCTCTGGCAATGATTGAAAAATTATTAGCAGGTTTTATGGTCAATTGTGGAGTAACAGTTACTCTATTAACTTTAGTGTTAGACGTTTGCTCATTTACAGTCCATAATGGGTTTGTATAACCTTGATTTTGACTTTGTCCAATTTGTCTTCTGTAGGATCTACCTCTATTTATAAATTCATTCCCACTTGAGTCAAAATATGAACCTTTGTAATCTCTTCCATCAAAATCAGGTGGTGTTCTCAAATAACCCAACATCAACCCTGAAACATTTGAACTTTGTTGAATTCTGTTAGAATCTGTATATGTATATGCCATTTTACTTGATAAAGTAATTTTATCATTTAATCTAGCCTCATAGTTCAATCTAGCATTAGTTCTATCGTAAGAAGCATTTCTAATAACCCCATCTTGAGATAAATTTCCTAAACTAAAGAAATAATTACTGTTTTCACCTCCACCACTAATTGTTAAATCATTTTGAAGTGCATTCCCAGTACCAAATATTGAGTCAAAGTTTTCTTCAACAAATGTGTCAGTTGAATTTTTATCATCAACACGTTGGTATTTCCTTCCATTATCCGCCACAAAATATGCTCCATCACGATAGGTGTCAGCACCTCCTGATCTTCCAGGAATGTAGTCCCCCCATGATTCTACTTTAGTATCACTAAAGACTCCATTTTGTCCTTGACCATATGTATCTTGCAGAGGAATTCTCTCAGAAATTTCGTCAAAAGAATAACTTGACTTGAAAGATATTTTTGCTTCTCCTCTTTGCCCTTTCTTTGTTGTAATAACAACAACACCATTTGCAGCCCTACTACCATATAAAGAAGCAGCAGATGCACCTTTGAGAACGTTAACGGATTCTATATCATTTGGATTTAAATCATTCATACGTGATCCTTGAGACACACCTCCATTAGAACCTGTAATACTGTTACCTCCTGCGTAAGAAGTAGTGTTATCTAGTGGAACACCATCCACTATAATAAGTGGCTGAATAGACCCATCAATAGTATTAGCTCCACGAATTCTAATTGCACTTCCAGCACCTGGATCACCATTAGACCTAGTAATTCTAACACCTGAGGCTTTACCACTTAAGGCATTTACAACTGTTGGCTCAGCAGATCTAATAACATCGTTTGCGTCTATTACAGATGATGTTGAACCTTGTTGATCCCGAACAGCAGCAAAACCAAGAGCAGTCACAACAACTTCCTCAAGCTGATTATCCAGCTCTAAGGAAATATTCAATGATGTCTGGCCAGCAACAGTTACATACTGGGTTGTATACCCAATAAAACTTATGGCAAGGATTTGTCCTTGACTAGCATTAATTTGAAAATTTCCATCAAAGTCGGTTGAAACACCAGTGTTGGTATCTTCGATAATAACATTTGCTCCTGGAAGGGGAACACCGTTATTATCAGAAACAACTCCATTAATAGAGTTTTGTCCGAAAGTTATAAATGCAAATAACAAAGATGCTATGCTTAATATTCTTTTCATTATTATTGAATTTTGTTAGTTAATTTTTAACAATTTATTAATAAAATGATAATAATCAATATAATTATTTACTTTTTTATAGCAATCTTTAAACTAATGATAATTAATCAATTTGAAAAATTTGAGATTAAGGGTTGTAACCTAATCTTTGATAATATCTGGATAATCCACTCCTAACTGCTCAAGATATGTATCATATCTTGTTTCGTCAAAATAAAACTTTTTCATCTCTTCTCTATACTTATCCATCTTATCTTTATTTAAATAATATGGTGGTGGATCTTTCTCAGATATCATAGGCCTGTAAAAGTCTTCCTTACTTTGTACATTATCAAAGTAACTCTTGGCTTCAGCTAATTTTTCTGGTTTTGTTAAAAAATCTATCGCAGTCATAGCAACTACTTTAGCTCCAGCATTAGCTCCCTTATGAGCAATTGGAGTTGCAGCTGCAATACTAGCTGACCAGTGGTGAAACGTGACATCTGGAATATTAGATGGAAACCTGAGGACTACTGTTGGAACCTTCCATGACACATCACCAATATCATCTGATCCACCGCTTACATTGTAAGGAAGAGGTTTACCAAGAGGAGGCAATTCTGTAGGAAGACCATTAATTGACTCAATGCCTATTTCCTTTTGAACGGATCTAGCCAATCTTTGATCATCTTCTGACCATTTTGGTAATCCTACTTTTTTAATGTTCTCATACATTTCTTCAGCAATAATTTTATTAAAATGTCTTGGCCAGGCAGCTCCTAGAACTTCTGATTCATATGTTGTATTTGTCATAAGTGCTGCTCCCTGTGCCATTTTATTGGCAGCATCGTACATCTCCATAATACCTTTGTATGTAATTTCTCTAAGAAAGTACCAAATAGATGCTTTAGAAGGGACTACATTTGGTTGATCTCCCGCATCTAGAAAAATTGAGTGAGACCTTTGATCTGGGTGTAGATGTTCTCTTCTATAATTCCATCCCACGTTCATTAATTCTGCTGCATCTAGTGCACTTCTTGCTCTCCATGGAGAAGCAGCAGAATGAGCAGTTTCTCCACTAAAGGTATATTTTACAGAAATTAATCCAGTCCCAGATGGTCTTCCCCAAGAAGTTGACATATTTGTACTAACATGTGTAAAAATACACATGTCAACATTGTCAAAATAACCATCTCTAACATACCAAGCTTTTGCACCAAGTATTTCCTCAGCAACACCGGGCCACAAGACAAGCTTTCCATTAATATTATTTTCAATCATTATTTTTTTGATCGCAATGGCAGAGGTAATAACAATTGGAAGGCCAATGTTATGTCCCTCACCATGACCTGGTGCACCATCAACTAATGGTTTCTCATACGCAACACCTGGATATTGAGAAGTTGATGGAACTCCATCAAAATCGCTCCCCATAGCAATTGTTGGACCTCCTTCTCCATTTGACCATGTAGCAAGCCATGAGGTTGGAATACCTGAAATCTGATACTCAACATCAAATCCATTTTCTTCAAGTATTTTACCTAAATACTTTGATGTTTCAAATTCTTGGAATCCAAGCTCTCCAAAACTAAAAACCTTGTCAATCATTACTTGTGTAAATTTTTTATCCTCTTCAACAAGCTGAGATACTTGCTCTTTGAGATTTTCGATTTTTCTTTTTGAAAATTTATCCTGTGATTGAAGAATAAATTGTGGGCCAAAAATTAAAGTTAAGGTTAGTAGTATAATAGATTTTTTCATAATGATTTTTATTAAAAATAATGTCTTTTGAATGATTCAATGGCCGCATAATCTGCTAAGCCCATTTTTTTATATTTTTCAGCTGTTTCATGGTTCCTCTCTTCAGCTCTTACCCAAAATTCTCTCAAATCATGACCTTGAAACATTACTCCATCCTTTTGAGTTTGATGAAAAAATATTGCTTTTCTTTTTCGAAGAACTTGAGCTGGACTCATAGGAACTGCCATATCAATTTCATGTATATCCCACTCTAGCCATGCACCTCTGTATAACCACAACCAACAATCTTTTATAAACTTTTCATCTTTAAGTGAATTTAATGAGTCAAAAACAATATCAAGACATACTTTATGAGTACCATGAGGATCTTCAAGATCGCCTGCTGCATATATTTGATGTGGTTTGATTTTTTTTATCAATGATGCTGTTATTAAAATATCTTTTTTTGATGCAGGATTCTTTTTAATTCTTCCTGTTTCATAAAAAGGTAAATTCATGAAATGAGTATTAGAGTCTGGGATTCCAATATACCTGGTAGCTGAAATTGCCTCTCTTTTTCTAATTAAACTCTTAATTTTCCTCACATCTATTGAATCGATTTTATCTGGTTTTTTATTTTTCAGTTCTTTTATCAATTGACTTACTTTCGGTTTTAGCTCAGAAGGAAACATATCATTTGATACTTCAATAAACTTTAGTGCATCATGATCAGAGACTGCAACATTACCAGATGCCTGATATGCAATATGAACATCATGGCCTTGAGATACTAACCTGTCAAATGTGCCTCCCATAGAAATAACATCATCATCTGGATGTGGACTGAATATAATTACCCTTTTAGAATTTGGACTCTTTCTTTCAGGCCTTGTTGAATCATCTGCGCCAGGTTTTCCTCCTGGCCAACCAGTAATGGTATTTTGAAAATGATTAAACATCTTTATGTTTAGACCATATGAAGAACCTTCAAGAGCTAACAAATCAGATAGACCATTTTTATTATAATCTTCATCAGTTAATTTTAAAATTGATTTTTCAGTTACGTCACACAACCATACAATTGCTTTCCTTTTCATTGAATCTGACCAGTCACAGGGACCTACTAACCATGGTGTTTTTATCCTTGTAAGTTCATTTGAACATTCTTTATCAAGAACCAAAGTAGCGTTCTTATGTTTTTGAAGATAGGTAGAAGGAATAAGTGATGAAACATTATTCTCAACTGACTTTTTAGCAATAAGACTTTTTTGTATTCCCCATGCCATGACAATAATTCTCTTTGAATTAAAAATTGTTCTTACACCCATAGTTATTGCTTTTGAAGGAACATTTTCAATTCCATTAAAGCTTTT
>CABYMF010000001.1 GCA_902519955.1 uncultured Bacteroidota bacterium | reverse complement strand
GGTAATAGATGTTTTGATCAAAGAGTCCCTGAAGAGATAAATAGAAAGATTGTTGATCACCTTAGTGATATAAATATGCCCTTGACTGAACATGCAAAACAATATTTAATTAAAGAAGGAATTGATCCTAGTACCATAATAAAGACAGGCTCATGTATGAAAGAGATACTCGATTATTATTCTACTAAGATTGAAAAAAGTACTATTCATAAAAAGCTTGGATTAAAGACAAAAAGTTACTTTTTAGTTTCTGCTCACAGAGAAGAGAATGTGGATTATCATGAAAATTTGGGTTCTTTACTTCTATCACTAAATTCAATTTCAGAAGAATATGGAATACCTGTAATAGTGTCAACTCATCCAAGAACCAAAGATAGACTTGAAAAAATGAAGAATAAGATAAAGCCACATAAACTAATTAGTTTTTTAAAGCCTATGGGATTTTTCGATTATATTTATCTTCAAAAACATTCATACTGCGTAATATCAGACAGTGGAACTATTACTGAGGAATCTTCAATTCTTAAGTTCCCTGCAATTATGATAAGACAAGCCCATGAAAGACCTGAAGGTATGGATAAAGGTACTTTAATAATGTCAGGTCTAGAAAAAGATAGGATAAATGAGTCTATTAATGTTGTTACAGAGCAGCATAAAAATGGAATAATACCAAAAATTGTCGAGGATTATAATGAAGAAAATGTTTCACAAAAAGTTGTAAAAATAATCTTTTCATATATTGACTATGTAAATAGAAATGTATGGAGAAAGGATTCTTCTTCAAAATCAATTTAAATTATAAAAATTGAGAATACTTGTAATATCTCAATATTTTTACCCTGAAAATTTTAGGATTAATGATATTTGTATTGGTCTAAAAGAGCAAGGGCATTCTGTTTCTGTTCTCACTGCCAAACCAAATTATCCAAAAGGTAAGTATTATGAAGGTTATAATTTCTTTAATAAATCCGAAGAGCTATACCAAGGTATTAATATTTATAGATCACCAATCATTCCAAGAGGAACTGGAACCGGTATAAAATTGTTCATTAATTATATTTCATTTGTAATTTTTGGAATATTAAGAGTTCTATTTTTAAATAAAAAGTTTGATAAAGTTTTTGTTTATGCCCCATCACCCATAACAGTAGGATATATTGGAATTATTGCATCCATAAAGTTTAGAGCAAAATCATACCTTTGGATCCATGACCTGTGGCCTGAGTCAGTTAAGGATGCAGGTGGCATAAATAATAAATTTATATTAAACTTAATTGACTTAATGACTCGAAGTATATATTTGTTTTATAAGACTATACTTGTGCAATCGCCTTATTTTAATGATTATCTTCTAGAACAAAGAGTAAGTGAAAATAAAATTATTTATTATCCATATTATGCTGAAAACTTTTACAGAGTTGTTAAACCAAAAAAAGAAATTAAATCTTTATTTGGAGATGCAATAAATATTGTTTTTGCAGGAAATATTGGTGTAGCTCAAAGCTTTGATACAATTATAGATGCAGCAATAATTTTGAAAAAAAGTTTATCTAATTTTAAGTTTATAATTATTGGAGATGGAAGAGATAAAAAGAGAGTAGTAGATAGAATTAATAAGCTATCATTATCAGATAATTTTAGCTTTTTGGGATCATATCCTCCAACTGATATGCCTGATTTCTTTGCTTGTGCTGATGCACTTTTAGTATCCCTAAAAGATACAGAAATTTTTTCGATGACTATTCCAGGTAAACTTCAGTCTTATCTTGCATGTGGAAAACCAATAATTGCTTCTTTAAATGGTATTGGAGCAAAAATAATTACTGAATCAAAATCAGGTTTTGTTTCTAAATCCGAAGATTCAGATGGTCTAGCAAAATCAATTATAAGATTTAGTAATCTAAATGATTCACAAAAAGTACAATTTGGAGAAAATGCTAGACATTATTTTACAAAAGAATTTGAAAGAACTAAATTATTACAAAGATTAATTGATATTTTTGAAAAATGAAAAATATTTTAATTACTGGTGGAGTTGGCTTTATTGGCTCAAATCTAGCCAAGGAATTAGTTAAAAAAAACTATAATGTTACTTCAATAGATGATTATTCTTTTGGATCCAAAAAAAATGAAATAGATGGAGTGGAATATATAAAAGAAGATATAAATAACATATCAAATTTAAAATCTAAATTTGACACATGTTTTCATCTCGCAGCTTTAGCAAGAGTTCAACTTTCATATAAAGATCCTTCTAAATATTTCAAATCTAATGTAAATGGAACTGAAAGGGTTATGGAGTGGGCAAAAAAAAACAAAGTAAAAGTTGTATATGCTGGGTCTTCTTCACGTCACTTTAATCCTTCTGATTCACCATATGCAATGTATAAGTTTCTTGGAGAAGAGATATGTAAGCTTTACAAAAATTCATATAATTTAAACGTTGAAATTGCAAGGTTCTATAATGTATATGGACCTGGAGAGGTTGTTAGTGAAGTTAATGGAAATGTTATTGGTATTTGGAGGTCAAAAATTCTTCAGAATAAACCTTTAATAATTGTTGGAGATGGCAATCAAAGACGAGACTTTACCCATGTTTATGATATTGTTGAAGGGTTAATCAAAATTGCATTGACAAATAAAAAACATTCTGATGCTTGGGAACTAGGAACTGGTAATAACTACAGCGTAAACGAGTTATTTGAGATGTTTAATAAAAGGTTTAATGTCAAATCAGAATTCGTACCTGATCAACAAGGAAATTATAAAAAAACTCTTAGAAAAAATGATGATATGATCTCTCAGCTTAATTGGAAGCCAAAAGATAGATTAAGTAATTATATAGAGAATCTTAAATTATGAAAAGAGTACTAATTACAGGAGGGGCAGGGTTTATAGCTCACCATTTAATTTTTTATTTAATAAATAATACCAATTGGGATATTGTAGCTCTTGATAGATTAGATTATAGTGGAAATTTAAATCGATTGGACAATATTTTATCAAACCTTAAAAAGGAACAAAAGTCAAGAATTAAAGTTATTTTTCATGATCTTAAGTCAGAAATAAACCCATGGATAAAAAAAGAAATAGGAAATATTGATATTATACTTCATTTAGCTGCAGGATCTCATGTAGATAGAAGTATTGATTATCCAATGGAATTTGTACTAGATAATGTTGTTGGTACTGCTAATATTTTAGAATATGCACGAACAATTAATGAATCAAATAAATTTGAAAGGTTTATTTACTTTAGTACTGATGAAGTGTTTGGACCAGCTCCAAAGGGTATTGATTATAAAGAGAATGATAGATATAACTCTACAAATCCTTACAGTGCAACAAAAGCAGCAGGGGAGGAATTAGCAGTAGCTTATGAAAACACATACAATCTTCCTATTTATATAACGCATACTATGAATGTATTTGGTGAGAGACAACACCCTGAAAAGTTCATACCTATGTGCATTAAAAAGATTAGAGATGGTGAATCAGTAACTATCCACTCAGATAAAACTAGAAAAATCCCTGGATCTCGTCATTATATTCATGCTGAAGATGTATCTGAAGCTATTCATTTTTTATTAACTAACCCTATTAAAATTGAACTTGATTATGGAGGAGCTAAATGTCCTAAGTTTAATATTGTAGGCTCTGAGGAACTTAACAATCTTGAACTTGCCCAAATTATTGCTGATTCTCAAGGAAAAGATTTAAAATATGAAATGGTAGACTTCCATTCATCAAGACCTGGTCATGACCTTAGATATTCCCTTTCAGGTGAAAAAATGAAAAAATTAGGATGGCAACCATCAATTAAGCTAACTGAAAGAATAAAACAAGTAGTAGAATGGTCTTTGAAAAACCAAAATTGGATAGAACTATAAACCCCAATATGTCTTGTATATTTTAATAAATAGTTTAATTTTGCAATTCAAAAATTAATAATGTACGCAGTAGTTGAAATACAGGGAAGTCAGTTTAAGGTTGAAAAAGATCAAAAGCTTTTTGTAAATAAAATTGATGCAAAAGAAGGATCAAAAGTTTCTTTTGATAATGTACTTCTTATTGATGATGGAATAAAAGTTCAAGTTGGAAAGCCAAATTTATCTGGAACCTCAGTTGAAGCAAAAGTAGTATCTCATTTAAAGGACGATAAAGTAATTGTTTTCAAAAAGAAAAGACGTAAAGGATATAAAGTTAAAAATGGCCATAGACAAGCAATAACCAAAATTATTATTCAAGGCATAAGTGAAAAAAAAGTTGAGCCAATAAAAGAAGTAGAAACTGCAAAGAAAACAACAGCTGCAAAGAAAACAACAGCTGCAAAAAAATAATTAGTTATGGCACACAAAAAAGGAGTTGGTAGTTCAAAAAATGGTAGAGAATCAGAGTCGAAACGACTAGGAGTTAAGATCTTTGGTGGACAATTTGCTCAAGCTGGTAATATAATTGTTAGACAAAGAGGAACAGTTCACAATCCAGGTCAAAATGTTTATCTTGGAAAAGATCATACTCTTCATGCAAAGATTGATGGTATTGTTTCTTTCAAAAAGAAATCAAATAACAAATCTTTTGTTTCAATAGAGCCAATAAAGGCTTAGTATCTATAATATTCTGGTTTATAAGGTCCGCTTAAGTTTACACCTATATACTTTGCTTGATCTTCTGATAGTGTTTCAAGCTCAACACCAAGTTTATCTAGGTGAAGTTTAGCAACCATTTCGTCTAAGTTTTTAGGAAGCATATATACTTTATTCTCGTAGTTTTTAGAGTTATTCCACAACTCAATTTGAGCAAGTACTTGGTTTGTAAATGAGTTACTCATTACAAAGCTTGGATGCCCTGTAGCACATCCTAAATTGACCAGCCTTCCCTCTGCTAATATTATGATTTCTCTGTCTTTATTAATTTTGTATGAATCAACTTGAGGTTTAATTGTAGTCTTATTATCTCCAAAGTTAGACTCCAACCAATTCATGTCTATTTCATTATCAAAATGTCCAATATTACATACTATGGTTTTATCTTTCATCATCATAAAGGAATTTTGATTAACAATATCCTTATTTCCTGTTGCTGTTACAACAATATCTGCAGTTGAAACTACATTTTCTAGTTTCTTTACCTCAAAGCCATCCATTGATGCCTGAAGTGCACATATTGGATCTATCTCAGTTATTGTAACAATTGAGCCAGCACCTCTAAAAGATGCTGCTGTACCTTTTCCTACGTCTCCATATCCACAAACAACTACTCTTTTACCTGCGAGCATAATATCAGTTGCTCTTCTAACAGCATCAACAGCACTTTCTTTACAACCATACTTATTATCAAATTTAGATTTTGTAACAGAATCGTTCACATTTATAGCAGGCATAGGAAGTGTACCATTTTTCATTCTATCATACAATCTATGAACACCAGTAGTAGTTTCCTCTGAAAGCCCTTTAATACCTGCTACAAGTTCTGGATAATCATCTAAAACCATATTAGTTAAATCACCACCATCATCTAATATCATATTTAGTGGTTTTTTTTCTTCCCCAAAGAATAATGTCTGTTCAATACACCAATTAAATTCTTCCTCTGTCATTCCCTTCCAAGCATAAACAGGTATACCATTTGCAGCAATTGCAGCTGCAGCATGATCTTGAGTTGAAAAAATATTACAAGAACTCCATGTCACCTGGGCACCGAGATCAACAAGTGTCTCAATGAGTACAGCCGTCTGAATTGTCATGTGAAGACAACCTGCAATTCTTGCATCTTTAAGAGGTTTGTCTTTCTTGAACTTTTCTCTTAAAGCCATAAGACCAGGCATTTCAGCTTCAGCAAGCTTGATCTCTTTTCTTCCCCATTCTGCGAGAGAAATATCTTTTACTTTATAAGCGGTATATTTATTATCAGTCTTGTTATTCATGTGTATATTTATAATACAAAAATAAGCTTATTAATCAATTTAATCAAATGCCATTTCTTAAAGAATTCATAATAAATCACAACACAAAAATTAAGTTATGGGAGATTAATCCGGGTGAACTGGATCACTATGGTTTAGATGAGTATGATACTGAACTTGTAAAATTGAAGAAAAATGAACTAGCTAAGGAACAATTTTTAGCAGTTAGAAAAACCCTACAACTAGAGAATCAAGGTTATAAGATTCGATATGATGAGTCAGGAAGGCCTTTAATTAATTCAGATTTAAATATATCCATATCACACTCAAATCATATGGCAGCAATTGTCTTTTCAGGTTGTAGTAGAATAGGTATTGATATTGAACTAAAAGACAGTAAAATACTTAATATTCATGATAAGTTCTTAAACGAATCTGAAAAATTGAAAAAAGAATTTCAATCTAATGTAGATTATTTAATAATGATATGGACAGCAAAAGAATCAATATATAAGGCACTTGGAATTAAAGGAGTTTCGTTCTCTGACGATATCGCAATAAAAAATATATCTGAAAACAAAGGAGAAGGGTACTATGCAAGAGGAAGAGAAAAATATAAATTTGATCTGTTTTATTTTATAATAGATGACTATATCCTTTGTTATGCTCAATCAAACAATTAATTATGAATGAAATAATTGATTTTTTGTTTTCTCAGTATTCAACATATTCTGACACATTCATATTTCTTGAAATTTTTGCAGTAGCAATAAATATTCTTAGTGTTATATATGCGAAACAAAACAATATTTTTGTATACCCAACAGGCCTTATAGGAACAGGTATATTTGTCTATATACTTTTTAATTTCTCTCTTTTAGGTGATATGATTATTAATGGATACTTTTTTATCATGTCCATTTATGGATGGTATTATTGGTCAAGAAAAAAGGATGAAGTATTTATAAATAATATTTCTAGACTGGAAAAAAAAGAATATATACAGTTGATCTTTCTAGCTTTAGGGAGTCTTCTGTTTATTTATTTTGTATACGTTCAGTTTGATAAATGGAACAGTTGGACAGCGTATGTTGATAATATAACCACTGCTATTTTCTTTGTTGCTATGTGGTTAATGGCAAAGAGAAAGATTGAAAGTTGGATATTCTGGATTATAGGAGATTTAATAACAGTTCCACTTTATTTCTATAAAGGATTGACAATTTCCTCACTTCAGTATATTATTTTTACAGTGTTAGCAATATTAGGCTACATATCATGGAAAAAGATCTTACTCAAAACGAATCATTAATTAAAAGAGTTGTTATTTGTGGTCCTGAATCAACGGGTAAGTCAACTTTGACCGTAAAACTTGCATCCTATTTCAAGACTAATTACGTGAGTGAATATGCAAGAGATTATCTTCAAAGTAAATGGGATGATAAAAAAGAAGTATGTAATAAAGAAGATTTAATAAAGATAGCTAAAGGTCAAGTTGAAAGAGAAAACACTAATATTAATAATTCTAATAAATTACTATTCTGTGATACAAATATTCTAACCACTATTGCGTGGTCAAAAACTCATTTTGATGAATTCTGTGATCCATGGCTTGTCAGACAATCAAAATTATTAAAGTATGACTATTATTTAATTTTAAATATTGATACGCCTTGGATAAAAGATGATCTACGAGATAGACCAGATGAAAGATTAGAAATGTTTAAAGCACACAAATTAGAGCTAGATATATTAAACGTTAGGTTTGATATAATTACAGGTCAAAACTTTAACAAAAGATTTAATACTGCTGTTGATTTAATAAATAAAAAATCTTTAATTTTGAAATGAATTGGGGTGCTTAAACTAAGCTGAGATTAAACCCATAGAACTTAGACAGGTAATACTGTGAAAGGAATTTATTATGAAAAAATATATACTATTTGTACTTCTTGTTAGTACACCCATCCTTGCTCAAGATTTAAATAATTCAAAAAACCTTGACTCTCTTACTAGTATTTTAAACTTAGAAGAAGTCACTGTTAGTGCAATAAAAGCAAAAAATGATACTCCTGTATCATTTGTAAATTTATCCAAGGAGAATATTGAAAGAACAAATTTAGCTCAAGATATTCCAATTCTGCTCAAGAATACTCCCTCAGTTGTAACTCACTCAGATGCTGGTGCAGGGATTGGCTATTCATCTATTAGAATCAGAGGATCCGACCAAACTAGAGTTAATGTTACTATCAATGGAATCCCATACAATGACTCTGAATCGATGCAAGTTTATTGGGTTGACTTACCTGACTTTGCTTCGTCTGTTGAAAATATTCAAATTCAAAGAGGGGTTGGTACCTCAACTAATGGACCAGGTGCATTTGGTGGAAGTATAAATATTCAGACCAATTCAGCATCAGAAAGCCCTTTTTTTGAGATAAATAATACAATAGGAAGTTTTGGAACTGTAAAAAATTCGGTAGGATTCTCAACAGGTTTTATTGATAAATTTGAATTATCTGGGAGAGTTTCTAGAATTAAATCTGATGGTTACATTGACCGATCTGGTTCAAACCTACGTTCTTACTTTCTACAAGGAGTTTACAGAGATGAAAACACTTTAATAAAAGTCTTGAATTTTGCAGGTCATGAAATTACTGACCAGGCTTGGTATGGAGTTGACTCATCAACATTAGAAACAAACAGAAAATATAATATGGCTGGTGAATACTATGATGAGTTTGGCAATACATTATATTACGAAGACCAAGTAGATAATTATAAACAGAATCATCTTCAAATTCATTGGAATCAGATTTATCAAAATGGTTGGAATTCAAACTTTGGGATTCATTTCACAAATGGAAAAGGTTTTTTCGAGAACTATAACCTTGGATATGGATCATCTGATTACATTGACAGAAGATGGTTAGACAATGATTTTTATGGTATTTTATACAGTCTAAACAAAAAAACAGATGACTTTAATGCAAATATTGGAGGCTCACTAAATAAATATAACGGTTTACACTATGGAGAGTATCTATGGTATGATCAAATAAATTCTACCGTTAATCAATATGATTTTAAAGAAAAGTTTTATGATGATTTTGGTGATAAAGGAGAGTTTAACATTTATGCAAAAATTGATTATTACATTACAGACAAACTAACACTTTATGGAGACTTACAATTTAGAAATATTAAATATAAGGCTGGTATTTCTGCCAATTCAACTTTAACTGGTTACATAGAAGATGGATTTGAAAATCTTGATAAGTCTTTTAACTTTTTCAATCCAAAATTTGGGCTATTCTATAATTTAAATGATAATAACAATCTTTTTTTCTCATTTGCTAGAGCTCATAGAGAGCCAACACGAACTGATTATGCAAATGGGAATCCAAATGAAGAAAAATTGGATGATTTCGAATTAGGTTGGAAGTTAAATTCAAATAATTTGGCTTTATCTCTAAATGCATTTTATATGATCTATGAAGATCAGCTTGTATTAACTGGTCAACGTGATATAAATGGGTATGAAATTAGAAGAAATATTGGTGAGTCATATAGAGTTGGAATAGAGTTTGATAGTAGTATCAAGCTAAATAACAAATTAAATATTGAAACAAATTTCTCTCTTAGTGAAAATAAGAATAAGGATTTTTATTCAACATTTGATGGAAATCTGAAAAATTTTGGGAATACGGATTTAGCTTACTCACCTAATTTAATTGTTAACAATATTCTAAACTTCAATCCAAACAAAAAATTGTTAATTTCATTGCGGTCAAAATATGTAGGTGAACAATTTTTTGCTCAAACCAACTCACCAATCTCTAAATTAGAATCATTTTTTATAAATGATATAAATTTTGTACATGATATAGATTTACCAAATATATCAGATTATATAAAGTTTAAAGTTTTGGTCAATAATTTATTTGATTATAAATACTCTGCATATGGTGGTTATTATTCATATGATATTCAAGAGGATGATCAAATAAAGACTTATGAAGGAACATATTATTATCCGCAATCAGGAATAAATATTCTAGTAGGATTAGATATTAAGTTTTAAATAAAATATTTTGTAAATTAGAACTAATTATCCCCACTTATAAGGGGATTTTTGCATTGAATATGGGTAAAGTTTCATATTATACTGAAAAAGGTCTAAAAGAGCTTAGAAATAAATTAGATCATCTTAAGGATGTTGAAAGACCTCGTGCATCAAAAGCAATTGGTGAAGCAAGAGACAAAGGAGATCTAAGTGAAAATGCAGAATATGATGCTGCAAAAGAAGCCCAAGGTATGCTTGAATTAGAGATTTCAAAACTTGAAGAGACACTTTCAAATGCAAGAATTATTGATGAATCAAAATTAGATACTTCAAAAGTACTTGTTCACTCAACGGTAAAGATTAAAAATCTAACGAATTCAGCTGTTATGAAATATAAGCTAGTTGCGCAAAGTGAAGCAAATCTTGCCCATGGAAAAATATCTGTTGATTCTCCAATTGGGAAAGGATTATTAGGAAAAAAAACAGGTGATGTTGCAGAGATAGTTATACCAAGTGGAAATGTTAAATTTGAGGTTTTAGAAATTTCAAGATAATGGCATCAATTTTTTCTAAAATAATATCAGGAGAAATACCATCATTTAAAATTTATGAAGATGAGACTTTCCTTGCTTTTTTAGATATTAACCCTAATGCCTTAGGTCATACGTTATGTATTCCCAAAAGAGAAATTGACCAGATATTTGATTTAGACGACAAAACTTTGTCAGAACTAATTATTTTCTCGAAAAAAGTTGCTAACGCAATAAAAAAAGCTGTAGTTTGCGAGAGAGTTGGTATGAGTGCAATTGGACTTGAGGTTCCCCATGTTCATGTCCATCTTATTCCGATAAACAATATGAATGATATGTCTTTTGATACTAAAATTAGTATGACAGAGAGTCAATTTATTGAAACTATGAACAAAATAAAATCTTATATATAATGGAATTACTAGGAAAAATAAAACTTATTGGAGATATAAAAACATACGGAGACAATGGCTTTCGCAAAAGGGAGTTAGTATTAACTACTGAGGATCAATATCCTCAGCACATATTGATTGAATTTGTTCAGAATAACTGCGAGCTTCTTGATAACTTTAGTCTAGGACAAACAGTTAGGATAGGTATAAACATTAGAGGAAGAGAATGGGAGAGTCCAGATCAAGGGACAAAATATTTTAATTCTATCCAGGGTTGGAGAATCGAATCTTTAGATGATCAAGTAATGCACTCAGCCCCTGCTGATCTGCCGATGGAACCAGATACAGATTCACCAAGTGATTTGACAGAGGATGATTTACCTTTTTAATTAATCAAGATTTACTAAACAGTCATTACAAGTTAATAATGCTTTTGGTTGTTGAATTCCTATTAATGTTTTATATAGGCTTGCAAGACCATTAAGTGCTGACAATACTTCAGTATCTCCTAGAGAAACATCAAAATTTTCAATTAACTCCTTGAAAATTAACGCCTCAGGTGACGGTGATTCACTATAATATTGAACTTTAAAATCTTCTAACTCTGATATTTTGGCTGCATACGTAATTGCATCATTAATTCCACCAATCTCATCCACTAAACCAATTTCTTTAGCACTAGTTGCAATCCAGACTCTACCACCTGCAATCTTTTTAATGTCCTCATATGATTGAGATCTAGACTCAGCTACAAAGTTGACAAATCGATTGTATACATCAGCACCCCAGCTTTCAAAAATTTTATCTAAATTATCATCAATGGCTTGAGTAGGATCCCAGCCCGCGTACTTTGAGGTAAACACTCCATCAAAATTTACTCCAATGTAATCCATTGCATTTTCAAATGTTGGAATGGCAATTGCAACTCCAATGGAGCCAGTAATAGTTGTAGGCTCAGCAAAAATATAATCAGCTGGAGTTGAGATGTATACTCCCCCAGATGCTGCATAGTCCCCCATAGATACAACCACGTTTATTCCTTTTTTTTTAGCAGCGAATAACTCATCTCTCATCATCTCACTGGCAATTACCGATCCACCAGGACTATTTACTCTGTAGACAATAGCTTTTGTGTTTTCATCTTCATGAGCTGATCTTATTTGATTTACTATCCCATTAGCACCAGCAACTCCTTGTATGATTTCTCCCTCCATGATTACTCCTTCAACAGTTATTACAGCTATTTGATTATCACTATTAGAGGAATCTTTATTTATTTGCTTTTTATAGTCATGATAAGAAATAGTTTTATAAGTTTCCGTTTCAGCTTCTTCATCTAAACCAAATTCTTCAATCATATACTGACGAAATTCAGGAAATGATTTTGTACCATCAATAATATTTTTTTCTAAAGCATAGGCAATATTTCCAATTTCAGCCTCTCCAAAAAATCCAATGTATTCATCTGCAAAAGATTGGATATCATTTATTTCAATATCACGACCCTGTGCCATAAGGAATTTCATTTCATCCCAAATAGGATTGAGCAGATCTTCTCTTTGCATCTTATCATTTTCTGACATGTTAGTTCTTGTATTTGACTCAGCTGCAGATTTGAAATCACCTTGAGAATAATTGTGAAAATTAATTTTTAAATTTTCATAAAGCTCTTTTTGATAAGCACGAACTCCCCCAATACCTCTAATGCTAATACTCCCAACAGGATGTAGCCAGATCTCAGATGCTTGAGAGGCCATGAGATAAGAAGTTGTAGACAAACGATCATTGAAAGCAATTACCCTTTTGCCTGAATCACGAAGTGACTTTAACTCTTTTGCAATATTTATTGCTGTAGTTGGTCCAGCAAAGTTTGTGGATGAGAAATCAACAAGCACAGCAGGAATATCTTTATCTTGACCTGCAGCTCTTATTAATTGAATAAGATCTCTTGTTTGAATTTGTTCAGTTGAGGATCCTGAAGCAATTTCAAGCAGAAAATCTGAACTAAACACTTCTTGGTCAACTACAGTTCCCACAGGATCAATGAATAGCACTCTGCCGCTTGGATCTTTAACTTCTGATTCTAAAGATGTTATTGGCACAAAAATTAATATTACAAAAAAAATCAAAACGATGGCTGTAGCTATATTAAGCATTATGATTCTTGCTTTTTCTAGAAAACTATTAAGCCAAGAAAAAATAGATTTAATTTGATTCATTGTTTTTCAATAAAATTATTTAAATAAAATTAGGAGAGTAGCATCATAAATGGAAGCTTCTAGTAACAAACAATTATATTCCCACTCTAGAAAAATCAGTTACTTCAACTGAATCAGAGAAACCTTTAATATATTGTGAGATGCTTATTTTGCTGTCCTTTATAAATTGCTGATTAATAAGAGTGTTTTCTTTGAAAAACTTTTTAAGCTTGCCCTTTGCAATATTATCTAACATTTCCTCAGGCTTACCCTCTTGTCTTAGCTGATCCTTAGCAATTTCAATTTCTTTAGCGATTATATCCTGACTTACTCCATTTTCATCAATCGCAACTGGATTCATAGCAGCTATTTGCATTGATAAATCTTTGCCAACACCAGCAGCATTATCAAAGCTTTCTGAAAGTCCAACAATTGAAGCTATTTTATTACCTGCATGAATATAAGATCCAACAAAACTAGCGGATATGTACTCAAAAGAACCTATTTCAATCTTTTCACCAATAACGCCAGTCTGTTCTAACAATTTCTCAGAAACTTTCATTCCATCAAAATCAGATTCTAAAAAGGAGTCTTTATCAGTGAAGTTAAGAGCATGATCTGCTAATTTTTGGGCCAATTGAATATAATCATCATTTTTTGCTACAAAATCAGTTTCACAGTTAAGCGAAATTATAACTCCAGATTTATTATCTGAATTTACCTTGGCAAGGACTACACCTTCTGATGATTCCCTATCAGCTCTATTTGCAGCAACTTTTTGACCTTTTTTTCTAAGTACTTCTATTGCTTTATCAAAATCTCCATTGGATTCTTCAAGAGCTTTTTTACAATCCATCATTCCAGCTCCTGTAGATTGTCTTAGCTTGTTTACATCAGATGCAGTTATTTTCAATTTGGTAAAATTTAAAGGTTATTATTCTTTATCAGAAGCATTGGTGTCTCCAGCTTTAGTTGCCGATTCAGCTTCTTCTAATTTTTTTTGTTCAGCAATTTCTTTTTCCTTTTTTCTTTCTTCTAAAGACTCTTGAATTGCATTACATACTACATCTAGGATTTTTTCGATAGACTTTGATGCATCATCATTTGAAGGAATAATAAAATCAACTTCATTAGGGTCAGAATTAGTATCAACCATTGCAAAAATTGGAATATTTAATTTCTGAGCTTCTTGAACTGAAATTTTCTCATTTAATGTATCCACAACAAAAATAGCTCCTGGTAATCTTGTCATGTCAGATATTGAGCCAAGATTTTTTTCCAATTTAGCTCTTTGCCTGTCAACTTGGAGTTTCTCTTTTTTAGAAAGTGTTTCAAATGTGCCATCAGCTTTCATCCTATCAATAGCATTCATCTTTTTAACAGCTTTTCTAATCGTAACAAAGTTTGTTAGCATTCCACCAGGCCATCTTTCCGTAATATATGGCATATTAACTGAATCAGCTTTTTTAGCCACTATATCTTTTGCCTGTTTTTTTGTAGCAACAAAAAGTATCTTTCTACCAGAGAGAACTATTTTTTTTAATGCATTAACAGACTCCTCAAGTTTTGCAGCTGTTTTATATAAGTTAATAATATGAATACCATTACGCTCCATGTATATGTATGGTGCCATATTAGGATTCCATTTTCTAGTTAAATGTCCAAAGTGAACACCAGCATCCAATAATTCTTTAACGTCAGTTTTAGCCATAATTTATCTTTTTGAGAATTGGAATTTTTTTCTTGCTTTCTTTTGACCAAACTTCTTTCTTTCAACCATTCTAGGATCTCTAGTCATTAAGCCCTCTGATTTTAAAACAGACTTAAATTCCTCATTAAATTCAACTAAAGCTCTGGAAATAGCAAGCCTAATAGCTTCAGCTTGCCCGTTTACACCACCGCCTTTGACACTCACTGATAAGTCGAATTTATCTTTTGTCTCTGTAAGATTAAAAGGCTGAAGAATTTTATATTGTAAAGTTGCAGTACTAAAAAATTCTGAGTAAGCTTTCTTGTTAACCTTAATGTTACCTTTACCTTCAGACATGTAAACTCTAGCAACTGATGTCTTCCTTCTACCTATTTTATGAATTATTTCCATTATATTTTACTATTAACGTCAATTACTTTTGGTTTTTGTGCTTCGTGATTATGATCAGACCCTGGAAAAACTTTTAAGTTTCTGTATAATTCAGCACCAAGCTTATTCTTCGGCAGCATGCCCTTAACGGCTTTCTCTACAAGCTTAATATTGTTTTTTTGATGAAGTTTTTCAGCAGATATAATTCTTTGACCTCCAGGGTATCCAGTATGACTAATATATTGCTTTTTGCTCCATTTGTCACCTGAAAGTTCAACCTTATCAGCATTAATAACAATAACATTATCACCACAATCAACATGAGGTGTAAAGTTAGTCTTATGCTTTCCTCTTAAAAGAGTTGCAATTATAGATGCAGTTCTTCCCAGCGGAAGCTTAGCAGCATCAACAAGAACCCATTCCTTGTTAACTGTTTTACTATTAGCTGATAGAGTTTTATAGCTTGTCTTAGTCATAATAGATTAAATCTAGGCGTGCAAATGTACAATTATAAAAAATTTTAAAAAAACTTTTTTTTAATTAATGTGCCTCTAACCAGTTTTTTCCAAATTCTAAATCAATTTTAAGAGGAACAATCAGCTTAACCGCTGATTCCATTGTGTCTTTGACAATAGTTTTAACTATATCTTTTTCTGATTTATGTACATCAAAAACAAGTTCATCATGAACCTGAAGTAACATTTTAGATTTTAAAGACTGTTCTTTAAACTTTTCATGAACTCTAATCATAGCAATTTTGATAATATCTGCTGCACTTCCTTGAATAGGGGCATTGATTGCATTTCTTTCAGCACCACTTCTTAGCATGTTATTCTGAGAGTTAATATTTTGTAAATATCTTCTTCTTCCCATTATAGTTTGAACATATCCATTGTTTCTTGCAAAATCAATTTGACTGGACATGTAATCTTTAAGTCCAGGATAATTTTCAAAGTAGTTATCAATCATAATCTTTGATTCAGATCTAGATAAGTTTGTTTGTTGACTCAGTCCAAAAGCAGATACACCATATATTATTCCAAAATTAACAGTCTTAGCATTTCCCCTTTGCTCTCTTGAAACATCATCTGGTTCTATATTATAAATTTTAGCGGCAGTTATAGTATGAATATCTTGGTTTTTTATAAATGCATCAACCATATTTTCGTCTTTGCTAATTGAAGCGATAACCCTTAACTCAATCTGAGAGTAATCAGCAGCTAAGAGCTCAAATTCTTCACTTCTGGGAATAAATGCTTCTCTTATTCTTTGACCATTCTGTGTTCTAATTGGGATATTCTGTAAATTAGGATTATTACTACTTAAACGGCCTGTTGTTGTAACAGTCTGATTAAATTTTGTATGAATTCTTCCTGTCCTATTACTTACTTCATTTGGTAGAGACCTCACATATGTATTCTGAAGTTTGTCTAACGACCGCCATTCTAATATGTTTCTAATAATCTCATGTTCACTTGCTAAACTAGATAAAACCTCTTCAGAAGTTGAATACTGACCGGTTTTAGTCTTTTTTGGTTTTGAGACTAATTTTAGTTTTTCAAAGAGAATATCTCCAAGTTGTTTAGGAGAATTAAGGTTAAACTCTTCGCCAGACTTTGCAAAAATGCCTCTTTTTAACTTACTAAGTTCTATCTCAAATTCTTTATCCAATTTACTCAGGTATGAGCTATCTATTCTAATTCCCTCTTTCTCCATATCTGCAAGGACATTGATAATAGGAATCTCTATATCATTGAAAATATCCTTAACTCCGTTTTCATTTAACTCTTTATCGAAAACTTTCTTTAATTGAAGAGCAAGATCTGCGTCTTCTGAGGCATAATCTGTGACTTCTTCAACTGGTACATCTCTCATTGATCCTTGATTTTTACCTTTTTTACCTATTAGCGTTTCAATAGATATTGGGGAATAATTCAAATAAGATTCTGATAATGTATCAAGGTTATGCCTCATGTCAGGATTGATAAGGTAGTGAGCTACCATAGTATCATATAATGGACCTGAGACCAAAATATCATATTTAAATAATACCTTAATATCAAATTTCAGATTATGCCCAACTTTAATAATCTGATCGTTTTCAAAAAAAGGTCTCAAAATATCAAAGTATTCTTTTTGAATAGATTTATTATTAGAAATAGGTACATAAAAACCTTTTTTTTCTGTCCATGAAAATGAAATGCCTACTATTTCAGTATCTAGTGAGTTTAAACTTTCTGTCTCTGTGTCAAATGCTACCAAATCCTGGATTAAAAGTTTAGTCATTAAATATTCTAACTCTTTATTTGAGTCAATTCTTTGATAATATGAATCACTTTTAATAAGGTTTGATTTATCTTGTTCTAAATCATTATCACTAAATAAGTCACCCTGAATTAGCTCTTTATTTTTTCCTTTAATTTCATTAAATCCAAAAATTTTAAAAAAAGTCTCTTTCACTCTTTTAAATTCTAGTTCATCAAAAATTTTCATGACACTTTTATTATCAGGATCCGATAGTATAAAGTCATTCAATTTATATTCAATGGGGACATCAAGAATTATTCGTGCTAATTTTTTTGATAAAATACCTAGCTCTTTATTATCCGTAATTTTTTCTCCCAGTTTTCCAGTTATTTCATATGATTTTTCGAGAAGTGTCTCTAAATTTCCATATTGCTTTATAAATTTTTTTGCAGTTTTATCTCCGACGCCAGGCAGTCCAGGAATATTATCAACAGAATCTCCCATCATGCCTAGATAATCAATTACTTGTTCAGGTGAATCTACTTCAAACTTATCCTTAACTTCATCAACCCCCCATATTTCCATGCTATTTCCCATTCTAGCTGGTTTACATAGAAAAATATTATCAGATACAAGCTGAGCAAAATCTTTATCAGGTGTTACCATATATACCTTAAAATTTTTGTTCTCAGCATCTTTAGCGACAGTTCCAATTACATCATCAGCTTCGTAGCCTTCTTTCTCAAGAACCGAAATATTCATTGATTTTAGAATTTCTTTAATGTAGGGTATTGCAATAAGGATTGGCTCTGGTGTTTTATCTCTGTTGCTTTTGTACTCTGTAAACATCTCAGATCTAGTTACTGAACCTCCCTTATCAAAAGCAACTGCAATGTAATCAGGATTTTGAGTCCTTATTATTTCCAAAAGAGAGTTCATGAATCCTAATATTGCAGAAGTATCAGTCCCTTTTGAATTGATCCTAGGATTCTTTATAAATGCATAATAACCTCTGTAAATTAGTGCATAAGCATCAAGTAAAAAAAGCTTCTTTGAACTTTCCATTAAAATTTTGAAAATATTTTTTTGTCAATATACGAAGATATCTATTTGAAAATCAATACACCTATTTTGTAAATTAGCTATATGAAAAAAGATCATAACTATTTTATGAAAAAAGCATTTGAAGAGGCAAAATATGCATTTTACAAAGATGAAGTTCCAGTTGGATGTGTTATAGTTTATGAAAATGAAATAATTTCTAAATCGTCAAACATGGTTGAGTTACTTAATGACTCAACTGCACATGCTGAGCTTATAGCAATAACATCTGCACAAAACTTTTTAAACACAAAGAATCTTAATAAATGTATTCTCTACTGCACTCTAGAGCCATGTTTAATGTGTTATGGTGCAATATACTGGTCTAAAATTCACACTATTGTTTATGGAGCGTCAGATAATAAAAGAGGCTTTACAAGTTATAACTTACAAATGGATAGAAATATTAGAACAATTTCAGGAATTATGGAGAGTGAGTCAAAAGATTTATTAAATAAGTTTTTTAAAAAAATTCGAGATTAAAATTTATCTGCTTTTTCTCTCATCTTTTTTAAATTTTCTTCACTTAGAGTATAATCTTTTAATTTTTTCCCTTTCCATCTGTGCACAAGGAATAGGGGCATAAAAACACAAGTTCCTATAAGTACAAAGACACCTATAATTATATCACCAATTTGGACGCCAATAATCTCTTTAATAAAGATTCCAGCAAAGATTCCAACAAAAACTAGGTAAGACAATATTTTAACTAAAATTTTCAAATATCTTAATTTGATAGATACTTTAATTGTTCCTTAGTTAATTTAGATGGTGCGTCAATCATTAGATCTTTACCAGAGTTGTTTTTTGGGAATGCTATAAAATCTCTAATTACATCTCGTCCTTTGAGGACTGCAGCAAGTCTATCTAGTCCTAAAGCAATTCCCCCATGAGGTGGAGCGCCATACTTTAAAGCATCAATTAAAAATCCAAATTGACTAGTGTATTCTTCCTTACTCATACCCAGAAGTTCAAATATCTTCATTTGGGTATCAAAATCATGAATCCTTATAGATCCTCCACCTATTTCATTTCCGTTAAGAACTAGATCATATGCATTTGCTATCACTTTTTCAGGTTCTGTATCTAATGATTTTAAATGTTCAGGTTTAGCTGATGTGAACGGATGATGCATGGAAAATAATCTTTTTTCATCTTCATCCCATTCAAAAAGAGGAAAATCGGTAACCCAAATTGGGCATATTTTTTCATAATTAATCAATTCAAATCTTTTTGCAATCTCTATTCTTAATGAGCCAATTTGAGTCAAAGATTCCTTCTTATTGCCAGATAAAATAAATATTATATCCCCAGGCTTAGACGATACTTTTTCCAAAATTAATTTTAGATCTTCTTCTTTAAAAAACTTGTCAAATGAGGATTTTACTGAAGAATCTATATTATGTTTAATCCACAGTAGTCCAGTTGCTCCAATTTGTGGTCTTTTAATCCAATCAGTCAAGCTATCAATCTCCTTTCTTGTAAGTTCAGAATTATTTTGAACTTTAATACAACATGAAAAGTCATTATTGTCTAGGACTTGGAACCCTTTTCCTTTAACTTCATCTGTTATATCACTGATTTTCATATCATATCTAAGGTCAGGCTTGTCAATCCCATAATTTTCTATTGCATCTCTATAAGTCATTCTTTCAAACGTAACATTATCTTGTTTTAAAAATTTAGAGAATAATCTGGACATTAGTCCTTCAAATTGTTTAAAAATATCTTCTTGATTTACAAAAGACATTTCACAATCAATCTGAGTAAACTCAGGTTGTCTATCAGCTCTTAAATCTTCATCTCTAAAACATTTAACAATTTGATAATACTTATCAAGTCCACCTATCATCAATAACTGTTTGAAAATTTGAGGTGATTGAGGTAATGCGTAATAATGTTCAGGGTTAAGTCTACTTGGGACAATAAAATCTCTTGCACCTTCTGGGGTGGACTTAATCAAACATGGAGTCTCAATATCAATAAATCCATTTTCTGAAAGATAATTTCTTACTTCGAGTGATAATTCGTGCCTGAAAATTAAATTTTCTTTTACTGGTTCTCTTCTTATATCAAGATACCTGTATTTCATTCTTAATTCTTCACCGCCGTCTGATTCATTTTCAAGAGTAAATGGTGGAACTAAAGATGTATTTAAAACTCTGAGACTTGAAACAAGAATTTCTATTTCACCTGTACTTATTTTTTCATTAATGTTTTTTCTTTGTATAACAGTTCCTGCAATCTCAATTACAAACTCTCTCCCAAGTTTAGTGGCTGCACTAAATAGTTCCTCACTTGATCTATCTTTATCAAATACTAATTGTGTAATACCATACCTATCCCTTAAGTCTATCCATATAATAAAGCCTTTTTCTCTAACCCTATTTACCCAACCAGAAAGTTTTACATTTTGATTTATGTTAGCTTTAGATAATTCCCCGCAATTGTTAGTTCGATTCATATAAATTATATGTAAATATAGCTAGATATTTTTTAGTTTGATTCGACCAAGATGTATTAAAAAGTACATTGTTGGAACAATTACTAAGGTTAGAAAAGTTGCAAATGTAATTCCAAAAATAACAGTCCAAGCAAGAGGTCCCCAAAAAATTACATTATCGCCTCCTAAATAGATATTTGGATTAAAATCTGATAGTAAAGTGAAGAAGTCAATATTAAGACCAACAGCTAGAGGAACTAAACCAAAAATTGTTGTAATAGCAGTTAATAGTACTGGTTTGAGTCTGGCCTTTCCTGCTATTTTAACAAGTTCTAGAGCTGAATTTTTGTCAATTAACTCATTTTTGGAGAGACTTAAATCAATTTTTTTTCTTTTGAATAGTAGATCTGTGTAGTCTATTAATACAACAGCGTTATTAACTACAATTCCAGCTAATGATATTATACCAAGCATTGTCATTAAAATACTGAAAGTTAAATTAAAAATAACTATCCCAAGAAATACCCCTGTAAAACTCAATATTATTGAGATTAATACAATTAATGGTTTCGAAACAGAATTAAATTGAAAGACTAATAATAAAATTATAAGAGAGATAGCAGTTAAAAGAGCTGAAGATAAAAATTCTTGGTTTTCTTCTTGTTCCTTAATTTCTCCAGTGAACTTGAAACTTATATTTTCAGGTGTCTCAAACCCACTTAAAGCAATTTCTGCTGTGTTAACAATTTGATTAGCATTAGACCCTGCTAAAATTGAAGAGTATAGGGTAACAACTCTCTGTAAATCTATATGTTTAATTGCATTAAATGCTGCAGTATTTTTTTCTTGAACAACAGATGCTACTGGAACTTCTTTAATAACTCCTGAAGATTGGTCTCTAAATATAATGTTCTGATTGAGTATCGAACTTAAATCATTTTTAAACTCATTTTCAAATCTAACATTAATCTCATAATCTTCGCCGTCAAGTTTAAAGACTCCAGCTTTGGTGCCAATTATTGAATTTCTAATAGTTTGACCTACAAGGCCAGCAGGAATTCCTAATTCTCCAGCCTTCTTTTTATCAACCAAGAATTCTAAACCAGGTTTACTCTTGGTTACATCTATTTTTAATTGTTCAATTCCTTCTATATTTTCCTGATTTAAGAAGTTTTTCATCGAAATAGCAGTCTCAATAAGTTGCTCGTAGTCGTCACCGTATATCTCAATATTAACAGGATAACTAGATGGTGGACCTTGAGAGTCTTTCTCAACTAAAATTGCAATTCCAGGAAATTTTTCAATCAAATTTAGTTGTATCTCTTTTCTCAGATCTTCACTTGATAACCCTCTTCTATATTTGAATTCCCTCATTGTCATGGTTATTAAAGATTTATGAGGAGTTCCCCCTGATCCCAAAGAGGAATCTGATGCTCCATCTCCAACATTTGTAATTGATGATTCAACTAAAAAATTATAGTTCTTATCTAGATACTTTGGGTTGTTTATGACGCTGTATATTTCATTTTCAACAAGTTTTGAGGTCTCATTTGTTTTTAATATGTCCGTTCCTTCAGGGTATTCAACAGAAACTAAAATTTGTTGGGGCTCATTATCTGGAAAAAACTCGATTTTAGGAGGGAAAATACCCATTAAAAAAATAGAGAAGATAAATATTCCGAAAGTACCCGAAATAAATATATAAGGCTTGATACCAGATAATGCATATGCTAAAAATTTTGAATAATTATTTTCTAATACTGGTAAAATTTTATCCTTGAATTTATCTATCTGTTTTTTTAAGAATATTTTATAAAGCCAAAGAAAAATAGTTATCAATAGAAATAGTGAACCAAAAATTCTAGTTGAACTAAAAATCAGAAAAATAATTCCAATGCTTCCTAAAAAATATGTAGCCTTATAAAGGGTTTTATTATTAAATTCATTTTCTTCAACTGACATGAAATTTGACACAAGCATTGAATTGAAAAAGATTGCTACAATTAGAGATGAACCAAGAATTGCAGAAAGTGTGATTGGGAAATAAATCATAAACTCTCCTATAATTCCTGGCCATGTTCCAAGTGGAATAAAAGCAGCAATTGTTGTTGCTGTAGAAACAATTATTGGAAGTGCCACTTCACCAATTCCAAGTTTTGCAGCTTGAATTCTTGAAAGCCCCTCTTCTTTCATGAGTCTGTAAATATTATCCACTACAACTATTCCATTATCAACTAAAAGTCCTAGTCCCATTACCAATCCAAATAGTACCATTCTGTTGAGGGTAAAACCAAATAAGGACAGAAAAAATAATGATAGGAACATTGACATTGGTATTGCAAAACCAACAAACAGAGCATTTCTGATTCCCAAAAAGAATGTGATAACAGTAACGACTAAGATTATCCCAAATATTAGGTTATTCATTAAGTCATTGACTGAATTTATAGTGTAGTCAGATTGATCGTTAATCACATTTACCTCAAGATTTGAAGGAAGAAAATTTACTTTGGCCTCATCAATTATTTCTCTAATTGAATTAGATGCAAAAATCGCATTTTCTCCACCTCTTTTAATAACTTCGAGGCCTATAGTTTTTTTCTCAAAGTATCTTACATATGATGTTGCCTCTTTCTCCTTAAATGAAACAGAAGCAACATCTTTAAGGTAAACAGGACCTTTGTTTGTATTAACAATAATATTTTCTAATTCATCAGGAGATGAAATTTCTCCAACAATTTTAACATTTCTTCTTTGACCGTCTGAAACAATATTTCCAGCTGAAATGGTAACATTTTCTTGAGATATTGATGATATTATATTTGTAAAACTTGTTTTGGTCGAATTCATCTTAAAAGGATCTACAGCAATCTCTACCTCAAAATCTTGAAGTCCTCTAATTTCTACAGATTTGATTTCAGGTAACCTTTCAATTCTGAGTTCAAGATACTCAGCATATTTTTTTAACTCTTCAACAGTATAATCTCCTAGTAAAGTTATATTTAGTACCGGGTATCTTTCAGCAAAGTCGAACTCTGTAACACTTGGATCAATTTTTGAATTGTTAAAAGTAGGCCAGTCATCTCTTACCGTGACATTATCAACTAAATCCTTTACTCGTTGCCTTGCCACTTCAATTAATACCTCATCATCAAACTCAACATTTATAACTGATATACCTTCATATGAGCTTGATTCAAGTTCAACAAGACCCTTAACTCCTTTTATTTCCTCTTCTAATGGGTTAGTGACTAGTTTCTCAATCTCTTCAGCACTGTTTCCTGGAAAAACTGTAGCAACAAAAACATTTGTAGTATTTATTTCAGGAAATGGTTCTCTTGGCATTGTATTGTATGCAGTAATTCCTGAGATAAGAAAAATAACCATCAAAATATATATAATGGTTTTATTCTCTATTGCCCAACTTGAGAGAAAAAACTCCCTATTTTTTTTATTCATTCTATTTAATTAGTTTAACTCTTTGAGAGTCTTCTACAATATTAGCACCTTCAAGAACAATTAATTCACCTACATTAAGTCCGTCAATCACCTCAGCATTTTTGTTGCTTTTATTACCAAGTTTTACATATGTTTTTTTAGTAATATATACTCCCTCTTTTACATCTTCATTCATTATATATAAGTAATTTTCTCCAGAAGCATCTTCTCTAATTATTCTTAACGGTACTACTAAAGCGTCATCTTTTTTGTAGATGTTTATTCTAATCTTTGCGTCTAAGTTTTGCTTTATTTTATTGTCAGGATTTTCAACAGGCACCTCAATGCGGAATGTTCTATTATTTGGGTTTATAAAGTTCCCAGTTTGAGTAATAACTGATTTTATTTCTTTATCTAAAAGAGGAATTCTAACTAATGCCTCCGTTTCAATATTAACATTAGAAATATATTTCTCAGACACAAAAGCCTCCGCATATACTTTTTCAAGGTTTACTAATCTCAGTATTTGACTTATTCCCGGTATTAGATTAGATCCAGGGTTTGATATAATCTCATCTATTGTTCCATCAAATGGTGCATAAATTTTTGTTTTTAAGAGCATGTCTCTCATTTGTTCAACTCCCTTTTGACTTGTTTCAAAATCTGCTTTACTTTTTAAGTATTGCATTTCAGAGCCAATATTGTTATCCCAAAGCCTTTGAACTCTTTCAAAATTTTCTTTTGCAAAATTTGTCTGAATTACCAATTGGTCTAGTTGTTCTTGAAGACCAGAGTCATTAATTTGAGCTAGCAGAGTACCTTTCGTTACCTTTTGACCTTCTTCTACAAAAACTCTTTCTAATGTACCTTGAAACTCAGAAAGTATAAGAATATTTTTTCTGGTTTTAAGATTTGCTTGAGTCTCAATGTAACTGTTAAATTCTTGCTCTTTAATCTCATATTTAGATACAAGAGTAAGTCTTTCGTTTTCATCCAAAAAGGAAATACCATTATTTATCTCGTTTAGTTCAACTTTCATTATGTTCATTTGATCTACATATTCTTTTTTTCTTTTTTTTAATTCATCTAAATCTTTGTTTTCTATAAGACTTTCTATAGATAAATTTCTTGACGAGTCACAGCTAATTATTATTGTAGCTAGAAATAATGCGTAAATTTTATTCATGGTTAATTGTTGTATAAGGTTTCTAATTCAGTTTTAATTGAAATCAATTCTATCACAGAATTCAAATATTTTTGTTGTGAATCTAATAATTGAATTTGTGCTTGTCTAAGTTCAAATGATGACACTAAGCCTTCAAAAAATTTTATTGAATTTTTATCTTCAATTGAGATAGCTAGATTCATATTTTGTTCATTAACACTAAGAGACTTGTTAGCCAATTGATAGTCATTAAGCTTTTGTATAACTTCTGCCTGAGTCCTCTCTTCCTGCTCTTCAAGGTTTGACTTAGCTTTTTCCATGGCAATCTTTGCTTTTTGTGATGATACATTCATCCTATTTGCGTTGAATAGTGGAATTTCTAAATTAACTCCTATTACTGAGGAACCAAACCAACTTTGTGATTTGTCAGTGAAGTTAAATTCATTATTGTACCCAGTATATGTTCCACTGACAAAACCAGAAATCTTGGGCAACTGTTTTGATTTTTCCAATTTGTATTCAATTCTTTTTGTATCAAACATATTTTGTGAAATCTTTATATCAACATTTTTACCCGTATCAAAATCTTCAAATGAATTTGCAAAAACCACATTATTTCCTATAAAATTGTCTAAGGATGTTATAAGTACTAACTCATCATTAATGTTTAAACCTAAGACTAATTTTAAAAGATTTAGTTGGTTGTCTCTTGTTTTAATTGCCTGGAGAAGAGAAAGCTCTGCTTGAGCAAGCGTTATTCTTATTTGTTCTACATTCTCTTTCTCTTGAAACCCATTTTTGTAGAGTTCAATCACCTCATTAAGATCTTTTTTGAAGTTTTTAAGGTTATTTTCTAAAAGAGAAATTCCTTCATTGAGTGTTGCAACAAGACTGTATAGTTTAACAATAGCCTCTCTAACTTCCAATAATGTTTTTTCATAAAAATTTTCTGATGTTGCTAGAAAGATTTTACTGTATTCTAAACCGACTAACCATGAACCATCAAATAATAATTGCTCCATTCTAACAGAACCAATCGCAGTCTGTTCTGTACCAAACTGAATCTCGGAAAAATCTCCTTTATTTCCACCGAAAAATTCGGCAGGAATTAATGAAGTTGGGAGCTCTAGGTTGTTTAAATAGTTTAAATCTAGTGAGACGTTAGGTAACCCAATTGCAATAGTTTTCCATCTTTCCTGATATGCCATTTGTATTTCTCTCTCCGCATTTTTTAAATTTCTGTTATTTTCAACTCCATATTTTACAGCATCTTCAATGCTTAAGCTAACTACCTCTGATTGAGAATTACATATGTTTGATATAAGTATTATAAAAAAAAGTTTTCTCATTTTTTTATCATTTTGATTATCCATTTAGGGATTGATTTTTTTCTTTCAAGCATAAGGGTGTTGAACTCCTTTGTATTAAGTTTCTCCATTTTCTTTAATATTGGGCTACACATAAATGGAAAAACTATTAAGCTCATAATATTTGTTACAAAATGGATTGGTTCTAATTTAGTATATATTCCTTTTTTAACTCCTTCTTGATATTGTACAACAAGCTTTGACTTCATTATCATTTTTGTTGATGGCATTTTTAAAAAGGAAGTAGGATTGTTTTTTAGTTCATTTAATACAAAAGTTGGAAGTAGGGGCTCAGCTATAGTCATGTCTATATATTTTTCACAAGTGAGTTTAATTTTTTCTTCTAATGAAGTCTTCTCATCATTATAAACCTCTACCATTTTACTTAAGAAATCATAAAGAGTCTCGAACATTATTATTTCAAATAATTTCCATTTACTTGTGAAGTAGTAATTTAACAGCGCTAGGTTAATGTCAGATTCCTTTGCAATCTCTCGAGTAGTTGTAGCACTGTATCCCTTTTTTAAAAAAAGAGACTTAGCTGCAGTTTTAATTTTATTTTCAGTTTCAGAATACTCTTTCTTCATAATTAAAATGACTGCAAATTAAATTTAAACAATTGAATTAAACAAATGATTAATAAAAAATTAACAATAAATTAAAAAGTATATTTATTTTTGAATCAATTTATGATAATGGCTGAATACATTAAAATTTTTGAAGATTACCTAAAAAAAGAACTAAAATATAATAAACCGGAAAACCTTTACAAGCCTGTAAAATATCTTTTAGAATCGGGTGGTAAAAGATTAAGACCAATAATAGCATTACATGTATCTGAACTTTTAGGGGGTAAAATATCTGATACACTTCCTGCAGCAGCAGCGTTAGAATTTTTTCACAATTTCACTTTGGCACATGATGATATCATGGATAATTCTATGTTGCGAAGAGGTAAAAAGACTATAAATTCAAAATGGGATAATAATACTGGCATTTTAGCCGGAGACGTAATGCTTATAATCTCATACGAGATTTTAAACCAATATCAAGATTCAAAATATATACATTTATCAAAAAAACTTACTGAAATATCAAGACTCGTTTGTGAAGGTCAACAAGCTGATATGGATTTTGCATCTAAAAATGACATTACGGAAAATGAATATTATGAGATGATTAAAAATAAAACAGCAGTTCTCATTGGCTGTTCATTTATGTTTGGAGGTATTGTTGCAGAGGCTAATGATTTAAATACTGATTTATTATATAAAATAGGATTGAATCTTGGTATGGCTTTTCAACTAGAAGATGATTTACTTGATTGCTTTGGGGATCAGGAAAAGTTTGGAAAAAAAATAGGGGGGGATATTATAGAAAAGAAGAAAACCTTATTATACCTTTTCACAAACTCAAAATTAGAGTCAGAAAAGAAATTAGAATTTGAAAAAATTTTTAATTCTAATGAAATTGAAGAGTCCAAAAAAATTAATTCTATTAAATCATTTTATGAAACTTCAGGAGCTTTAGAATATCTCAAAAATAAAGTTAGAGTTTATTTTAATGAAGTGGAGATGCTAATTGATAAGTTAGAATTAAATGACGATACTAAGAAAAAATTAAATCTATTCTGTGAGACTTTATTAAATAGAGAGATTTGATATTCTTTTATATAGTGACTTTACAAATGTTATTATATTAACCGAAATAAATATTCTAATCTCTTCAAAAATATTAGTTTTTTCACCAAGAAACTTAAATAGTAATAGTGGATCATTATTTCTAAATAAATCCGAAAAAACCTTACTTCCCTTGCCTCTTGAATCAACAAGTACATCAAGAAATAAAACATCATAAAACCAAAACCTATTTTTAAATTTTATTTTTGAGAGTGGTTTATCCTGCTTTAGATGCTCAATAATTAGATCAATTTTTTCTATTGAATTTTTCACTGTATAGCCAGTACTAGGCTTTGTCCAGCCTCCAGAAGTACCAATTTTTATAAAATGATCAGTATTTTCGTTAAAAAAAGGATAACATGTCATTGGAATCACTCCTTTCTCCCTTTCCACAATCTTAAAATGCTCTATACCTTCATTTTTTAAGTACTTCTTAATTTCCTTTTCATATTCCGAATTTTTCATTATGTCCCCACCAAAAAATGTATACTCAAATAGAGCAGAATTTTTTGAAAAAGGGAGCACATACATAAACCTTGTTTCCTCATGCTGTTCAATGCTAAAATCCATGAATCTAATTTTATTTTCATCAAAAAGATCATTTTCAGTCTCAATTGTCCATCCTAAAAAGTGTTGATTCAAAAGAGGATATTTTTTGAAATCATATTTTTTAGGTTCATATATACTTGAAAAAACAATAGTACATAGGAAATCTCCCTGATCTGTTTTAACGTTGTTTCGATTCGAATCCTTTTCAATATCTATAACATTTGCATTTAAATAATTAAAGTTTGATGCTCTATCAATTTTTTTCCTCATGTAAGAGTAAAATCTATCAGATCTAACCATCTTATATTTATATGGGCTAAGATTAAAAGAACTAGTAAATTCAGAATCTTTAAACTCTGCTTTTTCCCATGATTTGAAGACTATTCTATCAAGGACATTACTTTGATTATCCCAGAAACTGAAAGTTTTGTCATTTAAAGTTTTACTCTCTCTTTCAATAATTAGTATTTTCTTATCATTGAAGAATTCATCTTTAATAAATGCATTTGCAAGTAATAAACCAGACGCACCACCACCACAAATTATATAGTCATATTTCTCCAAGCTGTTTAAATTTTATAGTTTTGCAGAATTGATTTCTAATATACAAAGATGGACCAAATAATTGAATACTTTTCAAGTTTAAACCCTGTTGTAGGTGCTTTATATGCGACACTTTTTACCTGGGGAGTTACTGCCCTAGGAGCTTCAACTGTTTTCCTATTCAAGACAATGAGTAGAATGGCTTTAGATGGTATGCTTGGATTTACTGGAGGCGTTATGGTTGCAGCTAGCTTTTGGAGTCTATTATTTCCTGCTATTGAAATGAGTCCTGGTTATGGGTTTATTAAAGTTATGCCTGCAGCTATTGGTTTTGGATTAGGTGCATTATTTATATATGGAATTGATAAAGTTCTACCTCACATTCATATAAACTTTAAGGAGGCGGAGGGAATTAAGACACCTTGGAGAAGAGCAACTCTTCTTACACTTGCAGTTACTCTTCACAATATTCCTGAGGGTCTTGCAGTAGGAGTATTATTTGGTGGAGTAGCAGCTGGTATTCCTGAAGCATCAATTGCAGGAGCTGTTGTATTAGCATTTGGGATTGGACTTCAAAATTTCCCGGAGGGTATTGCTGTAGCAATGCCTTTGAGAAGATCAGGATTAAGTAAACGAAAAAGTTTTTGGTATGGACAATTATCGGCAATTGTCGAACCAATTGCAGGAGTTATAGGCGCACTTGCAGTCACATTCTTTACACCAATACTCCCATATGCCTTAGCTTTTGCTGCAGGAGCAATGATTTTTGTTGTTGTAGAAGAAGTAATCCCAGAGACTCAGTTGGATAAATATACTGATATCGCAACTCTTGGTTTTATTGGTGGTTTTATAGTGATGATGACACTTGATGTAGCTCTGGGTTAAGCACTACTGCTAAATGAATCCCAACCAGAACTATTAATATTTATTTTCTGCCCTAAACTGGTGATCATACAGTTGTCATTCTTTTTATTAACGCAGGTTCCAATAACAGAGAGGTATTGAGATTGTTGAATTTTTTTTAAATTTCTTTTTGAGGTAGTAAATAAAAGCTCGTAATCTTCACCGCCATTAAGTGAAGCTATAGAATGATCAATTTTAAATTCATCACAAATAGTTTTTGTATTATCAGATATTGGGATTTGGTCCTCATTTATATGAAATGATAATCCTGAAGATTTAGATAAATGATTAATCTCAGTGGATAAACCATCACTTATATCAATCATTGAACTTGGAATAATTTTCAATTCATCAAGAAAATCAATAACATCTATTCTTGCTTCAGGTTTTAATTGTCTTTGAATACAGTAGGTATATTGACTTAAGTCAGGTTGAGAATTTGGGTTGACTTCAAATACATTCTTTTCTCTTTCTAAAACTTGAAGGCCCATATAGGCTGCCCCTAAGTCTCCAGATACTACTAATAAATCATCCACTTTAGCACCATTCCTTTCAGTAATTTTTTTATTTCTTGTATTACCTATACATGTAACGGATATCATTAAACCTTTGTTTGAAGATGTAGTATCGCCACCAATTAAGTCAATATTATATTTTGAACAAGCTAATTTGATTCCTTCGTATAGTTCTTCAAGTGCATTTATTTTGAATCTGTTTGAGACTGCAATTGAGACTAAAATATGTGAAGGTTTTACATTCATCGATATAATATCTGAAATATTAACTACAACACTTTTATAACCTAAATGTTTAAGAGGCACATACGATAAATCAAAGTGGACACCTTCTACTAAAATATCTTGCGAGATTGTTATATTGGTTTTATCAAACTTTAATAGTGCAGCATCGTCCCCAATATTAATAATTGTTGATTTATTAGTATTCTTGAAAGATTTAGTAATTCTTTTTATAAGCTCAATTTCGCTAATATTAGAAAGATCATTTTCTTCTTGATTATTTGTATTATCCATTATTCAAATTTAAGCCAAATGATCTGTTAAATTAGGGTGTAATTTCTAAGATAATTATAGATTTATTAACACTTAAAAATATTAAAAAAACCTTGATTTAATTGTATATTTGCATAAGTTTAAAGATTATTTATGGCTTACACTGAAGAAGAATTAAAGAAACAACTTGAAACTAAAGAATATGAATATGGTTTCTACACAGACATAGATTCTGAAACCTTTCCTGTAGGACTTAGTGAAGAAATTGTTGTTGCTATTTCAAAGAAAAAGAATGAACCAAAATGGATGACAGAATGGAGATTGGATGCATTCAAAATATGGAAAAAAATGAAAAAACCATCATGGTCAAATCTTAAATATAAAGAGCCTGATTATCAAGCAATTTCTTATTATTCAGCTCCCAAAAAAAAGCCAGACCTCAAATCTTTAGATGAAGTTGATCCAGAGCTTCTTAAGACATTTAATAAATTGGGGATTTCTATTGACGAACAAAAAAGATTAAGTGGAGTAGCAATGGATGTTGTAGTAGACTCTGTTTCAGTTGCTACCTCTTTTAAAGATACATTAGAAGAAAAAGGAATAATTTTTTGCTCAATTTCAGATGCCATAAAAAACCACCCCAAACTTGTTAGAAAGTATATAGGGACAGTGATTCCTAAAAGAGACAATTATTTTGCAGCACTTAATTCTGCTGTTTTTTCCGATGGATCATTTTGTTACATTCCCAAAGGAGTAAAGTGTCCAATGGAATTATCTACCTATTTCAGGATTAATCAAGCTGGAACTGGACAATTTGAAAGAACTTTGCTAATTGCTGACGAATCGAGTTATGTGAGTTATCTAGAGGGCTGTACAGCTCCATCTAGGGACGAAAATCAGCTTCATGCTGCGGTAGTAGAATTAATTGCTTTAGATGATGCTGAGATAAAATATTCAACCGTACAAAATTGGTTTCCTGGTGATAAAAATGGAAATGGTGGAGTGTTTAATTTTGTGACTAAAAGAGGTATTTGTCATGACAGATCAAAAATTTCTTGGACTCAGGTAGAAACTGGTTCTGCTGTAACTTGGAAATACCCATCATGTGTTCTAAAAGGAAATGATTCAATTGGTGAGTTTTATTCCATTGCAGTTACAAATAATTTTCAACAGGCTGATACAGGCACTAAAATGATACATATCGGAAAGAATACAAAAAGTACTATTATTTCAAAAGGAGTTTCGGCAGGAAAATCACAAAATAGCTATAGGGGGCTAGTAAAGATTTCACCCATGGCTGAAAATGCTAGGAACTTTTCTCAATGTGACTCACTATTGATGGGTAACGAATGTGGTGCTCATACATTCCCTTACATCGAAGCACAAAATAAATCTGCCCAGATTGAGCATGAAGCTTCTACAAGTAAAATTGGCGAGGATCAAATTTTTTATTGTAATCAAAGGGGTATCGATACAGAAAAGGCTATAGCTCTAATTGTTAACGGATTCAGTAAAGAAGTACTAAACAAACTTCCTATGGAATTTGCTGTTGAGGCTCAAAAACTATTAGAAATATCACTAGAGGGCTCTGTTGGTTAAAAAAAACATATGTTAGAAATAGATAATTTACACTGCAAGATAGACGGTAAGTCAATTTTAAAAGGAATTAATTTAAAGATTAAAAAAGGTGAGATACATGCTATAATGGGCCCTAACGGTTCTGGTAAAAGTACTCTTGCAAATGTGATTTCTGGACATGAAGATTATGAGGTTAATAAAGGGAAAATTTATTTTGATAATAAAGAAATAAATGATCTTGGTGTCGATGAAAGAGCCCATGAGGGAATCTTTATGTCATTTCAATACCCTGTTGAAATACCTGGTGTAACAGTTACAAACTTTATCAAGACTGCGATTAACGAAACTAGAAAATCTCAAGGGCTTGATGATATGTCATCAAGTGTGATGTTAAAAAAAATTAGAGAGAAAGCAAATCTATTAGACATGGATTCAAATTTTTTATCAAGGTCATTAAATGAAGGTTTTTCTGGTGGAGAAAAAAAGAGAAATGAAATTTTTCAAATGGCTATGATGGAACCAAAATTGGCAGTTCTTGACGAAACTGATTCTGGACTAGATATTGACGCTTTAAAAATAGTTGCAAATGGTGTTATTAAGTGTAGTAATGATAATAACTCTGTACTTGTTATCACACATTATCAAAGGCTCTTAGATTACATTGTGCCTGATAAAGTGCATGTCATCATGGATGGTAAAGTTGTTAAATCAGGAAATAAAGATCTTGCAAAAAAAATTGAAGTTGTTGGATATGACTGGCTGAAAAAAAGTAATTAATAATTATGAGCTTTCAAGATAAAATACTGGATTCTTTTATTGCTTTTGAGCAAGTCATAGACCTTGAAAATCCAATACACAATGACAGAAAAAATGCATTAAAGAGATTCGAGGATAAAGGCTTTCCTACAAAAAAAGATGAACTTTGGAAGTATACATCTCTAAAATCAATTACACAAAAAGATTATAGTTTATACGTTAAAAGCAATCCAAATATTGGATTAAAGGATATAAAAAAATATTCAATTAATGATATTGATTCATTTAAAATAGTTTTTGTTGATGGTGTTTTTAATCCCTTCTTGTCAAATACAACTCATGATGGTAAGGACATATGTGTATTGTCTGCTGCTTTAATAAAAAGCAAGTATAAAAAAACAATTAAAAAATACTTTAATAAAATAGTTCCTGACGATCAGAGTTTAGCTTCATTAAATACATCTTATACCCAGGAAGGAGCATATATTCACATACCAAAATCTGTTTTACCAGAGGATCCTGTTCAGATTTTGCATTTTTCTTCAGGAAAAAATAAACCTCTATGGCTTCAGCCAAGGAATTTGATTATAGTTGAAGAAAATGCTAGAGTTGAAATAATTGAAAGACACCAAAGTTTGAAAGCTAATGATGGAGTTACTAACTCTTTGACTGAGATATATGCTGAAAAGAACTCATTTGTCGATTACTACAAGATTCAGAATGATTTAGAAACTTCAAATTTAATTGACAATACATTTATTGATCAGCAGAGGGACAGTAATGTCAGGGTTCATACTTTTTCCTTTGGTGGAAAATTAACTAGAAATAATTTAAATTTCTACCATAAAGGTGAGAATATTCAATCTACATTAAAAGGTCTTACTATACTTGAAAAAGATCAGCATGTAGATCATAATACACTTGTTAACCATGCTCAACCAAATTGTGAAAGCCACCAGGACTATAAGGGAATTTTTTCTGAAAGATCTGTTGGTGTTTTTAATGGAAAAATACTAGTTGATCAAATTGCACAAAAAACAAATGCATTTCAGCAAAACAATAATATACTAATTGATAATAAAGCTAAGGTTAACTCAAAACCACAATTAGAAATATTTGCTGATGATGTAAAGTGTTCCCATGGATGTACAATTGGACAGCTCGACAAAGAAGCGCTTTTTTATCTTAAATCTAGAGGTATTCCAGAGAAAGAAGCAATTGCTCTATTAACTTATGGATTTGCAAATAGTATTCTTAAAAGTGTAAATATCCCTAGTCTAAAGAAAAGAATTAACTCACTAATCTCAAAAAAACTAGGTGTTGACTTAGGATTCGATTTATAAATGCTGGATGTATACAAAATAAGAGAAGACTTTCCAATACTTGGTAAAAAGGTCAATAATACTGACTTAATTTACTTTGATAATGCAGCTACATCTCAAACCCCAAATCAAGTTATTGACGTTATATCAAATTATTATAAACAATATAATTCGAATATTCATAGAGGCTTACATTCACTTAGTGCAGATGCTACTAATAAATATGAAAATTCAAGGACAATAATTAAAAATCATTTTGGAGCTTCTCATGAACATGAAATAATTTTTACATCAGGAACCACACATGGAATTAATATTATTTCTTCGGGCCTTGAAAAAATAATCTCTTCAAAGGATGAACTAATAGTATCAGAGATGGAGCATCACTCCAATATCGTTCCATGGCAAATGCTTTGTGAAAAAACTGGATCAAAACTCAAAGTAATACCAATTAATGATGATGGTTCGCTTAATATGGATGAATATAAATCATTACTTACTTCTGCAGTTAAATTTGTTTTCATAAATCATGTATCAAATACTCTAGGTATTGTGAATCCAGTTAAAGAAATTATAGATCTTGCTCACAAGAATAATAGTAAAGTTCTGATTGATGGTGCTCAAGGTGCCGCTCATTTCAAGATTAACTTAAAGGAGTTAGATGTTGATTATTATGTTGCATCAGCCCATAAATTATGTGGTCCAACTGGAGTTGGATTTCTGTATGGAAAATCAGAGTTGCTAAATTCACTACCACCATACCAGGGTGGGGGTGAAATGATATCTACTGTAACCTTTAAGAAAACCGAATATGCTGACCTTCCTCATAAATTTGAAGCAGGAACCCCAAATATTGCAGGTGTTATAGGGTTTGGTGCTGCAATAGAATATATGAACTCAATTGGTTTTAACAATATAGAAATGTATGAAAAAGAACTTTTAGATTATGCCACAGAAAATCTTAAAAAAATTGAGAATATTAAAATATATGGTGATGTAGATGATAAAATATCTGTTATTTCTTTTAATGTTGGTAATAACCATCCATCTGATATTGGTTCTATTCTAGATCAATACGGGGTTGCAGTCAGAACAGGACAGCACTGTACGCAGCCTATAATGGATCATTTCAATATTCCAGGAACAGTTAGAGCTTCCTTCTCTTTTTACAATACCAAAAGTGAAATAGATTTATTTATTGATGCCCTAAAAAAGGCATCAAAAATGTTGGGATAATTGCTTAATTTAGACTGTGCAAAGCATTCAACAAATACAGGACCAAATTATTGAAGAGTTTGATTTTTTTCAAGATTGGTCAGAAAAGTATCAATATCTAATTGATCTTGGCAAAAATCTACCTGAATTTAATGATAGTAATAGAGTCGATTCTAATCTTATAAAAGGCTGTCAAAGTAAAGTTTGGCTAAACTCATCTTTTGATAATAACATTGTTATATTTGAAGCGGATAGTGATGCAATCATCTCTAAAGGAATCATATCTCTTTTAATTAGAGTCTTTTCTGGTCATACACCAAATGAAATTATTGCAGCTAATATTGATTTTATTGAGAAAATAGGTTTAAATAGTCATCTTTCACAGACAAGGGCAAACGGTCTACTTTCAATGATAAAACAAATCAAAATATATGCTTTAGCGTATCAAGCAAAAAACTAAAATGACAAAAATGAATACCCAAGATTTAGGCGAAAAAATTGTAAAAGAATTAAAATCAATATTTGATCCTGAAATACCTGTTGATATTTATGAGTTAGGACTAATCTATGATGTCTTTGTCAATGAAGATAATGAAGTAAAAATTCTTATGACACTTACTTCACCAAATTGTCCAGTTGCTGAATCATTACCCCAGGAAGTCGAAGAAAAAATAAGATCAATTGACGAGGTTAAAACTGCAGAGGTTGAAATTACATTTGATCCACCTTGGACAAAAGATTTGATGAGTGAAGAGGCAAAACTTGAATTAGGATTTCTGTAATCATTTCATGAAACAAAACTTTCTTTTATTTTTTTTGATATTTTTTTCTATGAATACTTTTTCTCAAGAAGAAGCTAAAAAAGATTCTCTTTGGACAACTAGAGGAAATGTTGCCATTCTTTTAAACCAAACAGGATTTAGTGATTGGGTGGGAGGAGGAACAAATAATTTTTCTGGTACATTAAAATTTGACTATGAATGGGAGTACAGAGATAAAGGTTGGGACTGGCTGACTAACTTTGAATCTGCTTATGGATTAGCTAAATACAAGAATGCTCCATTTGCTAGAAAAATTGATGATAGAATTTTAATTCAATCAATAGTTGGTAAAGAGTTTACTAAAAATTTATCTTTCTCAGCTTTCTTTAACATTACCTCTCAACTTGGAAATGGTTATAAATACAAAAAGGATCCAAATAATAATGAGATACGTGAATTAACAACTAGAATATTTTCTCCGGCATACTTTCAATTAGGATCAGGATTTCTTTGGAAAAAAGATGAAACATTATGGGTCAATTATTCTCCTATTGCTACAAGATTAATTTTAGTTAGTAAAAAATTTACTCAAGACTTAACCGGTGATGATACTTATTTTGGTGTATTACCTAATAAATCATCTAGATATGAACTTGGGGCTAATTTAACTTTCCATTCGGAGGGAAACCTACTTGAAAATATAAAGTATAAACAAGATTTAAAGCTTTTCTCTAACTATCTTGAAGATGCCTCAAACATAGATCTAGATTATCTAGTGCAAATTGAAGTTGATATAAACCCTCTTCTTTCAACTCAACTAATTTTTCAATTAATTTATGATGATAATGCTATTTCAAGACTTCAAGTAAGAGAGGTGTTTGGCGTTGGGGTTCAACTTAAATTAGATTAGCTTGGATAATTTAAATATTTTAATCATTACTTACTACTGGCCACCATCTGGGGGTTCAGGAGTTCAAAGATGGGTGTTCTTTGCAAAATATCTAAAGCAACTTGGACATAATCCTATAGTTTTGACTGTTGACCAAAAATATGCCTCTTATAATTTAATTGATAATTCACTCACAAATCAAGTTAAAGATATTGAGACACATAAAACATATAGCTTTGAGACCTTAAAATTATATTCACTATTTAAGTCTGGAAATAAAACTAAAGCAATACCTCAGTCTTACATTCCAAACCAATCATTATTTGATAAAATAGCATCATTTATCAGATTAAATTTTTTTATTCCAGATTCAAGAATTGGTTGGAACTATTTTGCATTTAAAAAAGCTAAAAAACTTATAGAAAAGAATAATATTAACTGTGTAATTACAACAGGCCCCCCACATTCAACTCATTTAATTGGTAAAAAAATTACTGAAAAATTTAAATTAAAATGGATAGTTGATCTAAGAGATCCTTGGGCTGAAATTTTTTATTTAAAAAATAAATTTAGATTAAAATATGCCAAAAAATTAAATTTAAAATTCGAGTTGGATGTTCTTAATTCTACTGATTCAATTATAACAACTGTTGGCGACAGATATCAAAATATCATCAAAGAAAAATTATCAAATTCTAAGAAAATTCATAAAATTTATAATGGATATGATAAATCAGTTTATGATAAAATTAAAGAGATTAAACCAGCTAGCTTTAATATTGTATTTACAGGGATTCTCTCAAAAAATCATAATTATCAAGCTTTTTATGAAGTATTAAGCATCTTATATGAGAAGTATAATGATTTAGATATAATTTTCACTTTTGCAGGTAAAATTGACAAAGAAATCAAAAAACTTTATTCAGAAAAAATTCATTTTATTGACAGAGGCTATGTAATTCATGAAAAAGCAATTGAGATTATAAAGTCATCTCATTTACTAATAAACTTTAATTACTTAAATACTGAGCAAACCGACATGGTGTCAGGTAAACTTATCGAGTATCTTGCTTCAGGTTCTCCAATTATAAACTTTTCAAACTCTGCTGAAGAGTCAAATTCTCTATTGAAAAACTCTATAAAATCTTTTAACGCAGAAAGTAATGAGGTAATTAAGGTTGTAAACTTTATAAAGAAAGAGTATGACATTTGGTTAGATGGAAATTATGAAAAAGATATTCCAAAAAATATAGAGTCTCTTTCAAGAGAAAAATTAACATATAAACTAGTCGAATTGATAAAAAATTTAGTTGCTTAATTCAAAGAATTTTAAAACTTCTTGTGGGACTAATGTGTCAATCTTTTTTTTCAATTTGATTAATTCCCGAATATGGCTACTAGAGATTTTAATTTTAGGTGCATCTACCAACCTTATGTTTGAATTAGATAAAATTTCTTCAGGAATTTTTTGATCAGTATCTCTAGGGTAGACGTATACTTCAGCAATTTCAATAATTTTTTTATAATCTTTCCATTTATTGAACCCAACTAAATTATCTTCTCCAATTAATAGAATCAACTTATTATATTTATGTCTTTTTTTAAATTCCTTTAAAGTATCAATTGTAAAGTTAGGTTTAGACATCTTAAACTCAATATCTGATACTTTTACATTATCAAACTTTTTAAATACGGTTTCAGCCATCTTCAGCCTATCTATATCACTAATTAATTCATCCTCGTTCTTAAAAGGACTTTGAGGACTAATTACAACCAGGACCTCATCTAATTCAGTTAGATTTGAAAAATATTCAGTCAATGTAACGTGACCATTATGTATAGGGTTAAATGTTCCTAGGTATAGACCTACATTACTCATCTATAAATTCTTTTATTAAAGTAAGGGCAATTTTTTTTGATTCTTCAAGATCGTTATTAATGATAATATTATCAAATTTTGATGCATAATCTAATTCAATTTCAGCTTTTTTAATTCTTACATCAACTTCTTCTCTGGAGACATCACCTCTTTCAAGTAGTCTTCTTTTAAGAATTTCAATACTTGGAGGCATAACAAATATGGATAGGGTCTGATCTGGGAACATACTCTTTATGTTCGCACCTCCAACAACATCTAGGTCAAAAATTGCTATTTTTTTATCCTGCCAAATCCTTTTTAATTCAGATTTAAGTGTTCCATAATAGTTCCCCCCATAAACTTCTTCATACTCAATAAATTCATCATTTTCAACTCTAGTTTTAAATTCTTTGCTACTTAAAAAATAATAATCTTTTCCATCTTTTTCTTCACCTCTTGCTTTTCTTGATGTTGCAGAAATTGAAAATTGAATTTCACTGAAAGTTTCAAGTATATATTTTACTAAAGTGGTTTTGCCTGCACCTGAAGGGGCTGAAAAAACTATAAGCTTATTAGTCATTATAATATATTAAAAATATTTTGCTTTATTTTTTCATTTTCTTCTTTCATATTGACTACTATACTTTGAATCTTAAAATTGTTAGCCTTTGAACCAATTGTATTTATTTCTCTACCTATTTCTTGTGAAATGAACGAGAGTTTCTTTCCTTGTGCATATTCTGAATTAATTTCCGAAATGAAAAATTTTAAATGATTTTTCAATCTAATTATTTCTTCATTTATATCAAATTTTTCAATATAATATATAATTTCTTGTTCTAGTCTGGATTTATCAAACTTATTTTCAAGTTCTTCTAGGTAGGTTTTAATTTTATTTTTTTTGTCTTTAATTCTTGATGGTTCAATTGAGATAATTTTTTTTATATAGCTATCTATTTTTGAAATACTTCTTTTAAGGTCTTTGCTTATTGCTTTTCCTTCCTTTATTCTATACTTATTTAATTCTTCAATACACTTATCTATCAGTAACTTAATCTTTTTTTTGTCATTTTTATTAAGTTTTATCTCTGACTCAATAACCTTGTCACTGCTAAATAAATATGAGATTATTTGGGACTCATTAATATCAAAATTTTTTTTTAATTCCTTGATGTATTCTTTAACTTTTCGCGTGTTAAATGGAATGACTAATCCTTTATTAAAATTTTTAATAGTGATTGATACGTCAATTTTGCCCCTAATAATTTTTTGATTAATGGACTTTCTTAAATATTCATCAATAAATAAAAAAGAATCATCAATTTTTAAATTTAAATCAAGTGTTTTTGAATTTAGTGAACGAATTTCAATGACTATATTATAATTATTTATGAGCTTCTCCTTTTTCCCAAAGCCAGTCATTGAATGAATCATATGTTATAGTTCTCTAATTTTAATATTTCTATATCTAACAGCAAAACCATGATCTTGTAAAGCAATTTTGCCAGTTTTAAATTTTCCAAAAAGCGGTGCAATTACATATGATGGGTGAGAAGGATTGTTAAATTTAGATTTAGAAACCATTTTATCCCATTCTGGACCAGATAAGGCAAATGAATAAACAAAGTTCCCATTAAAGGTTATTGAACCTAAATTATTATCATGATCAATTTTAAGAAGTAGGTGATTCCAGTTTCCATAGGAATTATATTCAATTTGATCAACAGCTTTTAAATCATATAATGCAGGAGCTAAATGTATAGCTAGAGAATTACCATCTTCAAAATTATCATTATCTAAAACTTGAATTTCTGGACCTGTTTGCCAAGGCTCTCCCATTCCTTTTATTTCCTCAACTCCAAACATTATTCCACTATTACCTCCAAAAGGAATATTCCATTCAATTGATAATTCAAAATTTGTATACTTTTTATTTGTCACAATATCATTGCCACGACTAATATTATCATTTTTAGAATCCAAAATTAATTCGCCATTTTCAACATACCATTTTTTAATTTTTTTCTTAACATTCTTGTTGTAAGTATGCCAACCATCAAGATTTTCTCCATTAAAAAGATCAGTCCAATTACTTTCTTGAGAAAAAAGTGAAAAATTAGTTGATAAAATTAGTGTCAAAATATATATAGTTTTTTTCATAGTTTAAATATTTAAAATTGTTTTTAAGTCATCATCATTAGCTTTTCCTCCAGCAAAATCATCAAATTTTTTCGATGTACAATTTATGATTAAATCTTGAATAACTTTTGCACCTTCAGCCGCTCCCTGTTCAGGACTTTTAATACAACATTCCCATTCCAAAACTGCCCATAAATCACATCCATATTGAGTTAATTTAGAGAAGATAGTTTTAAAATCAATTTGACCATCTCCCAGTGATCTGTATCTACCAGCCCTATCAGCCCAATCTAAATATCCTCCGAAAGCTCCCTTTTTACCAGTAGGGTTAAATTCAGCATCTTTTACATGAAAAGACTTTATAAACTCATGATAATGATCAATGTATGTTATATAATCAAGTTGTTGCAAAATAAAATGACTTGGATCGTATAATATATTCACTCTTTTATGGTTATCTGTTGCTTTAAGAAATCTTTCAAAAGTTACACCATCATGAAGATCTTCTCCTGGATGTATTTCATAGCATAAATCAACACCATTCTCATCAAATACATTTAAAATTGGAAGCCATCTTTTTGCCAATTCTTCAAATCCCATTTCGACCAATCCTTTTGGAGCTTGAGGCCATGGATGCCATGTATGCCAAAGTAGTGCTCCAGAAAAAGTTGCATGAGCCTTTAAACCAAGTCTGTTGCTTGCTATTGCAGCTTTTTTAACTGTCTCAACTGCCCACTTAGTTCTTTCTTTTGGATTCTTTTTTAAATTATCAGGTGCAAAATTATCAAACATCAAATCATATGCAGGATGGACTGCAACAAGTTGCCCTTGAAGATGAGTAGATAGTTCAGTTATCTCAAGACCATACGATTTAACTTTTCCAATTAATTCATCACAGTAATCTTGGCTATCAGATGCTTTATCCAAATCAATTAGTGAGCTTTCCCATGTCGGTATCTGAATTCCTTTATATCCATGGCTTGAGGCCCATTTACATATACCGTCAAGAGTATTAAATGGTTCAGATTTATCTGCGAATTGAGCGAGAAAAACTGCTGGTCCTTTTATTGTCTTCATTTTAATTTACTTTAATTTTACCCAAGTGTTACCATTATTGTGAGATTCAACAGCTTTTTCTATAAATAACATCCCCCTTAAACCATCATTTAAACTAGGGTACTCTCCATCAAATTCTTTTTCTCCTTTTATCTCTCTTGCTACACCATGATAAATATTTGCCATAGAGTCAAACATACCCTCTGGATGTCCAGGTGGTAATTTGGCAGAAATTTTTGAAAAATTAGAATTATAATCATGACCCGGTTTAAGAACTTTAAGGGGCTCTGAATCACTCAAGTAATTTAGATAATTTGGATTTTCTTGTTGCCATTTCAAACCACCTTTTCTTCCATATATAGCAACTGTAAAGCAATTTTCTTCACCCGTTGCAATTTGACTAGCTCTAATCACACCTTTTATTTTATCCGAAAACCGAATTAGAATAGTACCATCAACATCCATTGGGTTATCATCATAAACATAATTTAAATCAGATAAGAGTTCCTGGACTTCCATTCCAGTTACATATTCTAACATATCAAAAGCATGTGTGCCAATGTCACCAATACAACAACTGATTCCAGACTTATCAGGCTGAAGTCTCCATGTTTCTGATCTTTTATTACTATCATGAATTATTGGATTAATCCATCCTTGATAGTATTGAAGATCAACTCTTTGAATATCTCCAATTACACCTTCTTTTATCATCTCCTTCATTTGCCTTATCATTGGATATCCTGTGTATGTGTATGTAACAGCAAAAGTTAATTTTTTAGATTTATAAATTCGTTCTAAATTTAGAGCCTCCTCATAAGTAGTTGTCATAGGCTTTTCACAAATAACACTAAAATTATTTTCAAGAAGCTTTTTAGCCATGGGATAGTGCAGAAAGTTTGGGGTTAATATTGAGACAACTTGCATCCTCTCACTCTCATCCAATTTTAGTTCTTCTTCAATCATTTTGTCATAGTCTTCATAGACTCTAGTCTCATCTAGACCTATTTCTTTTGCAAATTTTAGGTTTTCGGAGTAGTCTGGGTTAAAAACACCACCAATTATAGAATAGCTATCATGCATAGATGAAGCAATCCTGTGAACTATTCCAATTAGAGAATCTCCCCCTCCTCCGAGAATACCTAATCTAATTTTACTTTTCAATTTCTATTTTTTCGTTTTTATAAATGATTATGAATAATATAAATACTACAAATGCAAAAATTGCTGGTATTGTCCAAATTTCAGACCAATTGTGTCCACCATCTATTGCATAAATATCTGTAACTCTACCTGCAAGTCTAAATCCAATTAACATACCTATTCCATAAACTGCAAGAGTAATTAGGCCTTGTGCAGCACTTTTATATTTTTCTCCTGCTTTAAAATCAGTATATATTTGACCTGATACAAAGAAAAAGTCATAACATACACCATGTAAGATTATCCCAAAAATAAGCATCCAAATATTTGATCCAGTATCTCCAAAAGCAAAAAGCACATATCTTAATGCCCAGGCAAACATTCCAACTGCAAGAGTAGTTTTAATTCCATACTTTTTTAAGAAAACAGGAAGTAATAATATAAAAAGAGCCTCAGAAATCTGACCCAAAGTCATAACACCTGCAGCATTTGCCATACCAAGTTCATTTAAAAATAAGTTAGCGTCTGCGTAATAAAAAGATAAAGGAATCGAGATTAATATTGATGATATAAAAAATATCAAATATTTTGAGTCATTAAGTAATTTCAAAGCATCAAGGCCTAAAATTTCTTTAAAGCTTGGGCTAGAAGAATTTTTACCTTTAGGAGGAGTTTTAGGTAATGTAAAGCTGAACATACCAAGAATTACCGAAACAACAGCAGCTAAGTAAAAAGTATATTCCAGTGTTTGACTTGCTTCCCAGCCAACACCATAGCTAATTACCAGACCTGCCACAACCCAACCAATTGTTCCCCAAACCCTAATTTTTGGAAACTCTTTTGATGGATCAGACATTTGCCTAAAAGAAATTGAATTTACTAGAGCTAAAGTTGGCATATAAAGTATCATATATATTAATATGTAAGGAAAAAAACTTTCAAATCCAACTGCTATAGAACACATAAATAAAAGACCACCACCTAAAATATGAATCAATGCAAGAATCTTTTCGGCATCAAAGTACCTGTCAGCTATTAGTCCTATTATAAACGGAGCAATAATTGCACCCCAGGATTGAGTCTCATATGCAAGTCCAATCTCAGCTCCAGATGAATTGAAAGATTGGGAAAGAAATGTCCCCATTGTAACAAACCAACATCCCCAGATAAAAAACTCTAAAAACATCATTATACTTAATTTTATGTTTATTGTCTTATTCATTCTCTATTATATTGATTGACCAACTTTAATTAATAAATCTCTTGTTGCTTTGATCCCATCAATTTCCGATAATCTTTCACCTTCATACTCAACTCCTATGTAACTATTATACCCAAAGCTTTTTACAATCTTTAACATTCTAGTATAATCAATTAATTTCTCATCCCCATTTTCATCAAAGTCGTTTGATTTTGCACTGACAGCAAAAGCTTTCGGCATCATTTCTTCAATTCCTTTATAAAAGTCATATGTAGTCTCACATGTTCCATCAAAAACTGAACCGTAACCCTCATCAGCCATGCAGAAATTTCCAAAATCGGGCAGTGTTCCGACGTTCTCTAAATTAACTCCATTTATAACATCCATAAGCTCAGGGATATTAGAAGTTATCCTTCCATGGTTTTCAACAATAACATTTATATTTAAATTCTTTGCATGATTTCCTAACTCAGTTAGACTTTCCATTGATAAAGCTTTCCAAGTATCTACATCTTTAGATCCATATAAATTTAGTCTTGCATGTGAACAACCAATCTCTGCCGAAGCGTTTATCCAGTTTTTATGCATTTCAATAGACTCATTCCTTTTAATTTCATTTTCGTCTGCTAAATAACCATTTTCATCATCGATCATAACTAAAACGTTTTCCACATTATTTTCATTTGATAATCTTTTATTCATTGTAACAAAATCTTCATAAGCAGATTGGTCTGTCGAGACATTGGGATAGAATTGTGATACAAACTCAATACCTTGAAATCCTAATTCCTTTGATATTTTAGCAAATTCATATGGTGATCTTTGACCACTTTGAAATGCATTATGAAGCGACCACTGCGCTAAGGATAGTTTAAAAAATATTTCCTTTTTATAATCAAAGGATAAATACCCTAAAGATGATATTCCAAAAGCTCCTGTTGAAGCTAGTTTGATAAATTTTTTCCTTTTCATGTTGGTTAGTTTTTTATATTACTATAAATATAAATTTAAATAATTAATTACCATAAAATGTAATTATTGTTTAAATTGAATTTGATTTCTAATTTATTATGATACAAGAATATGATGCTATTGTTGTTGGAACTGGAATAAGTGGTGGATGGGCAGCAAAAGAATTAACTGAAAAAGGATTAAAGACATTAGTACTGGAAAGAGGCAGAATGGTAAGGCACATTGAGGATTACCCTACCATGAACATGCATCCATGGGAATTTGATGGTGGAATCACTAAAACTCAAAAGATCTATAAAGATCATCCAAAACAAACTAGGACAGGTCAAATTACTGAACATTCTAAACATTTTTTTGTTAATGATAATGACCATCCTTACAATGAAGAGAAACCTTTTAACTGGATTCGAGGTTACCATGTTGGAGGAAGATCATTAATTTGGGGTAGACAAACTTATAGACTAAGCGACTTGGACTTTGAGGCAAATTCAAAAGACGGATTTGGTGTTGACTGGCCAATTAGATATAAAGACATTTCTCCATGGTATGACTATGTAGAGGAATATATAGGCGTTAGCGGAGAAAAACTTGGAATAGCTCATTTTCCTGACGGAAAGTTTCTTAAACCTCTTGATTTAAATTGTGCAGAAAACTATTTAAAGGATAAATTAGCAGAAAATTATAATGATAGAATTCTAACCTCCGCTCGTGTTGCTCATATCACGGAAGGTACTAAACCTGGACTTGGAAGAATAACATGTCAAAATAGAAACTTGTGTAGAAGAGGGTGTCCATACGGAGCATACTTCAGTAGCAATTCTTCAACTATACCTGCTGCGGAAGCAACTGGTAATATGACATTGCGCCCACACTCTATTGCTTATGAAATTATGTATGATGAAAACACAAAAAAAGCTACTGGTGTTAAGGTTATTGACTCTGAAACTAATTTGACATATGAGTATTTTTCAAAAGTAATTTTTGTTTGTGCATCAACTGTTGGATCAACCTCAATCCTTTTGCAATCAAAATCAAATAGGTTTCCAAACGGCATGGGTAATGATTCTAATGAGCTGGGTCATAACCTAATGGATCATCATTTTGTTATTGGTGCAGGTGGATATCTTGATGAATTTTCTGATAAAACAGTATATGGTAGACGCCCTGGAGGAATTTTTGTTCCAAGATTTAGAAATATAAATGATGAAACTAAAATGAAAAATTTTGTAAGAGGTTATGGTTATCAAGGTGGCGGAGGGAGAGGAATTAAACCATATGATACTGTTAAGGAACTTGCCTCATTTGGTTCAGTTTTTAAAAATTTGTTAGTTGATCCTGGTAAATGGTCTGCAGGTTTAAGTGGGTTTGGTGAAATATTACCTAACCATGAAAACAAGATGTATTTGGATTATGAGAAAAAAGATAAATGGGGGCTACCAACTGTAACTTTTGATGCTAGACTCAGAGAAAATGAGTTTGAAATGAGAAAAGATATGAAGCAACAAGCTCAAGAAATGATGGAATCTGCGGGCTTTAAAGGTGTCTATTCTTATGATGGAATTGATACATATAATTTTGGACATGGTATACATGAGATGGGTACTGCTAGAATGGGAAAAGATCCAAAAACATCGGTTTTAAATGGAAATAATCAAATTCATTCTGTAAAAAATGTTTATGTTACTGATGGATCTTGTATGACATCAGCTGGTAATCAAAATCCGTCAATAACATATATGGCACTAACAGCCAGGGCAGTTAACCACGCAGTTGAGGAATTAAAAAAAATGAACATATAATGAAAAGAAGAAATGCAATAAAAAATCTTGGCTTATCATTTGGATCTATAGCATTATCTGGTAGTGTAATTTCTTTATCACAAAGTTGTCAAACTTCAGGTGATCAATGGTCACCTATGTTTTTTAACAAAAATCAAGTATCCGAGATTGAAAAGATTATGGAGTTAATAATCCCTGAGACTGACACGCCTGGTGCGATATCACTAAAAATAATAAGATTTGCTGACTCATACTTAAATGTTACTTTAAGTAATTCAAATAAAAAGCTTTTTCAGGATAATCTAAACTTTTTATTCGATAAAATTAAAAATGAAAGTGAAGGTTTAAATGATAAAAACAAAATTTATGAAGCTTTCCTAAAAGAATACCTTAACAAAAAAGATTTTAAAAACGAAAAAGAAAAAAAATTAACAGATTTACTTGAATCAATCAGGTTATTGTCAGTAAGATCTTACATGATCAATGAGTATGTTATGACTAAAATTCTTAGATACCAAATATCACCTGGAAAATATCAAGGATGTGCAGATCTAGATGAGTATGGAACACAGGCAAGTGTAACATATTAATTTTCAGGTATTTTTAAAAGAAATATAATATTCTAAAGTAAAAAAATAAAAATTCTAATTGTTAATTGTCAAAGGAGAAATATTCCAAATTAGACTACAATGAATTCACCCATCATCAATTGGTAATGACCGGGAAACGTACACATAAACACATATGTACCAGGCTCAGGTGCGTCAAACGTTATTGTATCAGTTTCACCTCCACCTAACATTTTTGTGTAAGCAATTTCATTTCCACCATCAGGAATATATTCGGTATTTCTTGCTCCAGCTGCTCTTAATGCGTATTCATTAATATCAACATCTTTTTTAATTAACACAAAATTGTGACCCATAGAGATAGCAGGAAATTTTCCTGTATGATTTAGTTTGAGAGTAACTTTTTGATTAGAATTTACTCGAATAACTTTTTTATCAAATTTCATTTGATCATTTGAATTTAAAACTATGTTATTAGATATCATGTTAGTTTGAACAGACGATGTGTCTTCTTTAACTCTTTCATATGTGAACTTTTCTTTAGTTTCATTAGAGTTGTTACATGAATAGAGTAAAATTGATAAAAATAAAATAAATACAGTTCTCATAAGCATTGATTTTTTTCAAATTTATTACAGAAAATTTAAAATCACTAAAATATTTTATTATTATTTATTATTGTTTATTAGCCATTCTTATTCTTAAGTGAGACTAAGTATACGCCAATAAATACTAATATACACGATAGAATTTTGGTTGTATCAAGTGTGTCATTACCAGTAATTAATGCAAAAATTATTGTAATTATGGGCTGAAGATAAATAAATGAACCAACTGTAGTTGGTGATAAAGTCTTTAATGCATAAATATTAAATAAATATGTCAAAAAAGTTGTGCCTATTACTACGTACATCATTCTCCATATAGCAAACCAAGGGAGATCAGACCAATTAACCTCTAAAAATTGATTGTAGGTAATGGGTGCTGAAAGAACTAATCCAATTAAAAAAAGCCACTTCATCAAAGTAAAAATATTATACCTCTTTGTTAAAGGCTTGATAACAATTAGATATCCAGCATATGCTGACGCATTCAAAAGGAAAAAAGAGTTTCCCAACGGAATATTTGGAGCATTTATTCCTGTTTTACTACTATTTAATATTAAAAAAACTGCACCAGAAAATCCAATTAAAATTCCAATTATTTTCTTTAGAGTAACTCTTTCTCTTAAAAAAAAATAAGATAGTATCAATACTAAAACTGGAGATAGTGTAATTATTACTCCACTATTTATAGGAGTAGATAATTCTAGACCTCTAAAAAAAGCCAACATATTAGTACACATACCTAATATTGAAGCAAAAATAATTTTTAAAAAATCCTTCGACTCAACTTTTTCTTTTGGTGTAAAGAGACTTATCAGCCAAAAAATTGATGTAGCCCCTAATAGTCTTAACATTATAAATCCAGATGATCCAATATATATGGGCATTACTTCCTTTGCGACAGTATGATTAATTCCATATATGCTTGTTGCTAAGAATGCCGCAATGAGTGCTAGATATCTTTTATCCATTTGAAAATTATCCAACAAAGAAAATGATTTTAAAAGAATCATAAAGCTAATTACGAATATCTTTATCTTTGCACTAATGAAGAAAAAAATGAAATTTAACACCAGGGCCATACATGGTGGCCAAATTCTTGATCCTGCATATGGATCTGTGATGACTCCAATATATCAAACGTCCACATATGCACAGTCATCTCCTGGTAAGCACAAAGGTTATGAATATAGTAGAACTCATAATCCAACTAGATCAAATTTTGAAAGAGCTATAGCATCTTTAGAGAATGCAGAATACGGTTTAGCATTTGCATCAGGTTTAGCTGCTATTGATGCTATTCTAAAAACTTTGAGTCCTGGAGATGAGATAGTTTCTACTAATGATTTATATGGTGGGAGCTATAGGCTTTTTAAGCAAATCTTTGAGAAGTATGAGTTAAAATTTCATTTTGTAAATATGGAAAATATAAACTCTGTAGAAGAAAAGATAAATTCAAATACTAAGCTTATATGGGTTGAAACACCAACCAATCCAATGATGAATGTAGTTGATATTAAATCAATGTCAGTTTTAGCCAAAAAAAATAATATTTTACTTTGTGTTGATAATACTTTTGCTACTCCATACATACAGAGACCCTTAGATTTTGGAGCTGATATTGTAATGCATTCTGCAACTAAATATATTGCAGGTCACAGTGATGTTGTGATTGGAGCATTGGCATTAAACGATGAAAACCTTCATAAAAAATTATCCTTTATTCAAAATGCATCTGGAGCTACTCCAGGTCCAATGGACTGTTTCCTTACTTTAAGAGGTATAAAGACTCTTCATTTAAGGATGCAGAGACATTCTGAAAATGCTGAAAAAATAGCAATTTTTTTGAAAGAACATGATAAAATTGCTAGTGTATACTGGGCAGGCTTTAAAGATCATAAAAATTATAATATTGCAAAAAATCAGATGAATGGCTTTGGAGGGATGGTCTCTTTTATTCCAACAGAAAATACCTTTGAAAAATCAAAAAAAATAGCTGAAAATCTTCAATTATTTACTTTGGCAGAATCTCTTGGTGGAGTTGAAAGCTTATGTTGTCATCCAGCAAGTATGACACATGCGTCTATACCTCCAGGGGAAAGAAAAAAATCAGGATTAGTAGAGTCGCTTCTTAGACTAAGTGTTGGCATAGAGGATGTAGATGATTTGATTGATGATTTAAATGTTGCTATAGGATAATATTTATGGAGATCCCAAAAGACAAAAAAGTTTATTTTAGTTCAGATAATCATCTAGGATTACCTTCATTACATAAAAGTCATGATAGAGAAAAGATTTTTGTTAAATGGTTAGATACAATTAAGCATGACGCTGAGATTATTTTTTTGTTGGGAGACTTATTTGACTTTTGGTTTGAGTATAAAGAAGCTGTACCCAAAGGTTTTACTCGTTCTTTGGGAAAACTAGCTGAATTATCTGACATGGGTATAAAAATTTATTTTTTTGTAGGTAATCATGACTATTGGATGAGTGACTATTTTCAAAAGGAACTTAATATAAAAGTTTTCAAATCACCTGAGCTTTTTATTTTTAACTCAAAATCTTTTTTTATTGGTCATGGTGATGGACTTGGACCTGGAGACTATGGATATAAAAGAATGAAACTTATTCTATCAAATCCATTTTTTATTTGGTTGTATAAATTAATTCATCCTGATATTGGAATTAGCCTTGGTAAGTATCTCTCACAAAAGAATAAACTTATTTCAGGGTCTGAGGATCTTACTTTTAAAGGGGAAGATAAAGAATGGTTGATACAATATTGTATAAAAAAATTATCAAAAGAACACATAGATTATTTCATTTTTGGTCATCGCCATTTGCCAATTGTACATCAACTTAAAGCAAAGTCAAAATATATAAATTTAGGTGATTGGATCACTCACTTTACATATGGTGTTTTTGACGGTAAAACCTTTACTTTAAGAAATTTTTTAAAAAAATGATTGAATCACAGAAATCAAATTTTGAAAGAACAGTTCTTGTAGGAGTGATTAATGACTCTCAAAGCGAGGAAAAACTTAATGAGTTTCTTGAGGAATTAGAGTTTTTATCTGTTACAGCAGGGGGTAAAGTGTTAAGAAAGTTTAAGCAGCGAATTAAAACACCTAACCCAAAGACATTTATTGGAAAAGGAAAAATTGATGAAATTCAAAAATTTATTAAAGAAAATGATGTCTCTATCGTTGTCTTTGATGATGAACTTTCACCAACACAACAATCGAATATTGAGAGACTCTTAAAATGTAAAATATTAGACAGGACAGCACTTATACTTGATATTTTTGCTCAAAGAGCAAAGACTAGTTACGCTAAAACTCAAGTTGAGTTAGCTCAATATGAGTATCTTCTGCCCAGACTTAAGGGGCTTTGGACTCACCTTGAAAGACAAAAAGGAGGTATTGGAATGAGAGGTCCTGGTGAAACTGAGATTGAGACAGATAGAAGGATAGTAAGAGATAAAATTTCTTTATTAAAAAAGAAAATCTCTACTATTGATAAGCAAATGAAAGTTCAAAGAGGGAATCGTGGTTCACTTGTAAGAGTAGCCTTAGTTGGATATACTAATGTTGGAAAATCAACAATTATGAATATGCTTTCCAAAAGTAAAGTCTTTGCAGAGGATAAACTATTTGCAACTTTAGATACTACAGTTAGGAAGGTTGTTATTAACACATTACCTTTTCTTCTTACTGATACTGTGGGATTTATTAGAAAGCTCCCAACTCAACTTATTGAATCATTTAAAAGTACTTTGGAGGAAGTAAAAGATGCAGATATACTTTTACATATAGTTGACATCTCTCATCCAAGCTTTGAAGATCATATATTATCTGTAAATAAAATTTTAAGTGAAATTAATTGTCACAACAAGTATAACTTGATGATATTTAACAAAATTGATAATTATAACAAAATTGATTTTAATGATTCCTCTTTAAATAACGGTCACTTTTCCTTAATGCAATGGAGAAATACCTGGATGAATAAAACGAATGGGAAGGCATTATTCATTTCTGCAAAAAATAAAACTAACTTTGATATCCTTAGGAAGGAAATATATGAAATAGTAAAAAATGTTGATATGAGTCATTACCCTAAAAATGACTATTTGTACCCCGAATATTTTTCTAAGTGAAATTTTGACTTACCCCCAATTTAACCAATTATTAACAGGGTTTTTATTAATAAATTTTGAAATTTGAATATAAAATTCAGTACATATGAGTGATGTAAAAAGTAATGTAGATTTAAATAAAAAAGATGAACTAATTAAACAAGAGAGTGCTTTTGTTGATCTTCTATCAATGGAGATAAACAAAAAAATCATTGGTCAGAAAAAAATGATTGAAAGATTGCTTATTGGACTTCTGGGAAAAGGACATATTTTACTTGAAGGTGTTCCTGGTTTAGCAAAAACTTTAGCCATAAATAGTCTAAGTAGTGCGGTAAAAGGCTCTTTTAATAGAATTCAGTTCACACCTGACCTTCTTCCAGCTGACGTTATAGGGACTATGATATATAACATGAAAGAAGGGAATTTTTCAATTAAACAGGGTCCAGTTTTTGCAAATTTTGTCTTAGCTGACGAGATAAATCGTGCTCCTGCTAAAGTACAATCTGCATTGCTCGAAGCTATGCAAGAGAAACAGGTTACTATTGGTGACAAAACATTTAAACTTACTGACCCATTTTTAGTTATGGCAACACAGAACCCCGTTGAGCAAGAAGGTACATACCCTCTTCCAGAAGCTCAAATAGATAGATTTATGTTAAAAGTAGTTGTTGATTATCCTAAGCTAGAGGAGGAGCAAAAAATTATAAATATGAACTTGTCATCTTCACAGGATAAAATTAAACCTGTAGTTACTACTGCTCAAATCAAAAAAGCACAAGGTATAGTTAATGATGTTTATATGGATGAAAAAATTGAAAAATATATTTTGGATTTAATCTTCTGCACTAGATATCCTGAAAAATATGATTTGAAAAACCTATCCCCACTTATTTCTTTTGGAGCATCTCCTCGTGGAAGTATAAATTTAGCTCTTGCTTCAAAATGCTTCGCTTTCATTAAACACAGAGGTTTTGTAATCCCTGAAGATGTTAGGGAAGTTATTACTGATGTATTAAGACATAGAATCGGTTTAACATATGAGGCTGAAGCTGAAAGTGTAACTACTGAGGACATAATAAAACAAATTGTAAACACTGTTGAAGTACCATAATTTATGGATTCTAAAGAATTACTAAAAAAAGTAAGACAAGTTGAAATAAAGAGTAGAAGGTTAAGTGACAATGTTTTTGGTGGGGAATACTTAAGTACCTTTAAGGGAAGGGGTATGACTTTTAGTGAGGTGCGTAAGTATGAGTTTGGTGATGATATAAGGTCAATTGATTGGAATGTTACAGCAAGGTATAATGAACCATTTATAAAGATTTTTGAAGAAGAAAGAGAATTAACTTTAATGTTGTTAATAGATGTTAGTGGCTCAAAAAACTTTGCTACTAGAAATAAACTCAAAAAGGAAATTGTTACAGAAATTGCCGCAACCCTATCGTTCTCTGCATTAAAAAACAATGATAAGGTAGGCGCAATACTATTTACTGATAGTATAGAATTATTTATCCCCCCAAACAAAGGCAAGAAACATATTTTGAGAATTATTAGAGAACTACTTGAATTTAAACCAAAAAGTGCAAAAACAAGCATAGATTCGTCACTCAAATTCTTATTAAGTGTTATTCAAAAAAAAGCAATAGTTTTTATTTTATCTGATTTTATTGATGATAATTATGATAAGTCGTTAAAACTTGCAGCAAAAAAATATGACTTAACAGGCATAAGAATTTTTGATCAAATGGAGACTAAAATTCCTAGGCTTGGTTTTGTACCAATGATTGATGCTGAATCAAATGAGTTAGTTTGGGTTGATACCTTTTCAAAAAAAATTAGAGATAGCTATTCTTCCAATTACAGTTCATCCATAAAAAAATTTGAAACTTTATTCAATAAGAATGGAGCAGGTATAATAAATTGTAAAGTTGATGAAAGTTATGTTAAGAAACTTTTAGGATACTTTAAACACAGAGCATAATGAGATATATATTCATATTCATATGGTTTTATTCTTTATCATTTATAAATGCACAGTCTGCAGACTTTGACCCTGATATTATTATCAAAAGTTCACTAGATACTACAAATGTTCAAATTGGAGAGAAGATTATCTATACAATTGACATAGCATCAAAAAATAAATACAATATTCGTTTTGATGAAAAACCAAACTTTATTCCTTTCGAAATACTAGACTCCTTCTCTAATGATTCAATTATTGAATCCTCAAATATTTCAAAAAAATATTCATTAATAAACTTTGAACCAGGAGAATTCTGGATTCCTCCTCAAAAAGTATATTTTAATCAATCTATAAAATTTACAGACTCACTTTTAGTAGTAGTTAATGATGTTGAAGTAGACACTCTTAAGCAGAATCTGTTTGATATAAAACCTATTATTCCAGTTAAAAGAAATTATCAAAAACTAATTATAAGATTGATCTCAATTGTTATAATAATGGCTCTTGCTTTCTTAGTTTACAAATATTACATAAAAAACAGCAAAGAAAATACAAAAGTTATTTCAAAATCTCTTTATGAAATAGCATTTGAGAAATTAGAAAAGCTTGATAATATTAATCCGAATTCCCAAATTGAGTTCAAAGAATATTATACAATTTTAATTGACATATTTAGAGAGTATTTGGAATTTCAAGTAAAAATCCCAGCGATGGAGAGTACTTCTAAAGAGCTAATAATTAGAATAAATATGTTAAAGGACAGTGATAGTTACAATTTTGAAAAAAAACAGATAGATAAACTTGAAGAATTATTCACTAAATCAGATTTAATAAAATTTGCTAAATCACTTCCAACTAAAGGTGACTTTAACATTGATCTAATTACGATTAAAGAATTTATTTCTTCAACTGAGAAAATTTATAATGAAAAGTTTGAAAAGATTGATCTGCCCGAGATAAATGATGATAATAGTACCTTTACTGATAATTTAAAAAACTTTTTTAAATACTCTCTAGTCATATCTTCAGCTGCTTTAGTTCTTTGTATTTTAATTTTTGGTTATTATCCAGTTAGAGATACTATACTCTTTAACCCTACAAAAAAGCTGCTTGATAAAGAGTGGTTTACCAGTCAATATGGTTCCCCACCAGTAGAGGTAAGCTCACCATTAATACTTGAAAGAGTTATAGACAGTGCTGATTTAAACAAATTTCAAATGGGTAGTATATCTGATAAATTCTTTTTATCCATAGATTTTAAGGATGTTATTCAAACTGAAAATCTAGCTAATTTAGATTTAATAAAAAATGAACTTATTAATGAATTCCAAGAATCAGGATCTAAAAATATTTTAGTTAAAGACGACCAGTTTACTGTAAAATCTGGAGATACTGGATTAAGACTCTACGGAAGCTTAGATGTTGAGATTAACAACGATCTTTACAGATCAAATTTTACATCAGTTATTTTGCCATATGAAAAAAAAACCATAAGACTTATAGTTATCTACAGAGATAATGACAGATATGCTGGTGATATCGAGCAAAGAATCCTAGAAAGTTTTGATATAATAAAAGAATTGTAATGTTTAAAGATTTATATTTCGCAGATCCTGAATATTTTATACTTGCTATTATAATACCTTTAGCATTAATATTTTGGTATAGATTTGGCAAGTTAACACAAGCAACTTTAAAGCAATCTTCTTTATCATTACTAAAATTTAATAGATCTTTTATTGCAAGGCTTAGACCATTTCTATATGTAATGAGAATTATTGTGATACTGCTTCTAATTATAGCTATATCTAGACCTCAATCTAAGTCAACATCAAAAAGAATAAAATCATCAAGGGGTATAGATATTGTTATGGTTATAGATATTTCTTCAAGTATGTTATCAAAAGATCTAAAACCTGATAGACTCTCAGCTTTAAAGAACGTTGCTTCTAACTTTATTGATGATAGACCAAATGATAGAATTGGTTTAGTTGTTTATGCTGCTGAAAGTTATACAAAAACACCTGTTACTACTGATAAATTAATTTTAAAACAATCATTATCAGATATTAAATATGAGTCTCTTCTAGAGGATGGGACAGCTATTGGAATGGGACTATCAACTGCAGTAAACAGACTAAAAGAGAGTACAGCCAAAAGTAAAGTAATCATTCTTCTAACGGATGGAGTTAATAATTCAGGTTTTATAGATCCAAGAATTGCAGCAGAGCTTGCGGCAGAATATGAGATCAAGACATACACAATTGGTCTTGGGACAAATGGAAGAGCTTTAGCCCCAGTTTCAATTCTTCCAAATGGAGATTTTCAATTTAGATTAACAAAAGTTGAAATTGATGAAGACCTTCTAAGATATATATCTGAAAAAACATCAGGTATATATTTTAGAGCAACAGATAATTTAGAACTTCAAAAAATTTATAATGAAATAAATAAATTGGAGAAAACAGAAATTACAGAGACTATTTTTACAAATATTTCAGAGAAATATAGGCCTTTTGTCTTGTTAGCTTTTATACTTTACGTAATAGAAATAATTTCAAGAAAATCAATATTTAAGAGTTTTATATAATGTATCAATTTGACAATCCATATTTCCTATATTTAACATTAATAATCCCTTTTTTAGTGATAATTAACTGGATTTATATGTCTTGGAGAAAAAAGATTCAAGACTCTTATTCAGATTCAGAATTACTTAATGTTATCAGCCCTAATCGATCAAATTTTAAGCTTAATTTAAAATTGATTCTAGAATGTCTTGCAGTATTATTTTTATCAATAGGTTTGGCAAATCCAAAAATAGGAACAGAATTAAAGTCTGTAAATAGAGAAGGGGTTGATATAGTTTTTGCTGTAGATGTTTCTAAAAGTATGCTTGCCGAAGATGTTGCTCCAAACAGACTCTTAAGATCAAAAAGAATAATTTCTGAGATTATAAATTCATTAAGTAGTGATCGAGTAGGGATAGTTGCTTATGCTGCTAAAGCAATTCCTCAAGTTCCTTTAACTACTGACTTTGCATCTGTAAAAAATTTCTTACAAATTATTGATACTGACATGTTATCATCGCAAGGTACATCAATTGACTCTGCCCTAAATCTTTCTGCAAAATTTTTTGATCTAAATTCAGAAACCAATAGGGTCCTTATCTTGCTTTCTGATGGAGAAGATCATGATGATATCCCAGAAAGCTTAATAAATTTAATAATTGAGAATAATATTAATCTTATTTCAATTGGTGTTGGGCAAGATAGCGGTTCAACAATTCCAATAAAAATTAATGGTACAGTAGATTCTTATAAAAAGGATAATAATGGTGAAGTTGTTATCACTAAAAGAAATAGTGAAATTTTAAATAAAATAGCTAGTTCTTCTGGAGGAGAGTATATTGACGGAAACATAACAGAAGAAACACTAGAATCTGTTAAGGCTAAGCTTGATGAAATTGATAAATCTGAATTTGAGACTTCTCAATTTGTTGAGTATAAGCAGCAATTTCAAATTTTTATACTGATAGCCCTTTTGTTTATAATTGCGGATATTTTTATATTTCAAACTAAAACAAAATGGATCCAGAATCTAAACTTATTTAATGAAAATGAGAAATAGTCATATTATACATTTACTCTTTTTGACTTTTACAGTCTCTCTTAACTGTCAGAGCGATCCGAATAATCGTGTATTTAATGGTAATAAAGAATCAATTAAACAAAATTTTACAGGTGCAGAAGTTGAGTATAGAAAAGCTATATCTAAAAATAAAAATCAAACTACTGCTTCTCATAATCTCGGAAACCTTCTTTTTGAAAATAGCAATTATGATGAAGCAATTCAAGAGTATTTTAAAACTCAAAAAAATTCTCAAGTAGATCTTGAGAAGCATTCTGCATTCCATAATCTGGGAAATTCATATATGAAAAAGAAAGATTATGCTCAGGCTGTTGAAGCTTATAAAAATGCTTTAAGAAATAATTCAGAAGATGACGAAACTCGATACAATTATGCCTTAGCAAAAAAATTCCTAGAGGGAGATAAACGACAAAATAACCAGAATAGTGAAGATTCAGAAGAAGAGAAGAATGATAAATCTGAGGATCAAAAAGACAATAAAGATCAAGATCAAAACAGTGATCAGGATTCGGATTCAGAAAAGGAAAAACCAAAGGACCCAGAGAAAGATAAAAACCAAGATGAAGGAGGAGGTTTATCTAAACAACAAATGGAGAATCTGCTAGATGCAGTCAATAATATTGAGAAAGATTTAAATCAGAAGATAAAATCCGGTAAAAAGAAAGTTCAAACATCAAAAAAAGCTGAAAAAGATTGGTAAGAAAATTATTTACAATACTATTAATATTTAATTCATTTATTCTTTTTTCCCAGATTAAGTTTGATGCATCTGTTAGTAAATCAAAACTTGGGCTTAATGAAAGACTTAGGATTGACTTTGTAATGAATCAAAATGGAGATAATTTTTCACCTCCAAATTTTGAAAACTTTCAAATAATTGGAGGTCCAAATCAGTCTATTAAAACTTCGTATGTAAATGGCGAAAGAAGTTTCTCAAAAACATACTCTTATTTTCTTAAACCTTTAAAGAAAGGAAATCTAAAAATAAGTCAAGCGTCAATTGAAATAGATGGGGAAATATATAAGTCTCTTCCAATTGAAGTATTAATTACAGACTCTGTAAGTCAACCATCTGATTCAGTAACTCAATACTACAGTGATGATGATATTGAGTTAAGGGCATTAATCTCAAAAGGCTCTCCATACTTAAATGAACCAATAACAATCATTTATAAACTTTACTATAAGGCCCCGATTAATATATCTGATGCAAGAGAAACTGAGACACCCAATTATAAAGATTTTTGGAGTCAGACAATAAAAATTCCTCAATTAAAGGTTCAGAGGGAAGTTTACAGGGGTCAAAATTATAATGTTGTAGAATGGAGGAAAGTTGTACTCTATCCACAGAAACCAGGAGAATTAGAAATATCACCTTTATCATTAAATTTAGTTCTAGATGTTCCTACTGATAAACGAGATTTCTTCGGTAATGTAATTTATGACCAGACTTCTCAATTCATCTCAACTGGAATGAGGAAAATCAATGTGAGAGATCTTCCTGAAAATGGTAAGCCAAATAGTTTTACTGGAGCAGTTGGACAATTTGAATTTGATGTTATTTTAAATAAAAAATCTTTAAGAGCTACCGAATCATTTCAAGCAGAACTAAAAGTAAAAGGTAGTGGAAATCTCAAACTATTTGATTTACCCAATATGCTGGTTCCAAATTCAATGGAGCTTTTTGAGCCAGAGAGAGAAGAATCAATAAACACTAATTTATCAGGTATGAGTGGTTCAGTATCAAAATATTTTACTGTCATTCCTAGATTCCAAGGAAATTTCCCTATTGAAGAAGTTGAATTTTCATATTTTGACCCAAGCACTGAAAGATATAAAATCTTGAAGTCTCCTAGACTTACAGTTGATGTCTTTGATGGCCCTACTTATAACAACCCTTCTACAACAAATGACTCAAATGTTATTACATCGGGTGATTCATTTAGATTTATCAAATTAAAAGGTAATTTAAATGAGTTTGATGATTATAAATTTTTTGAGTCAGAACTCTTTTATATTCTATCTTCCACACCATTTGTGCTTTCTCTTGCATTGATTGCGTTTACAGCCTTTAAAAGAAATAGAAAAAAATCATATTCAGAGACAATTAAGAATGAAGAAAAAAGAATATATAATATGATTAATTCTGCAAAAAAATTAACAAATGAAAAAAATCAATTCTATGATATAATTGAAAAATCGATCATTAAAAGCCTAATGGTAAAGTTCTCAATAAGAATGGAAAGCTTAAATAAGGAAAAGATTCAAGAGATAACAGAAAATAAGGGCTTGTCAAATGAACATATTTCGCAAATTATTAATCTGATTGAAAATTGTGAAAAAGCTAAATACTCAAGATCTTCTGACTCAGTCATGAATAAAGATTTAGAAAATGCAAGAAAAGTTGTTGGTATAATAATGAAGACTAAATCATGAAAATATTTTTAATAATCTTATCGATATTTCTATCAAATAATCAACAAGCGGATGAAATTTTCAAACAATCAAATGATTATTACACTAATGGAAATTATGAGGCTGCACTAGACGGATATTTTGAAATTATCAACTCCGGTTTTGAGAGTGCGGAATTATACTTTAATGTTGGTAATTCTTTTTATAAGTTAAACAATATTCCAGAGAGCAATTTTTACTTTGAAAAAGCTTTAGCCCTTTCTCCAAATGACATAGATATAATAACCAATCTATCATTTGCTCAAAATTTAAGAATTGATAAAATAGAGAACCTTCCGATAACTCAAATTCAAAATATTAAGATTTCTACTCTTGACTTATTCTCAGAGAAAGGCTGGGCATATTCCTTTGTAATTTCAGTTTGGCTTTTTTGTATTTCATTTATACTATATATGCTCCTGAAAAGTTCTAGGCTAAAGAGAACCTTTTTCACTCTATCAATACTCATTGCAGTAATCTCATTATCATCACTATACCTTAATTATGAAAAGAAAGAACTGGATAATAATAAATTTGCAATTATTTTTGAAAAGGAAATAGAAGTCTGGTCAGAACCAAATAAAATTTCTGAATTAAAATTTCTTCTTCATGAGGGAACAAAAGTTAAACAAATAGATTTAATTGAAGATTGGGTAAACATTCAACTTGACAATGGAACCTTGGGTTGGATTGAAGCCTCAAGCTTAAAATTTTTAAATTAATTTTTCTGGATTAATTTCTTGGCTTATTTCAAATGAATTAAATAAAATTTCAGAGAGAATATGTAATTGAATAATTATAGATGACTCAGAAATTATGTTATTTGATAATAAGTTTAAAGAGAATATAATCTTAACAATAATTAATAGTATCAAAAGTAACTTCAATCCTCCGAAAACCCCTCCTAATAAACTGTTTAGGAGACCTAAATAAATAACTTTTGCTAGTTTTGTGAATCCTTTTGCAATATATATAATGAGTACATAGCTTAAAATAAAAATTAAAATAAAACAGATAGTGTTTATTAAATCAGAATTTGCATTAGTAAAAGAAGATACTTTATCCGATAAGACGTTGTCAACATTACCAGCAATAAAAAAAGCAATAAATATTCCAAAAAAACTAGATATTTCTATAATTAACCCTTTCGAATATCCCCTAATAATCCCAAATCCAATTATTGCAATTATTATTAAATCAATTAAATTCATAAAACTTAATTTATATTTGCAATATACAGAAGGTTAATCACAGACTTTTAATTTTTTTTAAAAAAAAATAATGATAAAAAAACTAGAGGATCATATTTCATATATAAAAAACTTTGATTCAAAAGACAAAGATGAGATTGAATCTATGAAAATAAAGTTTCTGGGTAGAAAGGGACTAATCAATAAATTATTCTCAGACTTTAAAAATGTTCCTGCTGATCAAAAAAAAGAATATGGTCAAAAAATCAATGATTTAAAAAATCTAGCATTAGATAAATATGAAAAACTGAAATTAGGAATAAAAAAGTCTACAAAATCAATAACTGAGGATTACACTAAACCAGGCTTTCCAATTTCATCAGGTTCACTTCATCCTATAACATTAATCAAAAACAGAATTATTGATATTTTTTCTAAAGTTGGTTTTGAATTATCTGAGGGACCTGAGATAGAAGATGATTGGCATAATTTTACAGCTCTTAATCTCCCAAAAGACCACCCTGCTAGAGATATGCAAGATACTTTTTTTATACAACAGGATCCAGATATCCTTTTAAGAACACATACTTCCTCAGTTCAGGTTAGATATCTAGAAGACAACCCTCCACCATTAAAAATAATATCTCCGGGAAGAGTTTATCGTAACGAGGCAATATCTTCAAGATCACACTGTATGTTTCATCAAATAGAAGGTATATATGTTGACAAAAAGGTTTCTTTTGCAGATTTAAAACAAATGATACTCTATTTCACAAAATCTATGTTTGGTAAATCAAAATTAAGATTCAGACCTTCATTCTTTCCCTTCACTGAACCAAGTGCTGAAGTAGATATATATTGGGGATTAGAGACTGAAACTGATTACAGGATTACAAAAGGAACAGGATGGTTAGAAATTATGGGCTGTGGAATGGTTGACCCAAATGTTCTTCAAAATTGTAATATTGACTCAGAAAAATACACTGGATATGCTTTTGGTCTGGGGATTGAAAGAATAGCAATGTTAATTTATCAAATACCAGATATAAGACTATTTTTTGAAAATGATATTAGATTTCTAAACCAGTTTAAATAGAACTACTAATTAATATCAAATTTAATTCCTTGAGCTAATGGTAGTTCAGATGAAAAATTAATTGTATTAGTCTGCCTTCTCATATATACCTTCCATGCATCAGAGCCACTTTCTCTTCCACCACCAGTATCTTTTTCACCACCAAATGCACCTCCAATTTCAGCACCAGATGTACCAATGTTGACATTGGCAATTCCACAATCACTTCCCCAATGAGAGAGAAATAATTCAGATTCTTTCAAATTATTGGTCATAATTGCAGATGATAGTCCTTGATCAACTTCATTTTGAATATCTATTGCATTTTGGACATCTCCTTTATATCTTATTAGATATAATATTGGTGCAAATGTTTCTTGGTGAACAATTTCCAAAGAATGGTCAACTTCTGCAATTGCTGGTTTTACATAACAACCACTAGAATATTCTTCTCCATTAAGAATTCCACCTTTGACCAACCAACTACCTCCTTGTTTTTCTACTTTTGAAATTGCACTTTTGTATGCTTCAACAGCATTAATATCTATAAGTGGTCCTACATGATTATTTGAATCAAGAGGATCTCCAATTTTAATTTGATTGTAGGCTTTTACCAATGATTCTTTTAGGTTATCATAAACTTCTTCGTGAACAATTAAACGTCTTGTTGAAGTACATCTCTGTCCACAGGTACCAACTGCACCAAATACTGTACCCATAATTGTCATTTTTAAATCAGCATCTGGAGTAACAATTATTGCATTATTACCTCCTAATTCTAGTAATGTTTTCCCTAATCTTGCACCAACTTTTTCAGCAACAATTTTCCCCATTCTTGTTGAGCCAGTGGCTGACACAAGTGGAATATCTTTACTTTGAGATAACACTTCACCTATTTTATAATCACCATTTATAAGACATGAAACTCCTTCAGGAATATTGTTATCTTTGAAAACCTCTCCAATAATTTTCTGACAAACTAGACTACACATAGGAGTTTTTTCACTAGGTTTCCATATTGTTACATTACCACAAACCCATGCAAGAGAAACATTCCAGCTCCAAACTGCAACTGGAAAATTAAATGCTGATATTATCCCAACTATTCCCAAAGGATGATACTGTTCATACATCCTATGAGTTGGCCTTTCAGAATGCATCGTGAATCCATGTAATTGTCTTGATAGTCCTACTGCAAAATCACAGATATCAATCATTTCTTGAACTTCTCCAAGTCCTTCTTGATATGATTTCCCCATTTCATAAGACACAAGTGTTCCTAAAAGTTCTTTCTCCTCTCTTAATTTATTCCCAAATTGACGAACTAATTCGCCTCTGTTAGGAGCAGGGATCTGTCTAAACACTTTAAATGCTTTCTTTGAATTTTTAATTATCTGATCAAAATCACTTTTTGAACCAGACTTAATTGTTCCAATTAATTTTCCGTCAACTGGAGAAAGACTTTCAAATTTTTCTCCAGAGCCAAACCAATCTGACCCAGTAGAACAGCCATTTATTATTCCATTTAACTCATATTTTTTAAATAGCTCATCTATACTTTTAATATTCATATTTTTGAAATTCTAAGTGTGTTAACCATACCTTTTTTATCAATTGGCATTGAAGTTAGATTTATAACTTTATCATCTTTTTGAAGATAATTGTTTTCGAGGGCTATTCTATTTATCTCCTCAACAGTTGTGTCAGTACTTTCTGTACCATCATAATAAAAAGCTTTTACTCCCCAAAGAAGATTAAGTTGAGTCAAAATCTTTTTGTTTGATGTAAACACTAGAACATGAGTCTTTGGTCTCCATGAAGAAATTTGATATGCTGTATAACCACTGTTAGTCAATGTGCTTATAGCCTTAGCATTTGTGTCATTTGCAACTTTTGCAGCATAATAGCAAATCGATTTTGTTATAAATCTGTCAGAATCGTAGTCTCTAGGATGTTTATGTTTAAGTGCAATTAAACTTGAATTTTCAACCTTTCCAATAATTTTTGAAATTGTTTGAACTACCTCTATAGGATGGTTCCCAACAGATGTCTCTCCTGATAACATTACAGCATCTGCACCATCCATTACAGAATTTGCAACATCATTGACTTCAGCTCTATTAGGATTTAAGCTTTCCATCATACTTTCCATCATTTGAGTAGCAATTATGACAGGTATTCTTGCCTTTTTTGCCTTATCTACAAGTTTTTTCTGAATCAAAGGCACCTCTGCAGCATTAATCTCTACTCCAAGATCCCCTCTAGCAACCATAATACCACTTGCGTGTTTCATTATATCATCAATATTTTTAACTCCCTCAGGTTTCTCAATTTTTGCGATCACTGGTATTCTATGATCTGTATTTTTCTCTACAAGCTCAATTAATGATTTTATGTCTGATTCATGTCTCACAAATGAAAGAGCTATCCAGTCAACACTTTGTTCAATAGAAAAAATAGCATCTTTTATGTCTTTGTCAGTAAGTGCAGGTTGAGAAATACTTGTGTTTGGAAGGTTAAAACCCTTACGTGACGATAAATTCCCACCTTGAATTATCTCAGCAGAAATCTTATTTTTCTTATTAGTTTCAAGGACTTTAAGTATTATCTTCCCATCATCAATTAATATTTTTTCTCCTATGTTAATATCAATTGGTAAGCTATTATAATCAACATAAATCTTATTTTTATCTCCCACGAACTCTTTGCCAGTCTCAATTTCAATTACATCTCCGTTACTAAGAGATGTATTAGCCTTAATCTCACCGATTCTAAGTTTTGGTCCTTGAAGATCAGTAAGTATTGATGTGTTGGTATTTAACTCTTCATTAATTTTCCTTACATCATTTATAAGTGACTTGGCTTCTTCATGAGTAGAGTGAGAAAAATTAATCCTTAATACATCTGCACCCTCTTTAATTAGCATTTCTATGCTATCTCTAGATGATGATGACGGACCCAATGTAGCAATTATTTTAGTTTTTTTAATCCTCCTCATAAATCGAAATTAAAGTTTTCTGAAAGCTCCCTACTCGGAACTCTGTAAATAAGCGAAATATTTTGAATTTTTGACATTTTTTCAATCAAATTTGATGTTGAAAAAAAACAATTTTGTTTAATAAAGAAATCAACTTCTTTATGTGATTCTATCAAAGATAACTCTTTTGAAATTGACAAACTAAAAAGAGAATCTATTAGTCCAGGATCTTTATCTTCAACAGTAAACTTATTTTCAAAAAGCTCAAAGCTTATCCCTTTTTTTTCATTATTCCAGTTGAAATGAGGGATCATAAATTTGTGATCTACTTTTAAGTCATTGTTTGATCTTACAAACTCAGTAAAACAAAACTTATTTATTCGATATACAAGTGAAAATATTGATAGGTTTGAATGAATTGCTATTAGCTTATAGTTCTCAATATGGGATGAATCTAATTTAAATATTTTTTTGATACTACTGAGATTTTTTATGCTAATCTAACTTTCTAAATATTACACATGCGTTATGTCCGCCAAAACCAAATGTATTTGACATTGCAATATTAACTGATTTTTTTTGAGGGGATATAAATGTAAAATTAAGTTTAGGGTCAATATTTTCATCATTATTAAAATGATTAATTGTTGGAGGGATAACACCATGTTTTATCGCCATAATACATGAAATTGCCTCTACTGCTCCTGCCGCTCCAAGTAAATGTCCTGTCATAGATTTTGTAGAATTTATATTTAGATTGTAAGCATCTTCCTGAAAAACATCTTTTACAGCTTTACTTTCTGCAACATCTCCTAAAGGAGTTGAAGTACCATGCATATTAATTAAATCAACATCACTTGTATTAATATTTGCATCATCAAGGCAATTCTTCATTACTTTAACAGCTCCTCTTCCATCAGGATGAGGGGCTGTCATGTGATAAGCATCACATGATAGGCCACCACCTATAAGTTCTGCATAAATTTTAGCATCTCTATTTACTGCATGTTCATATTCTTCAAGGATTAATGCGCCTGCTCCCTCACCAAGAACAAAGCCATCCCTATCTTTATCAAATGGTCTTGATGCTGTTGAAGGATCATCATTTCTTGTAGATAATGCATGCATTGCGTTAAACCCTCCCACACCAGCAATAGTTACTGGAGCCTCAGATCCTCCTGCAACTATAACATCAGCATATCCAACTCTAATATATGTTAGAGCATCAATTAGAGCATTTGAAGATGAAGCACAAGCTGAAACTGTAGCATAGTTAGGTCCTTGAAAACCATATTTCATTGCAATTAATCCTGCAGCAATGTCAGGAATCATTTTAGGAATCATGAAAGGGTTAAACCTTGGAGTTCCATCACCATCAGAAAAATTCAACATTTCATTTTGAAAAGTCTCCAGTCCACCAATTCCTGCTCCCCAAATTACTCCTATCCTATCATGGTTTAAACTAGATTCAATAATTTTTGAATCATCAATAGCCTCTGAGGCAGCAACAATACCATACTGAGAAAACTTATCATACCTTCTAAACTCTTTTCTCTCGAAGTGATCAGCAGGATCAAATCCTTTTAATTCACAAGCAAATTTTGTTTTAAAATTTGATGCATCAAATTGAGTAATATTACCACAACCAGAGGTACCGCTAATAAGGCCGTTCCAGTATGAATTTAGATTATTACCAATTGGAGTTAGAGCTCCCATTCCAGTAACTACAACTCTTCTTGAAGACATTAATTAAATTTTTATTTTGATTTTTCTATGAACTCAATAGCCTGACCAACAGAGACAATATTTTCTGCTTGATCATCTGGAATTTGTATATCGAACTCTTTTTCAAATTCCATTATAAGCTCTACTGTATCTAGAGAGTCTGCCCCTAAATCGTTGGTAAAACTAGCCTCAGGAACTACTTCGTTCTCATCAACTCCTAATTTATCTACTATTATTGCTTTAACTCTTGAAGAAATATCTGACATAATATTTTTGTTTATTAGTTCAGTTGACAAAATTAAAAAACTTTTGTCAAAACTGACCTTTAATTCGAAATTATACCTTTATTTGTTAAATAAAAAAGTTTTTTTCAAATATATTGGACCTTGTCATTATTAAATGAAAAAAAAAATTGTAATATTTATTTCAGGTAGAGGAACAAATGCTCTAAATATTATAAATCAGTTTAGAGATTCAGATGAAATATCAGTTACAAAGGTATACTCAAACAATAAAAATTCACCTTTTTTAAAAAGTCACTATGATTCAAAAGTTAAAACTGCATGCTTCAGTAATGATCAGTTATCTTTTAGTGTATTTGAGGAATTAAAAATTATTGATCCCGATTTAATAGTTTTAGCTGGATTTTTAAAAAAAATACCTAATACATACATAGACTATTTTAAAAATAAGATAATAAATATTCATCCATCGATTTTACCAAGTTATGGTGGAAAAGGAATGTACGGATCAAAAATTCATAATAAAGTAATTGAAAATAATGAGACAGAAACAGGAATAACTATTCATTATGTTTCAAATCAATATGATTCTGGAGAGATAATATTTCAAAAAAAAATAAGTATTGAAGATAATGACACGGCTAGATCAATAGAAGAAAAGATTCATATATTAGAATATGAGTATTATCCAAAAGTCATTCAATCACTGCTAATAAAATGAGTAAGCTAATAAAAATTTATACAGATGGTTCGTCTATTGGAAATCCAGGACCTGGTGGGTATGGAATTGTTATGTTATCTGCAGACGGAGAATATAAAAAAGAGTTTAGCCAGGGCTTCAAGCTAACAACTAATAATAGAATGGAATTACTTGCTGTCATAATAGGTCTTGAAAATCTTAAATTAAAAAATTGTAACGTCAAAATATTTACTGATTCTAAATATGTTTCAGATGCAGTGGAAAAAGGTTGGTTATTTGATTGGGTAAAAAAGGATTTTAAAAACAAAAAAAATCCAGATTTATGGAGAAGATTTTTAGAGATTTATAAGAATCATAAAGTTAAATTCCAATGGATAAAAGGTCATAATAACGATTTTTATAATGAAAGATGTGATTTTTTAGCTAATCTTGCAGCTAAGAATTCAAATCTATTAGAAGACACAGGGTATAATATAAATTAAAATAAATGTCAAAAAAATCTGTTTTAATTGTAGCCTCATTAGCATATGATGGCATTGAAACTCCAGAAAATGAGGTCGATAATGTCCTGGGTGGAGCAGGTACCTACATATGTTTATCACTTAAAAATTTTAGCAGTGAATACTCAATCGTATCTGTAGTTGGGAAAGATTTTAAGAGAGAAGATTTAAATCTTTTAGAAAATTGTGGTGTTGATATTTCAGGCATAAAGATTGAAAAAAATAATAAGACATTTTATTGGAGTTGTATATATACTGATAATTTTAAAGAAAGAATTACAACAAAGACTGAGCTTAATGTAATGAAAAGTTTTAATCCAATAATTTCTAAAAATAAATCAAATCCAGATATTCTTCTGCTTGGAAATCTTCATCCTGAAATTCAGCTATCTGCTATAAATCAGTTGAAAAATAAACCATCTGTAATAATCCTTGATACAATGAATTATTGGATAGAAAATTTCTGGGATACATTAAAAGAAGTAATATCAAAAGTTGATATTATATCAATTAATGACGAGGAATCAGAGATGATAACAGGCCATAAAGACTTAAAGAAGGCTGCAAAAGGATTAAACACAATGGGTCCTAGATATGTTATAATAAAGAAAGGAAAGGATGGTGCTGAGCTGTTTAATTACGAAAAAAGATATATTGCAAATGCATATAAAGTTGATAAAGTAATTGATCCAACAGGAGCTGGAGATTGCTTCATTGGTGGAATAACAGGGTATTTATCTCAGTCATCTGAAGTCTCCTTTGAGTCTATTAAATCTGCAATTGATTATGGAACTTCATTAGCATCATTTAATGTTGAAAATATGGCAACAAAAAACTTGTTAAATTTGTCAATGTCTGATATTAAAAAAAGAATTAATAAACTAAAATAGGTGAGTGATCAATTAAAACATGAATGTGGAATTGCATTAGTTCATCTAAAAAAGCCACTCAACCATTACAAAGAAAAATATGGCTCCCACATGTATGGCATTGATAAGATGTTTTTAATGATGGAGAAGCAAAAGAATAGAGGCCAGGATGGAGCAGGATTCGCAAGCTTAAAGTTAGACTTAAAGCCTGGAGATAAATATTTTTTTAGAGTTAGGTCTTTTGATCAGCAAGCTATTCATTCAGTATTTAAAAAAATAAATAAAAAAATAAATCAATTTTTAAAATCAGAAAAGGTTAGCATCAATTTGGATGAATTCTTTAACAAGGCACCTTTTATTGGTCAAGTAATGCTTGGTCATGTTAGGTATGGTACCTATGGAAAAAATTCTATTGAATATGTTCATCCTGTCATGCGACAAAATAACTGGATGTATAGAAATTTAATTCTAGCTGGAAATTTTAATATGACCAATAATGATGAGCTGTTTGAAAGTCTTGTTAAATTAGGTCAACATCCAAGGGAACAATCTGACACAATAACAATAATGGAAAACATTGGACATTTTCTAGATACAGAAGTAATATCCAGTTATGAAAAATTAAAAAGAAAAGGGATAGATAAATTAGATATGCCACCATTAATTGAAAAGAATCTTAATATCCAAAAAGTATTAAAAAAATCCTCAAAGAAATGGGATGGTGGATATGTAATAGCAGGAATGCTTGGGCATGGAGACTCTTTTGTTATGAGAGATCCCCACGGTATTAGACCTGCATATTATTTTGAGAATGAAGAGGTAGTTGCAGTAGCCTCAGAAAGACCTGCAATTCAAACAGTTTTTGATATATCTTATAAAGAAATAAATGAGATTCCTAGAGGGAATGCTTTACTAATTAAAAAAGATGGAAAAACATCTATAAAGGAAATATTAAAACCTAGAATAAATAAATCATGTTCATTTGAAAGAATATATTTTTCAAGAGGTTCAGATGCAGATATCTACAAGGAAAGAAAAATGCTAGGGAGTCTTTTGATATCGCAAATAGAGAAATCTATAAAAAAAGATTATTCGAATACTGTTTTTTCATTCATACCAAATACAGCTGAAACGTCATTTTATGGTTTAATTGAAAAAGCTAAAAAACATAATCCAAGAATTGAAAAAATAGCCATAAAAGATGCCAAATTAAGAACATTTATTTCTGAAGATAAAGGAAGAGAAGATCTTGTTGCTCATGTTTATGATATTACATATGGAGTTATTAAGACTTCAGACAATCTTGTAATTATTGATGATAGTATTGTTAGAGGAACTACTTTAAGAGAAAGTATTTTAAAGATGTTGTTTAGGCTTAATCCAAAAAAAATAGTTGTCGTTTCAAGTGCTCCACAAATTAGATATCCAGATTGTTATGGAATAGATATGGCCAAAATTGAAGATTTTATTGCATTTAAAGCAGCAATTGAACTTCACAAGGATGCTATGACATATGATGAAATTATAGACTCCACTTATAAAAAGTGTATTGAATCAAAAAAAATAGGAGTTTATAAGAAGAATCATGTTAAAGATTTTTATAAAGATTTTACACCAGAACAAATTTCTTCAAAGATGTCTGAAATGTTAATGGATATAAATTGTAATGTAGAATTGGAAATAATCTTTCAAAAGGTAGAAAACCTTCATAAGGCATGTAAAAATCATAAGGGAGATTGGTACTTTACTGGTAATTATCCAACCCCAGGTGGAAATAAAGTAGTAAATCAAGCTTTTATTAACTTCGTAGTAGGTAAGTCAGGAAGAGCTTATTAATCATTATAATTAAAAATAATTCATAAATAAGTTTTATTTATAAAAAAAAATATATAAATTGAGTAAACCTGAACATAAGTAGGTTAAGTTCATGGTAAGATTTGGGGCAAAAAAGGGGATTTATCCCCTTTTTTTATTCATTTGTAAATCTGTTATTCACTTCATCCCAATTAATTACATTGAAAAATGCATTTATATAATCAGGTCTTCTGTTTTGATAATTTAAATAATAAGCATGCTCCCAGACGTCAAGACATAGAATTGGATTTCCACCACAACCATTTGGCATGAGAGGATTATCTTGATTAGCTGTTGAACATATTTCTAATTTACCATCTGGATGTGCACATAGCCATGCCCACCCTGAACCAAATCTTGTAGCAGCTGCTTTACTAAATTCATCTTTAAAATTTTCAAATGAACTAAAATTTAAATTTATGGATTCACTTATTTCTCCTTTAGGCTCTCCGCCTCCATTAGGTCCCATAATTTCCCAGAAAAGATTATGATTATAGAAACCTCCACCGTTGTTTCTCAATCCTTTATTTTCAAGATCTAAAGAATTTAATATATCTTCAATACTCCTTCCTTCATTATCAGTACCTGATATAATGTTATTTAAGTTATTTGTGTAACCATTATGGTGTTTTCCATAATGAATTTCCATAGTTTTTGTATCTATGTTTGGTTCTAACGCGTCAAAAGCATAATTTAATTTAGGTAATTCGAAAGCCATAATTTTTTTTTACAAAATTAGGATTATTTTATTAAGTTTCAACACTAAATATGAACTACTCATTTAAGATTATAAATTCATCTGCAGGATCTGGTAAAACCTTCAAACTAGCAATTGAGTTTATATCAAAGTTATTGGTTACAGAAGATGATAATCACTTTAAATCAATGCTTGCTCTTACATTTACTAATAAGGCCTCTGCTGAGATGAAAGATAGAATTCTTTCATATTTATTGGATTTAAAGGAACAAAGAAATGATGTAATTAAAGAACTAGTATTAAAAAAAACTAGTTTAGATGAGTTAGATGTTGTTAAAAGGTCAGCCAAAATTTTAGAAAAAATACTCTATGACTATTCTAATTTTAATGTAATCACAATTGATAGCTTTACAAATAACATTATCAGTAGTATTGATGAGTCTAATCATAATGAGGATTCACTAGTCGAGTTAGACTCCGATATATACATTGATTTAGCAATCGATGAATTAATTTCAGAAATAGATGGTAATAAAGAACTAAAAAACTTACTAATTGAATTTGCTAAGTTTAAAATTACCATCAATAAAAGTTGGGATATTACATATGACTTAAAAGATTTTAGTGTTTTTATTGATAAGGAATCAAATAAAGATCAGATTGAGTATTTAAAAAAAATGGATAATAATCTATTATCTAAACTAAGAAAACAGATCTTAGATTTTAAGATTAAAAAGAAACATGAAATCATCTCTTTGTTTGATCAAACACTAAATATGATTTATGAAAATGGTTTAGTCGATAGTGATTTTAGAGGAGGATATTTTCCAAAATATCTTAAGTCACAATTAAATGATGATAAATTTATAATTAATGAATCCATAGAGAAATCTCTCATAGGTAAGTCAAATCTTTATAATAAAAATCTTGAAAAAGTTAAAATTGAGAGAATTGAGGCAATCAGAAAAAATTTAATCAATAATTATTTTGAAATAAAGCAATTAGTATTAGAACTCTATAAAATTAATTCAACTCTAAATTATCTTCCTCCCTTTTCTATTATCTCAAAACTTGAAGAAAAAATTCAAAAAATTCAAGATGAAAACGGCATTAGGTTAATTAGTAAGTTTAATAAACAACTTAATTTACTTATTCAACAAAACGATACACCATATATATATGAAAAATTAGGCTCAAGATTTACAGATTTTTATATAGATGAGTTCCAAGACACCTCTGAGCTTCAATGGAATAATTTAATCCCTTTAATTTCAAACTCTATTCATAGTGAGTCACATGATGGTTTAAAAGGTTCACTTTTAATTGTAGGTGATCCAAAACAATCAATATATAGATGGCGAGGAGGTAAGTTTAATCAGTTTATAAATCTAATTTATGGTCAGACAAATCCCTTTCATTTCAAACCAGATATTGAAAAAATAGATTCTAACTATAGAAGCTCAAGAGAAATTATAAATTTTAATTCTGATTTTTTTACTTATTTATCAAACCATTTAGAGCTAGATATATATGATTCAGATGATTTAAATTTTAAACAAGAATCTAATAAAAAAGAAGTTGGTCATGTATCTATAACTTCTTGTGAAAGTCAAACATTTTATTCAAAAATTGAAAACGAAATTTTGGACATTATAGATAGAGGTTATAAACCAAATGAAATAGCTATTCTTGTAAGATTTAATAAACATGCCAAGGATTTAATTGAAAACATTAATAGTTCAAAATTCAATCTAATATCAAGTGAGGTTTTACAGATTTCCAGTTCAAAGAAAATTCAATTTATTATTTCAATACTAAAATTAAGTAAAGCTAAAAATGATTATTCGGAAAGAAAGAGAGTGATAGATTTTTTATTTAAACATAATTATTTTGGCAATAACTATGAAAATTTAAATATGTGTTTTCATATTAATCTTTCAAAGACTGATATAATTGATTTTTTTAGAAATATTTCAAATCAAAAGTTTGATTTTAAATATTTTACATCGCTAAATATTTTAAATGCAGTCAAATACTGTATAGACAATTTCCATATTAATATTAATGATGCATATTTATATGCTTTTATAGATAATATCTTTGAATTTATTGAATCACATGATGACTCAATAAATTCATATATCGAATATTGGGAAAAAAAATCAGATAGTATTCATCTAAATATTCCAGAACACAGAGATTCAATTGTTATATCAACCATTCATAAAGCTAAGGGTCTTGAGTTCCCTTTTGTAATTGTGCCAATCTATAATGACAAAATTAATGACAATAGAAATGCAGATCCAATTTGGTTATATGAACCCTTTAAAAGTTTTGATAGTCTTAAGTGGACATTAGTCCCAAAATCACAAAACTTAATTCACATGGGAGATAATGCTAAAGAAATTTATGAAAGTAGTGAGCTTAACATCAAATTAGACACAATTAATCTATTATATGTGGCTTTTTCTAGAGCAGAGAGTGAGCTAAGTATTATTTCCAAAAAAGATAAGTTAAATAATAATTCACTTTCATCAATTATACACAATTTTCTTGAATATAAATCAGTAACGGAGGAATATAAAATTGGGCAAAAAACAATTAATAAAAATGACCAAAACAAAATTGAATCTAGTAGTAGCGAAAATAAAAAGATTAATATTATATCAGCGTTAAAGAATTTAAGTCAAGCAAAATATATATCAGAATTACTCTCAAAAGCATTTGCTAAAAACAATTCCTCTAAAGTTTATATATTTTTTCCAAATCCAGATTTAATTCAATTAATTAATTTTTTTGATGATGAATCAAATATAGAATTATGTTATTCAACTCATCTTTTCAGTACAAAAATTTTAGACTATGATTATGTTTTGTTCCCAAACATGAATGAAGGACTATTTCCTTTTATAAAATTAAATGACTCTGCTATATCCGATTCTGAAAAAAAGAAATTTGAAAGCTTATCACAAAATGAACAAGAAAAAAAGATCTCAGATAAATTTTATAAAATAATAGATAAGGCTAAGCAAGTTCATTTGATTTATGATTCAAGCATAAATTCTTTTGGGAGTGGAGAAGAAAGTAGGTTTGTCAAGCAAATTAAAATGTTAAGTTCTGGATTAACATTCATAAACAGAAAAGTGATTCAACAAAATCTAATTATATCTGAAGATGAGGAAGTAAAAATTGTTAAGGACGATTTAATTTCCAAAAAAATTGAAAGCATATTGTCAGAAGGAGTATCTGCATCTTCATTGTCACTTTTTATCAAGAACCCATATTTATTCTATGAGCAAAAAATACTTGGAATAGATAACAAAGATGAATCAAAATACCTAAACTATATGGATCAAGGCACCCTTATCCATAGAGTAATTGAAAAACTCTACAAACCTTTCATTGGCAAAAACCTTGATGTTAGTGATATTAATTTTATGAAAAATCAATTACAAAATGAATCACGCAACACATTTATTGAGCTCTATTCAAAGGAACCGATAGGTAAAAATTTAATATTTATTGAGGTTGTAAAAGAGTATATTGAAAACACACTTAATTTTGAGTTAGACCAAATAAAAAATCAAAATGCTAGGATCAAAATAATTTCTTTAGAAAAGAAACTGGAATATAATTTGACGATAAGAAATCAAAATGTAAAACTTAAAGGTATAATTGACAGAATTGATATGTTTAATGATGAAGTAAGAATAATTGACTATAAATCCGGCAATGTTAATTCAGGAGTCTTAGATATTAAAAATATTGATAAAGTCAAAATAGACCATAAATATTCATATTTACTCCAGTTGCTTTTTTACAAATATTTGTTTGGGATAGATGATGCTAACATTCAGATAAAAGAAATAGGAATATGTTCACTAAAGAAAAGAAACTTACCATTTCAATTTATAAAAAATCAAGCTATTTTATCAGTAGAACAAATTCAAATGATTATTTCAGACATAATAATTGATATAATGCAGACAGATGAATTTATTGATTCGGGTAATCCTTTATAACTTCACTAGATACAATTTTACCTGATATTAAAGAGGGTGGAACCCCTGGCCCAGGAACAGTAAGCTGACCCGTAAAATATAATCCTTTTATTCTCTTGCTTTTCATTTTAGGTTTGAAAATAGAGGTCTGAAATAATGTATTTGCAAGACCATAGGCATTCCCTTTATATGAGTTATAATCACTTATAAAGTCTTTAACACAAAATGATTTTTGATAAATAATATTATCAACGATTTTTTCACCTGAAATATCTTCTATTCTTTTGAGCACAAGGTTTAAATATTTCCCTCTTATTTCTTCATTGTCTTCTAAATCTGGAGCAATTGGAATCAGAATAAAACAATTTTCACAGCCATCTGGTGCCATACTTTTATCTGATAATGATGGGAAATTTAAATAGAACAGAGGGGATTCAGGCCATTTTGGGTCATCGTATATCTCAGAGGCATGTTTATTAAAATCAACATCAAAAAAAAGATTATGATGAGTTAAATTATTTATTTTTCTATCTAAACCGATATAGAATAATAGTGATGAAGGTGCAAAAACCTTTTTTCCCCAAAATAACTCATTATAATTTTTTAGATTGTTTGGAATAAGCGTTTCAGTATGATGATAATCTGCCCCACTAATTACAATATCACTATGGAATTCTACACCATTTGAAATAACACCTTTAATTCTTCTATTGCTAACTATTATCTTGTCAACATTTTGATTTGATTTAAATTTTACTCCTTTTTCTTTTGCAAGTTTAATCATTGACTCCACAACTTTATGCATACCTCCTTTTTCTGGGAACCAGGTGCCCAGGCCTAGATCGGCATGATTCATTATATTATAAAAAGCAGGAGTGTTCTCTGGTTTAGCACCAAGAAATAAAACAGGAAATTCCATTATTTGACGTAGCTTGTTATTCTTAAAATATCTACTAACCTCAGATTTAATGTTAGTTGTAAAGTATCTCAATCTTTTAATAGTTCCAATAGTAACTAATTCTAAAATTGATTTACCAGGTTTGTAAACGACCTTTTCCATAGCAACTGAATAATTATTCTTAGCCTCGGTCATAAATTTTATAAGGTTTTTTGATGCACCTTTCTCAACTTCCTCAAAAGTTTTACTAATTTTTTCAAGATTATCTTCAATCTCAATAAAATCATTTTTTCCAAAGTATACTCTATAGGCTGGATCCAATTTTTTTAGGGTATAATAATCACTAACGGATTTGTCAAAGTCATTAAAATATTTTTCAAAAACGTCTGGCATCCAATACCATGATGGCCCCATGTCAAAAGTGAATCCTTCAGCTTTAAAATTTCTGGCACGTCCGCCAAATGAGCTATTTTTTTCCAGTATTGTTACATCATATCCATTATTAGCAAGATATGTTGCTGCTGAAATTGATGAAAACCCAGAACCAATAATTATAATCTTTTTAGTCATTTTTGGAAGTCATGTAGTCATAAAAAATAGAACCTAAAACTACAATCATAGAGAGAATAACTATAAATACAACAAACGATTTACTCATATTTAAAATATTGAATGATAAAAGTATAAAATATCGTAGATTTAGTTCAATTATGACAGTCTTTTTAGATAAGAAATATTTATTTATAATAATATTATTTATATCGTGTAATCAAACACCAGAGAATAAGACTGAAGAAGTTTTAGAAACAAAAGGATCCATTGAGGCAATATATGAAGTCCCAATTAAACTTAATGAAGATTTTATTTCTAATTATAATCTAGATGATTGGTCTGAATTTAAATTCTTAGAGTCATATATTTTTGTCCTTGCTAATTCAATTTCTGGATACCTTGAAAATGACGCTACTTACCTAGATGAAACCTTAAATTCACTAAGTAGATATTCATCAGATATCTCTAAGTCAGAATTCCAGCTTTATAACAATAGACCAGAAGTAAAGGGAAGATTTAAGTTGCTAAATATCCAGATTCAAAAGACAAAATTAAATTTAAATGATTGGAGTAAAGAAAAAGGGCTAGAGGAATTAAATAAAATATTTATTTTTTTTAATTACTCAATCAATACAATTAAATCAATTTTAGAGGATAGTATAATTAATTGACACCTTTATTAAGTTTACTTTTTTGAAACTCAATCTCAGAGTCTTCGATTCTCCTAAATAACATCTCTTTATTATTTATTTTAAAATCAAAATCTATTTTATCCTTAAGATTGTCCAGATCTTTCCAATCAACTTCATTCAATCCAATCATATCTTTTAGTTTTTTAGAAGTAAAAGGAATGAATGGTTCGGATATAACAGCTAAATATGAGACAATTACAAAGGATACATTAAGAATTTTTTCCACTCTTTTAGGATTATCATTTTTAATTTTCCAAGGTTCATTATCTGCAAGATATTTATTACCTAGTCTTGCAATATTCATAAGATTCTTAAGTGCTTCTCTAAATTTAAAATTATCTAATGAGATCATTAATTGATTCTTAAAACTTATAACCTCATTTAAAACTTCTTGATCAGATATGTCTGTTGAGTTAGATTTTGGGATATTTCCATCATAATATTTATCTATTAATGATAAAACTCTGTTTGTAAAGTTTCCATAAATAGAGACTAATTCACTATTATTTCTTGTCTGAAACTCTTTCCAGGTAAAGTCATTATCCTTTGTCTCAGGACAGGTAGCTGTTAAAACATATCTTAAAACATCTTGCATATTTGGAAACTCCACTAGATATTCATGTAACCAAACTGCCCAGTTTCTTGATGTAGATATCTTATCTCCCTCTAGGTTAAGAAATTCATTTGCTGGAACATTTTTAGGTAAAATAAAATCGCCAAACATTTTTAACATAATTGGAAATATTACACAGTGAAATACTATGTTATCCTTTCCTATGAAATGAATTAGATTTGTTTTAGGATTTTTCCAATAATGTTTCCAATCTTTTTTATTTTTTAGTGCCCACTCTTTGGTAGAGGATATATATCCTATAGGAGCTTCAAACCATACATATAAAACTTTTCCATTTTCACCATCAACTTGAATTGGAATACCCCAATCTAGATCTCGAGTAACGGCTCTTGGTTTAAGCCCACTATCCAACCATGACTTAACTTGTCCAACAACATTCACCTTCCATTTTTCTTTATTTTCGATTGTTATCCATTCTCTAATAAATTCCTCAAATTCATCAAGTTTTATATAGTAATGTTTAGTTCCCTTTAGTATTGGTGTTGAATCAGAAATAGCTGATCTGGGGTTGATAAGCTCGTCAGGACTAAGTGTTGCACCACATTTTTCACATTGATCACCATAAGCTTCATCAAATTTTCCACATGGACAAGTCCCTACAATATATCGATCTGCAAGAAACTGACTTTCTTCTGTATCATAATACTGATCTGATTCACTTAATGAAAATAGATTTTTTTCTTTAAGAAGATCAAATAATTCTATAGACGTTTCATGATGAATTTCTTTTGAAGTCCTTGAATAATTATCAAATGAAATACCAAATTCTTTGAAAGATGATTTAATCATTTCATCATATTTATCAATTAATTCTTTTGGACTTATGGATGCTTTTTTTGAAGCTAAAGATATAGCAACACCATGCTCATCACTTCCACAAATAAATACAACATCATTTTCAGTCAGTCTCTTATATCGTGCGTATATATCGGCAGGGATATAAACACCTGCTAAATGTCCAATATGAATAGGTCCATTTGCATATGGTAAAGCAGCAGTAATTGTAAAAGTTTCTTTGCTTTTTTTCATTAAAAACTATTAATAAATATTCAAAAACAATCCAAGATAAAATATTAAATTAGTAATTGAAACTATTCCTAAATGTTTTTAATTTTTGATACTGAAACTACCGGTTTACCAAAAAAATGGGGTGCTCCATTAACTGATTTTGATAACTGGCCAAGAGCAATTCAAGTTGCATGGCAGGTTCACGATTTGTCGGGAAAATGTATTTCTAATCAAAGTTATATTGTTTATCCTGATGGTTTCTCAATTCCATATGACTCAGAAAAAATTCATGGAATTTCAACACAACTAGGAAAAAAGATTGGAGTTGAAATTAGTTTTGTTTTAGATAAATTTCATGAAGACTTAAAAAGATCAAAATTTATATGTGGTCATAATTTAAACTTTGATGAAAAAATTCTGGGATCTGAATACTTAAGGTCTGCAGGAGCTAACCCTCTTCAAGACTTCCCAAAAATTGACACATGTACTGAAGAAACAGCTGGAATATGTATGCTAACTGGTGGAAGAGGGAGGAAATTTAAGTTACCTACCCTTATGGAACTATACAAACATCTGTTTAATGAAAAATTTGAGTCTGCTCATAATGCTTCTGCTGATGTTGAGGCAACAGCATTATGTTTATTCAAGTTATTAAAAGAGAAAAAAATTCATCCAAGTTCTATTGTAAATAATAATGAAATTTTAGATGAGCTAACCAAGCTTGATCTCTCCAAAGTTATCGTTCCAGATATCAATCATATCGACTTATTTGAGGAGTCTAGAAAATTAAAAAAAGATCAAAATGTTGAAAAGAATAATGAACATCTAAAAGCTGAAATAAATAAACAGGAATTTAAATTTGGTCATCTTCATTCATATACTCAATTTTCAGTGCTTCAATCAACCTCAAAAATATCAGATTTATTAAAATACTCAATTGAGTATTTTCATGATGCAATTGCAATTACAGACAAATCAAACCTGATGGGTGCTTTTCATTTTATCAAAACGCTAAAAAACTATAATGAGAATCTGAGTGATGGACAAAAATATATTAAGCCAATAGTTGGCTGTGAATTAAACATCTGTGATAATCATCTTGATAAATCCAATAGAGACGATGGGTATCAAATGATTTTTATAGCTAAAAATAAGAATGGTTTTAGAAACTTGTCAAAGCTAAGTTCTATAGCGAATATCGAAGGTTTTTATTACTTACCTAGAATTGATAAAAAAATCCTTGAAAAATATTCTAAGGATATTATAGTACTATCGGGTGGATTAAGAGGAGAGATATCATCTAAAATTCTAAACCAAGGAGAAGAAAAAGCAGAAGATTCATTAAGTTGGTGGAAGGATACATTTGGATCAGATTTTTATCTAGAGATTCAAAGACATAATCAAGAGAATGAAGATTATATAATACCAATTATTAAAGAGTTTAGCTCCAAATACAACATAAAGATTATAGCTACTAATAATACTTTTTACACCACAAAGACAGAAGCAAATGCCCATGATATTTTACTATGTGTTAGAGATGGTGAAAAGCAGTCAGTGCCAATTGGAAAAGGAAGAGGTTTCAGATACGGATTACCTAATGAGGAATATTGGTACAAGTCTAAAGATGAAATGTTTGAATTATTCAAAGATATTCCTGATAGCATCTATAATATATCAGAGATAATAGATAAAGTCGAACCTTTTGAACTAGCAAGGGAAGTACTGCTTCCAGACTTTAAAATTCCTAAAAAATTTATTCAAAATAATGACTTTGATAACCAGAAGGGTCAAAACCTTTATCTGAGACATTTAACTCTTGAGGGAATAAAATTAAAATATAAAGAAATAGATAAAGATCTAGAAGAAAGAATTGATTTTGAACTTGATGTAATCTCTAAAACAGGTTATCCAGGATATTTTTTAATTGTTCAGGACTTTATTAGCGCTTCAAGAGAGATGGGAGTATCAGTTGGACCAGGAAGAGGATCAGCAGCTGGTTCAGTTGTTGCATATGCTCTAGGTATAACGAGTATTGACCCAATAAAGTATAACCTCCTTTTTGAGAGATTTTTAAATCCTGATAGAGTTAGCTTGCCTGATATTGATATAGATTTTGATGATGAAGGAAGAAATAAAGTAATAGAATATGTTGTCAATAAATATGGTTCTCAACAAGTTGCTCAAATAATAACATATGGTAAGATGGCTGCTAAGTCATCAATCAGAGATACAGGAAGAGTACTTGATCTATCTTTATCTGAAGTTGATAGGATCTCTAAGCTAGTTCCAAACATGAAGTTAGGTGAGATTTTTTCAAAAAAAGATACTGAATTAAAGTCTGAGCTCAGAACTGATGAGTTTAGCAGAGTCAGTGAATTAAAAAAATTATATAATTCCAGTGATTTATCTGCACAGACTCTAAAACAAGCAAGCCTTTTAGAGGGTTCTCTGAGAAATACTGGGATTCATGCATGTGGAGTAATTATTACTCCAAGTGATATTTCAGAATTTGTACCAATTACTAAAGCGAAAGATTCAGATTTTTTTGTTACTCAATTTGATAATTCAGTTGTTGAAGATGCAGGACTACTTAAAATGGATTTCTTAGGTTTAAAGACACTAACCATTATTAAAGACACTGTTAAGCTTATAAAATATAAGTATGATAAACAGTTGTATCCAGAAAATTTTCCTTTAGATGATAAAAAAACATATGAACTCTTTCAAAGAGGTGAGACAGTTGGAATTTTTCAATATGAATCACTAGGAATGCAAAAGTATTTAAAAGACTTAAAGCCCTCTAACTTTAATGATTTAATAGCTATGAATGCTCTGTACAGGCCTGGTCCCCTAGAGTATATTCCATCATTTATATCCAGAAAAAATGGCTCTGAAGCAATCGCATATGATATACCAGAGATGGAGGAATTTTTAAATGAAACCTATGGAATAACTGTTTATCAAGAGCAGGTTATGTCACTTTCTCAAAAAATATCAGGTTTCTCAAAAGGTGAAGCTGACTTATTAAGGAAAGCTATGGGAAAAAAAATATTTTCTTTAATTGAAAAATTGAAACCCAAATTCATGACAGGTGGACAAGAAAATGGTCATAGTATTGAAATACTTGAAAAAATATGGAAAGACTGGGAGGCATTTGCTTCTTATGCATTTAATAAATCTCATTCAACATGTTACGCATTAATAGGATACCAAACAGCTTATCTAAAAGCCAATTATCCTTCTGAATATATGGCAGCTGTTCTATCAAATAATATGAATGATATAAAACAAGTTACTTTTTTCATGGAAGAATGTAAAAGAATGGGAGTTAGGGTATTAGGTCCTGATATAAACGAATCATTCTATAAATTCAATGTTAATGAAGATAAGGCAATTAGGTTTGGGATGGGAGCTATTAAAGGTGTAGGAAAAGGCGCGGTTGAAACTATTGTTAAAAACAGAAAAGATGGATCATATAAAGATATATACGATTTTGCTAGGAGGATTGACCTTAGGCTAGCAAATAAAAAAACTTTTGAAAATCTGGTATTAGCAGGTGGTTTGGACTCATTTAATAATAAAAGAGCGCAATATTTCCATATGGATAAAGATGGTTTAACTTTTCTAGAAAAAGCTATTAAACATGGAGCAAAACATCAAGAATTATTAAATTCATCTCAGATTAGTATGTTTGAGGATGAAGCAATTGATAGCCAATCAGATATGACTATGCCTGATTGTGATGAATGGATTAATCTCGAAAGATTAAAAAAAGAGAGAGAAGTTGTAGGTATATATATATCTGCACACCCACTAGATGATTATATAAGAGAGATAAACAATTTCACCTCTACTGGGTTATCATCTTTAAATGATTTAAACCTTATAATAAACAAGGACCTATATGTAGGTGGAATTATAAATGAAGTTGAACATCTAGTATCAAAAACAGGAAACGGATTTGCTGTTTTCTCGTTTGAAGACTTTAATGATCAATATCAATTTAGAATTTTTGGGGAGGATTATCTAAAATATAAGCACCTCTTAGTTGAGAATAAAATATTAAGACTTAGAATTTCAATCAGGGAAGGATGGGTTAATCGAGAAACAGGGAGAGTAGGTGACCCAAGAATTCAATTTTTAAATATGGAATTATTAGATGGAATTATTGACTCAAGTTCTAAAAAAATAACGCTTAAAGTAGATTCTAATACTTTAAATTTAGATGAAGTCCAAAAACTAAAAAAAACATTATCAAAATACAAAGGTTCTAAACCAGTTTACTTTGATATTATTGATCCCAAAAACGAATTTAAACTAAATATGATATCAGAACAGACAAGAGTTACAATTACTAAAGATCTTCTTATATCTTTAGAAAAAAATGAATTTGATTATAAACTAAATTAAATTTATTTAGTTTAAGCTAGTTTTTACAGATTTCCATCTCAGCAAATATATTAGTAGGATATAATTGGACTTCATCATAATAGGTTCTAAAGTCAGCATATTTTTGAAACAAATTATTTGTTAGACAATCACAATATTTTGAAGCCATATTATTTTCATAATTCAAAATTACTTGACTATATGAAATACATTCTTTGTATACTATATCTTTGTCCTCATCATTCCAAGATTTTTTTGTGTTTTTTTTAGAATCACAAGAATTAATTAAAAAAAATAATGTAATTGAAAGAATATTTCTCATTTGTCAAATTTAGATTAAATTTGCTTCAAAATAAAAAATTATGGCTCTAGAATTAAACGATTCAATTTTTGAAGAAATAGTATTAAAGTCAAATAAGCCTGTTCTTGTGGATTTCTGGGCAGAATGGTGTGGGCCATGCAGAATGGTGGGCCCAATTATAGATGAACTCAGTAAAGACTTTGAGGGTAAAGCAGTAATTGGTAAAATTGATGTTGATGCAAACCAAGAGTTTGCAGCTAAGTATGGAGTTAGGAATATACCAACTGTTCTATTATTCAAGGATGGAGAACTTGTATCTAGGCAAGTAGGCGTAGCTCCAAAAAAAACATATGAAGATGCAATTAATGCAGCTTTATAATCCAAAATAATTATATTTGCAACCGATTTTGGTCTGGTAGTTCAGTTGGTTAGAATATCTGCCTGTCACGCAGGGGGTCGCGGGTTCGAGTCCCGTCCAGACCGCATTTAAACCCTCTTTATAGAGGGTTTTCTTTTTTATTATATTGTCAGAGTGAAAAAAGCTTTAATTCTAATCTTAATATGTTCAAATGTTTACTCTCAAATCTCAAGTAAAAAGATTGACAGATGGGTTTCTAAAAATGAAAATTTAAAAAATTCAGTTGTTTCAATTGCAATAAAACAGCTAAATAAGGATAAAAAGATAAGAGGTATTAATATAAATACTTTCATGACACCAGCATCCAATACAAAAATTTTAACTGTTTTTGGATCAATAAGTGCAGGAGATACTATCCCTTCCATTAAATACAAAATTTCTAATGATACATTAAGAATTTCCTCAACAGGATATCCATTTATTGCTCACCCAAAATATGATGATGAAGATCTAGAAAAATTTATAAAATCATTTAATCATATCGTATACCATAAACCAATTACAGATTTAAATAAATATGGTCCAGCTTGGGCTTGGGATGATTTTAAATATTATTTTCAAGCTGAAAGATCAGAAATGCCGATTTATGGAAATGTAATTCAAATTGTTAAACTATCTGACGACTCTATAGAAGTATCCCCTGATATTTTCAAAATTACCTTGAATATGGAGCAGAAAGAAAAAGTGTTTAGAGGTAATAAAGAAAATAATTTCTTTATCAACCCTTCTTTAATAAAACATGGAGACACAATTTATCATCCATTTATTACTTCAAGGAAAAATACAATTAATCTACTTAAAAAGTATTTTAACACCTCAGTTAGCTTTGATGAAGAAGGTCTAAAAAATTATACAACATGGAATAGTAATGTAAAGGCTAAAATATACTCTGCTGTCTTAAAAGACTCTGATAATTTGATTTCTGAAAGTTTGGCTGCAAATATATCTCTCCGTTATAATGATACTATATCTGTAGAGAAAGGTCTCAAAAAAACACTAAATAATTTAGATGATAATAAAATTCAGTTATATGATGGTTCTGGGCTTTCAAGATATAATTTGATTCAGACATCATCAATAGTCTCATCTTTAGAAAAGATAGATTACTATTATGATTTTGAAAAAATCAAAGAAATTTTTCCTAATAATTATATTATAACTGATACTGAAGCCTTTGTATGGGGTAAAACAGGAACATTAAAAAATAATCATAACTATTCTGGATATTTAACCACAGATAAAGGAAAGCAATATGTCTTTAGCATTATGATTAATCATTTTACAGAAGATCTGGATAAAATCAAGAGTGCTATCATGGACTTTTTGATATTATTAAAGACAAGTTGATAAAAATCATTACATTTGCACGTTGTGTGTTGCTAAGGCAACTAAATAAGCTTTCCAGTTGGAGGGCTTTTTTTTTTAGTCTTCAATCAAAGGTCTATCTAGATTTTCACTCTCAATACCTATAGAAGCTCTATTTGAAGTTAGCTTAGTGATGTCTTTATCAATCTTTTTAAACTCTTTATTACTAACATTATAATGATTGACTACAGTACCGAGACTATTACCCAACTTTTCATGATAAGTTAAATATGCTTTTAAATGATTTCCTAGTTTTTCAATATTCATCTGAATCTCTTGAATAGACTCTTCAACTTTCATGTTATTCAATGCCTTACTAGTAACTTGAAGCATTGGGAATAAACTCATAGGAGATACTATCATTACCTTTTTTTGATATGCATACGAAACGAGATCTCTTTGATTAATTTTTAATGATCCAACTTTGTTATTTAGTAAGTCTTGATATAGTCCATCAGCAGGAATAAACATATAAGCATAATCTACTGTACCCTCATTAGGTCTAATATATTTTGAGGTTTCATCAATCCTGTTTTTTATATCATTTTTAAATTTTTTCTCAAGATCATTCAACTTATCCGTGTCTGTTTCGTCACCTTCAATCATTTTATTATAATTATCCAAAGAGAACTTTGCATCAATAGGAATGATAAACTCACCAACTTTAATTATAGCATCAACAGCTTCATTATTACTAAATGAATATTGCATCTGAAACAATTCAGGAGGCAAAACATTTGCTAGTAAGTTTTCTAATTGAATCTCACCTAATATCCCCCTTTGCTTTTGATTTCCTAGAATTTTTTCAAGGGTTTTCATTTGATTTGCAAATGTTAATACTTGCTCATTAGTTCCTTTAATTTTCTCAAGTTCTTTAGTAACCTTCTCTAAAGTATCAGACATATTTTTTTGATCTTGCTTTGAATCTTTGATTTGATCTGCTAAATTTTTTGCAGACTCTAGCTTAAACGCCTCTACCAAATTATCTAGCTTAGACTCAATCTCCTTGTTCCTTTCCTCTGAGTTAGATTCAATCTGCTTTTTTATAAAAAAATAAAGTCCAAAAAGAGAACCAATTATTACTATAATAATGAGTAAGTATTCCATTAATTAAATTTAATCAAAACAAGGTTATTTCTTAGAAAATTATAAAAAAAAACCCTCAACATTTGAGGGTTTTTTTATTATATATTAATTTATTTAGGAGCAGATTCTGGTTGATAATCATAATAACCTGCCATTGGATACATTACATGTGCATAAATAGTACCTGCAAACATTACATAAGGTGCGCCTGATGTAAAGTCAGTAGTCATTCCGTCTAATGAGGAAGGATTAGCAGGCATTCTCATTAAATGAGGACCTGACTCTATCCATTGGCCCTCTGCTGAATCTTCTTTCATCATTACCCCGGCCATAGTATTGTCTTCTCCCATGTCTCCGTGAAGCATCCAAGCATATCCGTCTTTATCCATTACTGGAGTTTCTCCAGCAAAGTATGCACCTATCCATTTAAACACTTCTGAATCACCACATAAAGGCATAGCTTCATGTGCATCAACCCATCCATTTTCAGGGTCAGATTGTCCTCTTGGGTTAGCTGGTAAGCAAGTCCACCCATTTGAGCCTTCCCTTAAAAGATTACCTCCCATGTCTGGTGGACCATCAAATACAGTTGCATCAGCAGCTATGTAATCTGGAGCAGCTGTTGAATAAGCCCAGATTTGCCAATCTGCAGATGTGTGAGGACCTTCAGGCTCTCCATTATTTGTTTGATTTTCAGCTGGCATATTACAGCTTGTAATTAAAGCAAGTGATAAGATTGCATATATATATTTCATGATAGATTAATTTATTATAAATCTACAGAAAAAGCGCTAACATCCCAAAAAATAAAAAATGAACGGTTAAAATATTTGAAGATACTATGAATTCTTTATTAGTATTAGACTGATATATTAAATGGAAAAAAATTGAGAAAACAAACCACCATAAATAATTTGATAATGGAACAGGATAAATTGTAAATTCCCAATAATCAAGCTTAGGAGCACTAATCTCAATAAGTAGATCTAATAGAATCATTAGAATTGAACCAACAAACACTTTACTAATTTTTGATTTTGGAAATAATCTATGAGCTAAATTACCTGTTAAAATTATTAATAGGACCCAATTAAAACCTATTACCATAGGTACTCCAAAAAATTTAATACCAAGATTATTTCCATATTGATAGTCACCAAAAAAAAATGAATAATTCACCCCGATAATTTCAACAATTAACCCTAACAAGAAAATAAGAGACAATTTTATTAAAAACCTTTTATCAAAGTTGTTATTTACTATTAGTAATAAGAGTGTAAGAGTTAAGACATATGGAGAAGATGAAAGAAAAAAATCTTTCTCATCGGATAAGATCCCGAAAAAACCACTAATATTTATAAGCCAAATAATAAAAATTGAAATATTTCTCAATTCGTTATTATCAAGTAATTTTAACATATTAGTTTATTAGTTCTGAAACAATTTTTGCCGAATTTAAGCAAAGTGGAATTCCACCTCCAGGATGAACACTACCACCACAAAAGTACAAGTTATTTATATTTTTTGAAAAATTGGGATGTCTAACAAAAGCAGATTGTAAAGAATTACTTGAGCTCCCATATAATGATCCAAATTTGGAAAGTGTTTCTATCTCAATATCAACAGGAGTTAATATCTTCTCATTGATTATATTATTTTCAATATTAACTTTTAAAGTCGAATTTATCTTTTTTATAATATCATTTTTAAGATCTTTTTTAATGATTTCCCAATCTTGTCCATTATCAAATGGAGAATTAATCAATATGAACCAATTTTCACATCCATCAGGAGCATCTTCTTTTACAATTTTTGATGTTGAACATATATAAACAGTAGGATCATTATAAATTGATTTTTTATTAAATATGTAATCAAACTCTTTTTCTTGGTTCTTACTGAATATTATATTATGAACATTAATATTTGAAAAGGATCTGTTCATATTCCAGTAAAAAACAACAGCCGAACTTGATGGCTGGTATTTCTTAATAAAAAAAGGCTTATTATGCCCTTTTAGAAGCCTATCATAAGTTAAACTAACATCCATATTAGAGATAATAATATCTGCTTTATGATTTATTTCATTTACCGTTACTCCAAATACAGACTTGTTTTTGACTAAAATTTGATTAATTTCTGAATTAAAGTGAAACTTAACACCCATATCTTTTGCAAGATTAAATAAAGAGTATGAAATATCAGATATACCTTTTCTAGGCATATAAACCCCAAGGCCATGTTCTAAATGTTGAATGATTGACATTATCCCAGAGGTTAAATATGGGCTTGATCCATTATAGGTAGCATACCTATTGAAGATTTGAATTAGCTTTTTATCACTAAAATATCTCTTATTTAATGAGTCTAAAGTTATGAATATGTTCAACTGTATAATATTTATAATCGCTTTAAATGCATCAAATGATAGGTATGTTGATATTCTATGAAGTGATTTTTCAAGGAATATTTTTTTCACCAGATTAAATTTCTTTTTTGATTTATAAATATAGCTTTTAACCCTTTCCTCTTCTTTATTAAATTTCCTCTGGATCTCATTAGTAAACCTTTTATTATCAGAATATGCATTAAAAGTATAACCATCATCCCAAAAATACTTACATGCTATGTCAAGCTTTTCATATTTAAAATAGTCATCAATATTTACCCCTGCATCTATAAATATATCCTTGACAAGATTTGGCATCGTAAATAACTTTGGTCCAAAATCATGTCTAAAATTATCAATGTAAAAATCACTTAATTTCCCACCTACATTATCATTTTTTTCATAAACTTCAACATCATACCCTTTTGTTTTTAGTCTAATAGATACAGCAAGACCTGCAACTCCTGATCCAATAACTATTACTTTTTTCTTCATTTGAATTCTTTTATGGATAGAATATTAGATCTTACAAATAGTTCCTCTGAGTACCATTTATTTTTTCTTGCTTTATTGATTATTCTTAAGTGGTTTTTATCTGAATATGCGAAATCTTTCATGCTTTGTTCACTTGTCCAAATACTAATAGTAGACTGTTCTATAATTGGTAGTTCACCAATACCTTTATAATACTCTGCTCCTTCTTTATTTTTTATGGATTTAGCAGTATATGTGGTGCCAATAAAAAATTTAATTAATCTATTTAGTCTAACTCTTGCTCTAGTTAAGACAATAATTTTTCCTTCTTTATAATAGCTTTCATTTTTGAAAGCGTTTATACCATTCCATGATCCAATTGAGCTGTAGGGGTCAATTTTAATTTCGATTCGTTTTGAGGAGTTATAAACTATCTCATTAAATAATTTATTTTTATTAATAAATTCTTTTCTAAAACCGTCATTTTTCCATGATGTAATCATCACATATGATGAAAAGTCAGGCATGATACTAAAACCATCTTCTGAACCTGTTCCTAGAAGTTTTATAAACTTAAGCCCATCAGAATTTATAAGACTTTTATTGAAAGTATAAGCCCCCATTAGCTTAAACATCCAAAATTTATTTTTTTTAAAATAAAATTGATCTATATAGTAGGTCAAATATATCGATTTAGGAACAGTAATATACAAAAAAACCCCACTAAGTGAGGTTTTTTGTGGTACCACCAGGAATCGAACCAGGGACACAAGGATTTTCAGTCCTTTGCTCTACCAACTGAGCTATGGTACCAAAAAGGAAAGGCAAATATATTAATTTTAAACAAAGCTGTATTCAAATGTTTCTGTAATTTTATAAAAAAATGTAGTATGAATTTGGTGATTGATATAGGAAATACTTTGGCTAAAGTCTATTTATTTGAGGACAGTAAAATTATTTCAAAAAAATTTTTGGATGAAGCATCCCTTACTATCTATATTAAATCTCTTTCAAAAAATTATGATATTAAAAATATAATTTGTTCATCTGTAACTAAAAGTTACAGGAATGAAATATCTAAAATTTTTGAAGAGATTACTTATTTTGAATTATCAGATAAAAAACTTAAAATTCCTTTTTATAACAAATACAAAACAAAAAATTCTTTAGGACAAGACAGAATTGGATTAGTTTCAGCTGCTTTTTTTAAATTTCCTAGTGAAAATAGCTTGGTAATTGATATTGGAACATGTATTACATATGATTTTATTGACTCAAAAAATATATATCATGGGGGTGCTATTTCTCCAGGAATAAATATGAGATATGAGAGTTTATCAGAGTTTACATCAAATTTACCTTTTCTTGAATTTAATGATATAGATAAAATAATTGGGTCTAATACAAATGATTCGATTCACATTGGAGTTTCAATTGGAATTATTGGAGAAATAAAAGAGTATATAAATCGTTTAGAAAAAAAATATTTAAATCTTAATATCATTATCACAGGGGGTGATTCCACCTTTTTGCTAAATAAGATAAAAAATGCAATATTTGCGGACTTAGACTTTTTAGCAATAGGTCTTAATAACATTATAAAATATAATGAAGGGAACTAAATATCATTTTTTAGTAATATTAGCATCTTTAAATTTATCTGTTGTTTCCCAGACAAACACTGGCTCCCCATTTTCGTTGAACGAATTAGGAGAAATAAATTTTACGGGTAATGTATCTTATCAATCTATGGGGGGTATTGACTCTTCTATTGACTCAATCGAATTTAATATTAATAATCCATCTTCATTGGCTAAATTAAAGTCGACTAATTATCTAATTGGTACTTTTTATAAGTCTTCAAGTTTATCTAATAATAACCTTAAAGAAACTATCAAGACATCAAATATTAATTATATTGCTATTGGAATTCCAACTAAAAATTTTGGATTTGGATTTGGAGTTATTCCATATTCTTCTGTTGGGTTTAATCTTCAAACAACAGATGATTATAACACCTTAAACTCCATTAATACTAGAAATTTTCGAGCAGATGGAAACATTAATAGAGCATTTATATCTATTGGGATCTCAATGCTAAAATATCTTTCTTTTGGTACAACGCTAAACTATAATTTTGGAAAATTTAATTATGAAAAGATTAATCTAGTTGAGGGAGTAAACTATGGTCTTTTTTCAAATAGTAGTTCTGAAATAGATGGATTTACATATCACTTTTCATCAAATATTATGATCCCTTTGAAGAATGACTTGAAGTTAAACCTATTATTTAGTCTTTATCCTGAAGGGCAACTTAATTCTTTTAATTCAGAATCTTTGTATACATCTAATGCATCTTCAATAACAGTAGAATCTTTGGGTGACTTTGTTAATGTTGATTTAAATTCAAGAGGTATTGAAAATACTAAACTTAAGGTTCCCTCTAAGTCAATTTATTCAATTGGAATAGAGAAGAAAGATTCATGGTTTTTTGGTGCTCAATATGAATCTAAACTATCTTCTGGATTTCAGAATGTTTTTCTAAATATTGAAAATATAATTTATCGAGATTCAAATTCACTTGCATTAGGAGGATACTTTATTCCAGATAATTCATCTTTAGTTAGCTACTGGAAAAGAGTTAAATATAGGTTTGGAATTAAAAATATCAAAAAAAGTATTATTGTAAATAATTTGCCCATAAATCAATTTAGCTTAAATTTGGGGCTTGGATTACCTGTTGCAGGTTTATCAAAAGCTAATCTAGGTCTTGAAATTGGTTCAATTGGAGATTCTGAGGTAATTAAAGAGAATTATTTTTCTTTAAGACTAGGATTAACTTTAAATGACGTTTGGTTTATAAAAAGAAAGTATAATTAGATATAAACTCTATGAATCAATTTAAGTTTTTTAGAAATTTATTTTTAATATTATTTACATCACCTCTTCTATCTCAGCTCAGTAATGATCAGTGCATTGAGCAGCTGTCAATATTTGCTGAATCTGCTAAAATTAAAAATTACCAGGCTGCATACGAACCATGGACAATGGTATTAGATAATTGTCCAAAGTTAAGCCTTGCAACTTATCAATATGGTGAAATAATACTTAAAGACTTTATAAAAAATGCATCATCTGAGGATGAAAAAAATAAATACTTAAATGACCTACTATCTCTTTATGATCAATGGGCTGAAATATTTCCTGAAAGAAAAGGTCAAAAACAAATAGGAAAAATATTTAGTAATAAGGGTCAGGCAATGCTTGATAATGGTATAAAAGATAAAGAACTTATATATGATACTTTTGATTATGCTTTCAAGAATGATCCATTAAGCTTCACAAATCCAAAATCATTAGCATATTACTTTCAAACAGCATATGATCTGTTCAAGTCTGGTTCAGAAATTAATCTTGAAACTTTGTTTGAAAAGTATGAAGAATTGACTGAAAAGTTTGAGCTTTTAAAGACTAACATTTCAAAAAATATTGATATAATTCTAAAAAAAGAAGAGTCTGGAACTCCACTTACTTCTAGAGAAGTGAGAAATAAAAGGATATACGACACAAACTCAAATGCAGTTAGTGCATATCTACAACTAATTGATCAGCTCATTGCGAAAGAAGCTACTTGTGATATACTTGTACCATTATATTCAAAGAATTTCGAAGAGAATAAAAATAATACATTATGGATTAGAAGAGCTGCAGGTCGACTGGATGGTAAAGATTGCTCAGATGATCCACTTTTTGTTACTTTAGTTGAGCAACTTCATAGTCTTGAACCATCAGCTGATTCAGCATATTATTTAGGAATACTAAATGATAAACAAGGAAACTCTGAAGACGCTTTGAAATACTACCAAGAGTCAGTTTCACTTCAGACTGATAATTACAAAAAAGCAAATATATTGTACAAGATTGCAGTTAAATTTAAAAATGCTGGAAGAAGAGTATCTGCTCGAAATTATGCCGAGCAAGCTTTATCATATCAACCATCTTTGGGGAGAGCTTACCTTTTAATATCAAATATGTATGCTGATAGTGCAAATGGATGTGGTGATACACAGTTTAATAAAAGAGCTGTTTTTTGGTTAGCTGCACAAACTGCATTAAAAGCCGGAAGGGTTGATGCTTCACTTAAAAAGATATCTGAAAGAACCGCAGCAGCATTTAATGGAAGAGCACCTTCTAAAACAGATATATTTACTGAAGGAAGTCAGGGAACAAGCATCACCTTTTCTTGTTGGATAAAAAGAAGCATAAGGGTTCCAAACCTTTAAAATGAGGTATTCACATAATTTATTACTATTTTTCATTATTAATCTTTCATGTAATAACGAACCTGCTATAACAGACTATACTAATGATAAAACACCTCTAAGTATTGCCAAGAATTTTACTATGACTTACACTGACTCAACGCTTACTAAGTCATTTGTTTCTGGTAAAATTCACTATGATTTTACAAATGATATATTAAATTATTCTGAATTTTTTGATGATGTAGAGCTTATTATCTATGATGAAAATAAAACCTCAACAATCAGGTCAGAATATGCAATTGTTTACAACTCATTTAGATTTATGGAATTTAACAATAATGTAAAGATTACTACAACTGATAATGAAATATTAACTACTGACAAACTTTACTATGATACTGAAAATGAATGGCTTTTTACTGAAAATGATTTTGAGTATATTGATAAAACAAATAAAATAATTGCTAGTAGGCTTGATTCAAATCGTGACTTTACCGATCTTGTTACCGGAAACCTAAAGGGGTCAATTAATATAATAGAAGAATGAAACATTATCTAATTTCAGAAATAATTTATTGGGTTATTGCTGTCATATCAATTTTTAGTTTTTTTGAAAACTGGGGTATTAATGACAATCGAGCATATATATTTTTAGGTTTCTCTATTCTTTCAATTTTAATGGCTCTATTTAGAAGACATTTTAGAAGAAAATACTCAAATAAAAACTAATGATAATTTTACTCAGTCTGCTCTGTTCAGCATTCTTTTCAGGAATGGAAATAGCATATGTTTCTTCGAATAGATTAAATCTTGAGATTGAAAAAAAACAAAAGGGTTTAATTCCGAAACTATTATCAATAATTACTAAAGATCCATCTAGATTCATATCTACAATGTTGATAGGTAATAGTTTTGCTCTGGTTATTTATGGGTTATTTATGGGGCAGTTTATTTTAGATAACTTATCATTTCTGTTTTTACAATCTATGAATGAGCTAACTGTTCTCTTACTACAAACAATAATCTCTACATTACTTATTTTAATAGCAGCTGAATTTATTCCTAAGGTATTATTTCAAATTTATTCAAATCTTTCAATGAAAATCTTTTCAATTCCTGCTTATATTTTTTTTATAATATTGTACCCTATTACTAGTCTGGTTACAATTACATCAGACTTTATACTAAAGTTTTTATTTAAGGTAACCAACAATCAATCCCAATTCTCCTTTTCAAAGTTAGAATTGGAGAATTACATTGAGAATGAAATAGATAAATCTGCCGATAATCTAGATTCAGAAATTGAAATTTTTCAAAATGCTCTAGAACTTTCTGACATAAAAGCAAGAGACATTATGGTTCCAAGAGCTGAAATTATAGCTTTAGAAGATTCTTCAAATATTGAAAATGCAAAAAACCTTCTAATTGAAACTGGTCTTTCAAAAATTCCTATTTATAAAAATTCGATAGATGATATAGTTGGATATGTTCATTCATTTGATTTTTTAAAAAAACCTAAAGAGATTAATGATGTTATTTTGCCAGTCGTTTTTGTTCCAGAGCCTATGCTGGTCAACGATGTATTAGAAAAACTAACTAGACAAAGAAAAAGTATTGCTGTTGTAATTGATGAATATGGAGGAACATCAGGAATTATTACAGTTGAAGATATTGTAGAAGAACTTTTTGGAGAGATAGAAGATGAACATGACAATTATGATTTGCATGAAAAAAAGATATCAGAGGGTATATACGAACTTTCTTCTAGACTTGAAATAGAATACCTAAATAAATCTTATGATCTTGATTTACCTGAGTCTGAGTCATATGACACACTTGGAGGGTTAATTGTATTTAATAAAGAGGAGATCCCTAAGGTAGGTGACGAAATTAAAATTAATGGATATTCCATTCAAATTCTCCATGCTTCATCATCAAAAATTGAAAAAGTAGTTTTAAAAAAAAACCGCAAGGAGTAGTATTAATAAATACTAAGTTGTAATTTCGAAAAATAATTAAAATATGGCTGTATTAGGACAAATTAGAAAGAGATCAATATTCCTAATCATAGTGATTGGGATGGCATTATTTGCCTTTGTTATTTCAGGTGTTTTTACATCTAATGGGGGATTTAGCACTAATAAACCAATAGGTGAAGTTAATGGGGAAGAGATAGACTTTGAAAGCTTTAACATGATGGTAGAACAAGCTCAAAGTGCTTATGGATTAAGCACAGTAAATGCTGTTAATTTAGCTTGGAATCAAGGTATTAAAAACCAAGCCATTGTTCAAGAATTAGATAAATTAGGAATTGACGCTGGTAAAGATCAACTTGAGCAGATAATCTCTGGTGATCAATCAATCGTAATGAACCCATTATTTCAAAATGAAATTGGTCTATTTGATTTTAACAAATTCTCTAACTATATTTCTCAACTTAGAAGTTCAAATCCAAATATGTATAATCAATGGAAACTACAAGAACAAAATATAATTTCCCTTGCGAAACAAAAAATATATTTTGATCTAATTAAATCCAGTGTAATTTATACCAATATTGAATCAAACATTCAATACCATCTAGAAAACGATAAAGTAAATATTGAATATTTAAGGATCCCTTTTGATAGAATCCCTGATTCTGTTATTCAAATCAAGGATTCAGAAATTTCTTCATATTTAAAATCAAATAGAGAAAAATATGAAATAGGAGAGTCAAGGGAACTTGAATTTGTTTTTATTCCAGATATTGCCTCAGAGATTGATGAAACTAATTTAAGATCAAACCTTGAATTACTTAAAGATGGCTTCTCTCAAATGAATAAAGTTTCAAATACAATTGAGGATATTATTGGCTTTAAAAATGTAAATGATCATACAGAATTTATTGATATCTACTCTGATGTTGCTTGGGATTCGATTTACAAAACTAAGCAAGAGATTTCAAGTGAATTCTCTGATATTTTATTTGGTTTAAATGTAGGTGAGGTTTTTGGACCTTATAAGGATCTAAACACATTTAAAATTTCTAAAATGATTGATAAAAAAAGTGAAGGAAACTTAAATAAAGTGTTGATAGCTGATGTTGTGAAAGAAATAATTCCATCAAACGAAACTTCAAACAATAATTACAGAATCGCTTCACAAGCAGAGTTTGATGCAAATAGTGGCTTGGAACTTAATAGTAGTGATTCCACATTATTCATTGACTCATTTGAATCTTTCGAGGATTTTGATTCTGGTCTTCCTGGATATGATAATTCTAGACAAGTAATTAAGTGGCTTTATGAAGATAAAACTAAAGTTGGAGATATTAAAAGATTTACATTAAATGATGGATATCTAATAGCAAAAGTTAAAGTTTTTAATAATCAATCACTACCTGATATAAATGAGATTAGAGGTCAAGTTTCAGATATTATTATGAAAGATAAAAAATTTGATTTTTTTGTTAAAATGTACAAGAATTCAAATGATATTGAATCTATTTCTCAAGATTTTGAGATTGATTTAGAGAGAGCTTCAGCTGTAACTCAAAATGATCCTATTCTTGTTGGTGCTGGAAATGAACCATACATCATTGGTTCTTCATTCTCTCTGGATGAAGATGAAACATCCAAAATTCTCAAAGGTAATAATGGTATCTATTTGATAAAACTTCTATCAAAAGAGATTGCAGAAGATATAAGTATTAGTTCGGCGATTTCTAATTCTTTGAGTGACCGAGAAGTTGAGAGAATCTCAACTTTAATCCCAGAAGTTCTTGAGTCTAAAGCAGAAATAGTTGACAACAGAAGTTTATATTACTAAACTAATAAATCTTCAAACTTAAAAATAGTGGAGTAGCCTTTTTCTATAAAATAATTATTTGGGTTGCTATGGCTGGTTGCCATAATCATATCACCTCCCCATGCACCGAGACTCTTAATACTACCATTAAAATCTTTAAAAAGAGATTCCTTTATAGTTGGCTTTGATATTAAATTTGATATAATTAATTCATGTGATTCTATCAATTTATCATATGCTTCTATTGATTTACACTGCAAGATCATAGAGGTGATATTAGAAATTTCATTAATTACTGATTCAGACACTTTATTATTTTTATAATTTTCAACTTCAGAAATTGAACTTTGCTTTTTATTTAAATAAATAAAATATATTTTTTCATAAAAGGGAGGTTTAAAACTTACTTCATTTATTATATTTTGACCTTTATTTAATCTATAAACTATTGGTGAAATACTATTTGCACAAGCTATATCATAACCACTCCCCTTAAAAATCTTATTATTTAATAAATATGGATCAACACCAGATAATGATGCAAGGTTTGATATTAAAGTAGATGATGATCCTAAACCCCAATTTTTATCAAATGTTAGATTAGATGAAATATCTGATCCACTATTCTTCAAAAAGTAGGGATTATATTTTCTAATTAGTTTTATTATTCTTATTAATGTATCTGAAACTTTTTTTGATGAAGTTGATTTAACTTGTAAGTTTTCATTTTTTATTGAGCATTCAAACCAAATTTTTCCATCGTAATTTATACTCTTCCAATTAATTAAGTTTGATAGATTCTCCTTAAATTTTAAATATTGTCCAAACTTTGTAGGACTTGCTAAAGATAACGCACCATCAAGAATTACGTATTCACCTGTAAGAAGAACTTTTCCGCTACTGTAAATCTCCATACTTAATTAATTTTGGTCAAGGAAATCTTTTACTGATTGACTATTAATATCCTTATCTCTAAAATATTCTTCAGATTTATCTATTTGATCTTTATTAGCATTTTGTTTAATCAGAAGATTTATTAAATGCATTTTCATATGTCCTTTTTGTATCCCTGTAGTAACTAATGATTTTACAGCTGCAAAATTTTGTGCCAAACCAACAGAGCAAATAATATTCATTAAATCATCTGATGTTGGATTCTTTAAAAGCTGAAGTGATAGTTTTACCATTGGATGAACGTCTGTTATTCCACCTACTGTTCCAATTGATAAAGGAATTTTCAAGCTAATCTTAAAAATATTATCTATAATTGAGCACTCTGATAGACTCTTATACTTTCCCTTTCTTGAAGCAAAAGCATGAACCCCAGCTTCAACAGCTCTAAAATCATTTCCTGTTGAAATTAAAACTGCATCAATACCATTCATTATTCCTTTATTATGAGTAACAGCTCTATTAATATCTATATTTGCAATATCAAATGCACCTTTAAATCTAAGGGCAAATTCTTTTGGGGATATACCATAAATATTACCTAAATCACCTATTTTACATTCTAATGATGACTCAACAATACATTCAGGAGTATAATTTGATAAAATTGACATTATCACTTCTAGATTTTTTTCAGATTCTTTGAAGTGAGGTGAATCATTCATAAGTTGATTGAATTTATTTGCTATTATTTCTAAACATGAATTAATAAAATTTGCACCCATTGAATCAATTGTTTTAAAATCTACATGTAGTTGATAATAAGAATTTAATTCTGTAGATCTATTAATTAATTGAATCTTAGATATACCACCTCCTCTTTCTCTCATTTTTTCTGTAATTCTATCAGTTGCTTCAATTAATCTATGTTTATTTTCATTTGTAAATTTTTCAAGATTTTCTGCATTTCCATTATACTTGAAGTGCACTTGTCCTGTCTTAATTTTTGAAATAACTTTAGATTTAAAGCCCCCTCTATCATACCAAAATTTTGAGGAATTTGATAATGCGGCAACAACAGAGCTTTCTTCAGTAACTAATGGAACGCAATAATTTTTATTATTTATTAAAAAATTAGGAGATATAGAATAGGGTAAATAAAAATTTGATACTGCATTTTCTGAAAGTGAATTATGAATTGATTGAATGTCTTCATCATCATTTAAATATTTATTTAAAATACTTTCGAATACATTTGAATTATCAAGATAATTTTTGGTAACCCAACGTATTTTCTCATCTCTTGAAAGTTTTGAAAAACCAATTATTTTATCTGGCATAATTTTCTTTACTTTATGTAAATATAAGTGAAATCAATCTCAATTTAATCTTAGCAAACACTATCTATGGAAAAACTAAATATCTTCAATGGGGATGAGATAAACCAACGTACAATTTTAGGTCATCCTTCAGGTCTCTTTACTCTTTTTTTTACAGAGATGTGGGAAAGATTTTCTTATTATGGAATGAGGGCAATTTTGGTATTATTTCTAGTCTCTTCAATAGACAATGAAGGCTGGGGTTGGGATAGGGCAGAAGCTATGGAATTATATGCATTATATACTGGATTAGTTTATGTTACTCCAATTTTTGGAGGCTTAATTGCAGATAGACTTATAGGATATAGGAAGGCTATTGTAGCGGGAGCATTTTTGATGACCCTTGGACATGCAGCTATGACTCTTGAGGTTTTTTATGATTTCTATTTATATGTTGGATTAGCTTTACTTATTCTGGGAAATGGTCTTTTTAAGCCAAATATAAGTTCAATAGTTGGCCAAATGTATAAAGATGAAGGAAAAATTAAAGATGCTGCTTATACAATTTTTTATATGGGAATAAATGCTGGTGCCTTTTTAGGGATTTTACTTTGTGGTTATATTGGTGAAAATGTAAATTGGCATTATGGATTTGGATTGGCTGGTATATTCATGCTATTTGGTATGCTTCAATTTCACTTTGGACAGAAAATTTTTGGTAATATTGGATTAAAAAATTCTAAAGAAAAAGATAATGAGGAATCACACACAAATGATGATAACGTTTCAAGAAATATTATTGTTGATAGATTAATTGTAATAGGTATATTTTCATTTGTTACAATCTTTTTTTGGTGGGGTTTTGAACAAGCTGGTGGAAGTATGACAATATTCGCTAATGATTACACAGATAGAAATTTAGTGGGAACAGGAGCTTTAATTTTCAAAATAGTTAATACAGTCTTAACTATTGTTCCAATGATTATTTTAACAATAATACTTTATATGCTGTTTAAAAATACTTTTGAAAAGTATGCAATTTCAAATATTTTTCTTGCATCAAGTTTTGTTATTATTTGGGGAATAGTTATTTGGATGTTATCAAGAGAGTTTCTTAAGGATGCAACTGAAGTACCTGCTTCATGGTTTGCAATATTAAACTCATTTTTTATAATCGTATTTGCTCCAATACTTTCAAGATTTTGGCAATCAAAATTTAACCCTTCGGGTCCAATTAAATTTGGTATTGGATTAATGCTACTGTCTTTTGGTTTTGCAATTTTAAGTTTTGGATCAATTAATATCCCCCTTGGGGCATCAACTGCTTCGCAAAGCATGGTATTCCTTATCCTAGCATATTTATTCCACACACTGGGAGAGCTTTGTGTTTCTCCCGTTGGATTATCGTATGTAAGTAAATTAGCTCCTAAGAAAATTATCGGACTAATGTTTGCTGTATGGTTACTATCAAGTGCAATCGCAAATTATCTTGCTGGAATAACTGGAAGTTATATTGATTCTATTGTTCAAGATTATGGTATGTCATTTTTCTTTTTGATCTTTACTATTCTGCCTGTCTGTGTTGGATTATTAATGATTTTTGCAAATAAAAAAATTGTAGCTATGATGCATGGAATAGAGTAGTTAATTTAATTTATCCAATTATTGAATTAACAATTTTTTTTGAAGTTTCTTTTCGAGATAGCATTGAATATATCTTTGAATATTCACTAAGCATATCGGAAATTCTATTACCACTAAGTAAATTGGATAACTCATTTAACAATTTATCTTCTGTTAAGTTATCTTGAACAAGCTCTTTAACAACACCTTTTTTAAGTATGATATTAACAAGTGAAATAAAGCTAATATTTACGAATGATTTACCAATAAAGTAACTAAAACTACTAGTCTTATAACATACTATTTGTGGAACATTGAAAAGGGCACATTCAAGAGATGCTGTACCACTAGTAACAATTGCTATTTTTGAATGCGATAAGAGATCATAAGTCTGATTATATAACACTTTTACATCTAGGTCCAAAGCAGGCTGGTAGACACTTTCGTTTACATTTTTAACACCAGCAACTATGAATTCATAATTCGAAAAATATTTTTTTAATGTCAAAAAAATTGGTAACATTGAATTAATCTCCTGGGATCTACTTCCTGGTAATAAAGTAATTATATTCCTCTCTTTGGAAATTTTATTTTTTTTTAGGAATTCATTACTTGAATTAAAGCTATCAATTTGTTCAATTAATGGATGACCATAGAACTCTACCTCCATGCTATGCTTTTCTTGATAATATTCTTTTTCAAAAGGAAAAATTACAAATAGCTTATCAATATTCTTTTTAATTGTTTTAATTCTATTCTCTTTCCAAGCCCATATTTGAGGGCTTATATAATAATAGTTTTTATAACCATTATTCTTTGCCCATTTACTTATTTTAAGATTAAAACCAGGATAATCAATATAAATTATTTTGTCAGGATTAAATTCTTTGATGTCATTTTTACAAAAGTTAATATTGCTAATAATGGTTGTAATATTTTTTAAAACCTCATAGAATCCCATAAAAGCAAGTTCCTTAATGTGTTTAACATTATGCCCTCCACTTTTTATCATATTATCACCTCCCCAAAATCTTACATCTGCATTTTTATCAACTGAGAATATTTCATTAATTAATTTTGATCCATAAAGATCACCAGAAGCTTCCCCTGCAATTATGTAATATTTCATTTAAAATTCCATTCATTTAATTCCTGAATGGCATGGTGTGCGGTTAAGTCAAATTCAACAGGAACAATAGATATGTAATTTTGGTTTAGAGCCCATTCATCAGTATCCTCTCCATTATCTTTATTTATAAATTTTCCTGTTAACCAATAATATTCTTGCCCTAATGGGTTCTTTCTTTTATCGAACTCTTCTACCCATGAAGCATTAGCTTGTCTGCAAACTTTCACCCCTTTAATCTTTGATTTTTCTACTGAAGGGATATTTACATTTAAGACAACTCCTTTTGGTATACCATTTTTTAATGCGTTTTCAGTAATTTTTTTTATAAAATCTTTAGATTCACTAAAATTTGCATCCCATCTATAATCAAGTAAAGAAAAACCAATCGCTGGAACACCTTCAATTCCAGCTTCAATTGCTGCACTCATTGTCCCTGAGTATATAACATTAATTGATGAATTTGATCCATGATTAATTCCTGAAACACATAAATCTGGCTTTCTCGGCATTAGTTCATTAATTGCCAATTTAACACAATCGGCGGGAGTCCCTGAACAGCTATACTCAATAACTTCACTATCCTTTGTAGTAATCCTTGATGAGTGAAGAGTAGAATTTATTGTTATGGCATGTCCCATTCCTGATTGAGGACTATCTGGAGCAACAACAATTATATCTCCAACATCCTTCATAACACTAATCAATGTTCTTATACCAGGTGCATTTATCCCATCATCATTTGTTACTAATATTAGTGGTTTTGCCATAAATTTTATTTGATGCAAAGATATAAAAACGATTAACTACTTTAACTTTAACATAAAGTTTACTGTTATTCTGTCTTAGTTGTTTTTTTTTAAATTAATTTAGATACATGTTTTTAAGAATATTTGGCTTTTTAATATCTGCTGTAGTCTCAATGGTTATATACTTTGAGGTTTCAGATACAAAGTTCTCAAGTGACGAACCAAATAAAGATAAACTTCTTGTTGATCTAGTATCCTATGTGCTTGATAAATTACACTATGATCCTAAAATAATTAATGATGATTTTTCAGTAAATGTTTATGATGATTTTATTGATGCAGTTGATTCACAAAAAAGATTTTTACTTAAGTCAGATATTAAATTATTTTCCCAATATAGACTTTTGATAGATGACCAAATAAAATCATCCGATATTACTTTTTTTAACATAGTCTATGAAACATTGAAAAGTAGGATGGATGAAGTTGAAAGCTTTTATCAGGAAGTCTTATTCACACCTTTTAACTTTAATATTTATGATGAAATTAATCTTGACTATGAAAACCAGGAGTACGCTGATGGTATTGAAGAACTTAAAAAACTCTGGAGAAAAAGACTTAAGTTGTCTGCTTTAGATGGGTTCGCCTCAAAAAAAGAAATTAATATCGAAGATGATAAAACAAAAACAGACTCAGAAATTGAGATAGAATCTAGAAAATCTATCATTGATAATCTAAGAGATTTTTTCCAGTTTAATAGTGAACTTGAGAGAAAAGACTGGTTTTCTATCTACCTAAACTCAATAGTTACTCAATATGATCCTCATACAACTTATTTAGGTCCTGAGGCAAAAGAAGTCTTTGATCAAAATATTTCTGGAAAGTTTCAAGGTATAGGCGCAAGATTATTCAAAAGAAATCAACAGGTTGAAATTTCAGAAATTATTATAGGTGGTCCAGTATGGAGAGATAACCTATTGAATGTAGGAGATATAATAATTGCTGTTGCTCAGTCAAAAGAAGAAGAACCTCAAGAAATATCTTTGATGAAACTAACTGATGCAACAGATTTAATAAAAGGAGAAAAAGGAACAAATGTATACTTGACTGTTAAAAGGGTTGATGGTGGAATAGAACAAGTAAAAATAACTAGAGATATAGTTGAGCTTGAAGAGACATATGCTAAATCTTCAATTATTAATGATGAATCTAATAAATATGGATTAATAAATTTACCAAGATTTTACGTAGATTTTGATGATTATGGTGAGCGAAATGCTGCAAGTGACATAAAAAAAGAAATTATCTCTTTAAAGAACAAAGGAATTGATGGCCTAATTTTAGATCTTAGGAATAATGGTGGTGGGTCTCTGAAAACTGTTGTTGATATTACTGGATTTTTTATAGAGAAAGGTCCTGTAGTTCAAGTTAAAAGTATTGGTGGAAGAAAAGAGATACTTAGTGATAATGATTCTTCAATATTATGGGATGGACCACTTGTTATAATGGTTAACGAGTTTTCTGCATCTGCATCAGAAATTTTAGCAGCTGCTTTACAAGACTATAATAGAGCTTTAATACTTGGGAGTAAACAAACCTATGGAAAAGGAACAGTCCAAAATATTATTGACTTAAATAATGTCATATCAGGAAACACCTATGGAGATTTAGGCTCTTTAAAGATTACAACAGATATGTTTTACCGAGTAAATGGTGGATCTACACAATTGGAAGGTGTTAAAAGCGACTTAGTATTTCCAAATAGATATAGTTATGTTGATATCGGTGAAAAGGACTTGGATAACCCATTAAAATGGAATAGGATTGATCCAGCTAGATATGACAACTCCTCAAAAATTTTCAATTATTCACAAGCAATTGAAAAAAGTAAAAAAAGAATCAGTGAGAATAAATACTTTTCTATAATTAATCAGCATGCTAAACTAGTTAAGTCTAATCAAGACGATAAAATGATTTCTTTAAACTATGAATCCTATAAAGAAGACCAAGAAAATTTTAAATTTCAGAGTGATAAGTTAAAAATTATTGATGAATTCATCTCTCCATATGTATTTGGTTGGAATGAAAATAATCAAAATGCTGACACCCTATATAAGGATGATATGAAAGAAAAAAGAGATAGATGGATTAAGACTTTAGAAAAGGATATCTATGTTAATGAGGCAATGAATCTTCTAAAAGATTTATCATCAACAGAGGGTGGTCAAATTTTATCTCAACTCAATAAAGATTAATCCTCTTTTAATCTAGTTGAGTCAAAATTTAAGTAGATAAAAAACATAATACTAAAAATTAATAGGCTAGACCCACCATAACTTACAAAAGGAAGAGGTATACCAACAGAGGGCACTAAACCTATTGACATTCCAATATTTATAAAAAAGTGAATAAAAAGAAGGCTTGAAAAACTAAGACAATATATTCTTCTAAAATGATTTGCTTGTTTTTCTGCTCTAAATGTAATCCGTGTAATTAATATTAAAAATAAAAGTATCGTACTAAGAGTACCTAAAAACCCCCATTCCTCACCAATTGTACTGAATATGTAATCAGTATGTTGCCTAGGTACAAAATCACCTTTCGTTTGAGTGCCTTCTAAAAATCCTGTTCCAAATAAACCGCCATTGCTTATTGCTATTTTTGATTGGTTTATATTATAACCAATCCCTTTGTCATCTATTTCTTCCCCGAGGATTAAATTAATTCTATCTCTGTGTCTTTGCTCAAGTATATTTTCAAATAAATAGTTAGTTGAGAAGGAGATACTAACTAGGAATAGTAATGATATAAAAGATTTAATAAAATTTAACCTTAACTTGATCCTTCTCCCATATAGAATAATCAATAGAAATATCGTAAATAGTATTATAGTAGATATAAAAAAGTTAAAAATTAGAGTAACAACTAGTACAGACAAAATTATTATTCCAAAATAAAAAAACCTTAAGTCTAAACCTTCACGTAATATTGGGAAAATAAATCCCAAAAAAACTAGCGCTGAACCAGGATCTGGTTGAAGAGTTATGAGTAAAATAGGTACAAAAATTATAGATCCAACAAAAAAAATATCCCTAATCTTATTAAGGTCTGTTTGAATAATACTTAAAAATTTTGCCAAAAATAGTGCTGTACATAATTTAGCAAGCTCAGTAGGTTGAAAACTTACAGGACCTAATATATACCAAGATTTTGCCCCACCTCTT